>NZTJ01000008.1 GCA_002697065.1 Methanobacteriota archaeon
GGGATGGGATTCGAACCCATGAAGCACTAAGCACCGGAGCTTAAGTCCGGCCCCTTTGACCAACTCGGGTACCCCTGCAGTTCAACGAGCACCGACTTTGAATTTCAACCGAGCGGACGATTACCGTCCTANAACCGATGCATGTGGTACTCCAATCTCCCGAACTCTTTAACATCTCGAATGCGGCGCCCNNNCGTGCGAAATAGGAACTCGNCNCCGTGNGGTACTCGAAGTGCCCTTNTTGCCCTGACTCTTACCATANTGATGGTATTGCCCACNGGAATTAATTTACAGGCGGATGAGNTGNCGAAATTCCAGAGGTCTGACTCATCNGANAGTGATCCAGCAGCAAATCTGTACAAACTCTACTTCGTAGAGCCNGGACAGAACCAGACGGCAGGTATGGACGGACTAATCAGCACCCAACCCCCCGNATCAAATGCNGACCAGGTCACTGCTAGCGCTCTCGATGACGANGTGCAGTTCATGTCAATTTCGATGATGTCAACNTTGGAATTATTCGGAAGAAAATTCTTTGCCAATGAANCACACTACGTTCCCGTTGAACTGTTCCTCAAGTCAGAGGGNCCCCAGAATTCNAACGTAGATTGGACAGTATCCATNATGACAACAGAANGGACGCTCGGATCTACAACTTATTCNGGATCCGTTTGTACTGCTTCATTTGGTAGCAGTTGCGACTTTGATCACGAAATAATCGATGTCGGCATCGGCTCATCGGAGTCCTTTGATGTAAGGAAAGGCGAGAGACTGGTAGTCAAAGTTAGGGCTAGCATGTCTGGATGCGATGGGGGTGACAGTCCATTCGGCGGTTCTGACTGCTCTGCTGACGTTGCCTTCAACAGGATAGACAATGAGCCAAATAAGTTCTCCAAGATGGAGGCAAACGGAAATGCTCTGATGAATAGTATCATTGCGGTTCAGAGGGAAGGGGCAAACATAGCCGAGGGATCCGAATTAGATTGGTATCCAAATGATGTAATTGAAGATAGGAAGATTCAGTTCTCGATAGATGCAATCAGCGCTTTCGGAAGAGGCGACATTTCAAGGGTTGACATTCTAATGAGGGGTCCCAATGGGAACTACGAAGTCGATGAAAGAATTACTGGTGACATGGAGGAAATTGAGGACTCAAGCACAGGGATCTTCGGCAAGTATCTCCACACATACAACAGCGGACTAAGTCCCGGCGAATATACTGTAATTCTCAAGGTTAGGGATGTCGGTGGCAACGAGATTGAGATAGAGCATGAGCCTATTGAAATGCATCAATTTGGTGTTTCATTGAAACATAGATTCGATCGTACAGTAGAGTACTTCGCACCCGGTAAGGTTACTCCTGTACCAATGGTTCTTGTTCACAGGGGGGACTCGACAAAATCAATGAACGTAGAGCTGGAAGTCCTAACAAATCTAGGTAGCTCTTGGTTGGTGGAGTTCGACTCTCCAGCAGGATATGAGATGAGCTCCGGAGGCTCCGTGCTCAATCCAACAGTTACACTCACCGCTCCGGACGATCTTACAGGAATGCCCAAGAAGATAGAGATTAGGGCAATAGCAGAGGCCGATGTTGATGGTGTAATCTCCGTTGTACATCAGGACACCCTGGTTCTAAACGTAGAGAAGATTGACGTCTACCAGCCCCCAGTAGTNTCAATTTGGTCNGAGGACCANAAGATACCGATTGCCAANTCGTCAAGNGGGGATGCTTTGGACTCAACTATACCCAGATTCGCNGAGTATGGNGAGTTCAATCCCTTCATTCTAGAGATATTTAACTCAGGTTTTGATGCCGACACATTCAGGATAGACATACTAAAGAGATCGAAGTCAATCTTCCAACTGCATGACAATCTTACCGGTCAGAGGATACTTCAGGATGAAGGNGACGGGACATTCCATACATCCCTTCTTGAGAGGCACAATACCCAAGTTTTGATCCTAGGAATTAAGCCAAGCCTGGATAGGGAGGATGACGATATCGGAGAAATAGAGATTGAGGTTATTAGTGGNGGAAACTCCTCCACGACCACTAAGGTCTCTTTCACTATTCAGAGAACATATGGGATAAGGGGAGAGATTTCTCAGGACTGTGATGGCACTCCACTTGGTCACATGGAGGTTGCACTCTGTGCCCCTGGACAGGATAGACCGGTAATGGAATTCAGAGCAAGAATTACCAATAGCGATACAGAATTGGGACCGGCCTCATGGTGGCTACTAAAGAATCCAGCAAGCCTTCAGGAGAATCTGGATAGAGATACCAAGTACGGAAACTGGGAATATAGAATAACCAACTCTGATGGNGATTCTGTACCTCGTATTTCACTGGGCCCAGGTGACTTCACTGAAGTGTTCCTGAGCGTCACTATGACCAATCAGGTAGATGCTGGAAATCATACAGTTTTCCTAAGAATTGTCGAGGATGTGGACGAAGACAACCCTCGCTATTTCGATCTCCCAATGACATTTGAAGTCGATGCTGTTGATCCCATGCTGGAGATAGTACAGGAATCGCCAAACAAGAAATTCTCGCCCGGTAATGATTACTCAATCACAATGATCGTAAAAAATGAGGGGAACAGCGCGATGACGATTCTTCTTGAGGCCGATGTTGAGGCAAGTGGCTGGGACGTTTCAATCGGAGGACTTTCCGGCTCCCCGTTGATTGAGATAGATCAATTCGACCAGGCCACATTTACAGTAGAGATTTCTGTACCAACTTCCGCAAATAACGGACAGTCGGTTCCGATTTCAATTACTGCAACCCCCTTGGATACCGAGCAGAGTTTCGCAGACTCAATGAAGGCCCAATTCACCCTTGTTGCGATAGTAGAAATTGCTTCAATCTCAAAGATAGTGATCAACGAGATTGTCCATCCCAGGCCAATTTCGATGGTCCTTTTCGCAGTCAGCGTTTTGCTGTTGTTCGCAGGAGTACAGAGCCGACTCAACAGAAGGAGATGGGCCGCACAAATGAGTATGCTCGAATCACTCTCGGATTCGGAAGAAGAGGAATTATCCGAAGTACCTGACATACCTGCACCAGTAGTAGTTGAAGAACAGTCTAGTACGGTGGATAGGTACGAAGATGACGACGTTGAACTAATTTGAGTATACTAATGTACGAACGACGCTCCATTCTGCTTAAGACCTCTAGTTATCGCCAAGAAAATGTGTCACATAGCATGAGGTTCGTAATTGTAAATTACGAAGGGAATGTAGAAAAGGCAAAGAAGAGATCAGCCACTCTTCTAACCTTCCTTTTCTTGATNTCAAGTACAGCTTCAATGCATATTTCAGTATTCGAGGCTTCTGCAACCAACAACGACCAGGATGCAGATGGGCTTCCATATGGTATAGAGTTCATCATCAATACCCAACCTCAGGATTGGGACACTGATAACGATGGCCTCCCCGATGGATGGGAGTGGCAATACGGTCTTGACCCGCTATCCTCATTAGGAGAAAACGGATCTACAGGAGACCCAGATTCTGATGGTCTGACAAATCTGAACGAGTACCTCTACGGAATCCCCTCCGGTTGGGACGAACCTTCCACTACCAATGTTCTCGACAATGGAGTTTGGTGGAATGGTACTATCCCAGTCTCAAATTGGGACGAGGAAAGCGCAATGCAAGTTATTCAGGGCGCTGGCTCCGATGGTGCAGATGAGGACCCAGTCGGAAATATCTGCACTGACACCTTCGATAACGATCACGATGGGATGGTCGACTCAAATGATAACGACTTCGATGGCGATGCCGATTGTAGCTCTGATGATGATGATGGTGACGGCGACATCGACGAGGACCCTANCGGTTGGGACACGGATGGCGATGGNATGCCNGATGGGTGGGAGGTGGCAAACGGCTTGGACCCAACTTCAAATTCCAATCAGGATGGGACATACGGGGACCCCGACTTAGACGGTTTAGCTAATATCTACGAGTATGTCAATCCTGCTTGGGGGACCAGGAACGGCTCAACATTCCCGCCAACCCANTATTTCAGACCAGGCCCAATAAACATGACAATTACTGAGTCCCCCTGTAATCCNATTCTTTCTCTAGGNCCNGGTGGCTGCGCGATATTCACTGCTGAGGTCGATGGAATCACTCAAACTGACCCTCAGAATAACGATACCGATGGAGATGGCCTTAACGACTCGTTTGAAGGACTAGTCTTACTTACCGACCCAACTTCTCCTGATACAGACGGCGATGGTATACTNGATGGGNTAGAGTACAACGGCTCTTATGGNGATCCCNCCCAAGGCTCAGATCCACGAGACAACAACACCGATGGAGACCACCTAGACGATGGNGATGAGGACCTNAANGGGAACGGAGTGATAGATACNGGGGAGACGGATCCTACAAGGATAAACGACGAGGGGGACTTCGACGGAGACGGCCTTCANAATTGGGAGGAGAACAACTCATGCACTCTCTGGAATGTTGCAGACACGGATGGGGGGGGAATTAACGATGGAGANGAGGGNTTNCCNGGTCAGACTGACCCGTGTACCTCAACTTTCGANCTNTTNTTTACTGTAATCTCATGGGACGGAGANGCGGACACACTAACACTAAACTCAACAGAGGGAATTGACCCAGANCCAGTGGACTGGCGAGGGAGTCCCCCAATGGCATACTATNTTTCCCAGAATGGTACTCAAACCCCGTTCAGTTACTCCTCCCTTGAGGCATTATTCGTGAGGGGGGTCGATGTCGAGCCTCCAGCAGGTTCCAACACTATCCTCATAACAAACGGCTCATGGTGCTGGGACGCTTCTCCGAATGCATCCAACGACCCATGGTGCGATGACGACTACAAGGATAGCGATGGCGACGGTCTTGCAGACTGGGAGGAACTTAGTGCAACTTGGGGATACCTATCCGACCCCACACTTTTCGATACCGATGGAGATGGCGTAAATGATTTGTCGGAGATACTGAATGATACAGATCCACGAGAGCCNTGTGACAATCTTCTAGACACNGATGGCGATGGACTCAACAANTACTTCGAGAACTCCACCGGGTGCTCTATGATTTTCGGNATTGGGGGCAATCTAACTAGCGATGTCTGGTTCACTCTCTGGAANGTAGCCGACTCCGATTCCGGAGGGGTNAACGATGGACAAGAATATCTGGATGGTACAAACCCTCAGGACAACCCAGATGACGACATTAACCCNCTGGATACAGATGGNGANGGNATCCCAGACTCCATCGAGCAGGAATTGGGTACTGATTGGCTAGACCCTGACTCGGACGGGGGAGGNGTCCCTGANGGCGAAGAATGTCCNGANGATTTCTGGGAGCTAGACTGCATCGGTTCTCCCAGCGATCCNTTCGAACCTTCTGACGATATCGAGGAGAATTCACTCATGTTCACAGCNACAAATACCTCNGAAGGNCTAGACCCATCTGTAAGNCACTACTGGAGATGGCACACGTACGACTACTATACNGGAGTCTCATGGGGGGTTAACAGCACCCTTGTNGGNNATACTCAGGTTTTGCCNGAATTCTCTGTGGAACAAGGAGTTGCTGACCAATCTCTCTGGAACCACTCGGGACCCCTATCTTGGGAGATAATCTTCGATGAAGCAGGGTATATCGGTCCCGGTAGGGAACTAATACAGCCATTCAATGTAGTCAACTATACCACATGGGTGGACTTTACAGCAGGACTGAACTTCTCGAACTACACTCGAGATATAATCGTAGACAGCGCGGTAATTGAAGCACTTTACGTAAACGCTCCAGAGGTTATTCTACCTACTGAGATAACCGATAACTCCACTGCATTCGATGATTCAGAATATGGTAAAGACCTCCCTCAGAACTTCATGGATAACGGGGGTTTCGTGATCAATCTGACACAAGACATACTGGATCAGTCCGGAGCAATTTCAGCATGGGACAAAATTAAGGCAATCCAAGACTTCCTTGTTAATGGTAATGAGACCATCTCCTTCCTAAGGAACCACGATGGATCAGGAAGGCCCGATGGAATGGGCGGCGAAAGTGACATTTCTCACTGGATACTGAACTCTTCACGAGAAGGAAACTGCGATGAATTCACTTCTGTCTTCGTTACAATGCTTAGAATTGCGGGGATGCCAGCTAGGAAGGTCACCGGATTCGCTGGAGGGGCATGGGATGGCAAGTCTCTCAATGTGTATGGGAAGGACTTCACTAGATGGGCGGAGGTACACCTGCAGACAAATCAGAACCAAGGAGAACTAGATCTGGGCTGGATCCCTTTCGAGGCTTGCCCNCCGATGTCAGAAGTCACAGTCAATGTAGAATCATGGGGCCCAACTTCCATTGAGAGGAATGTATCTGCTTCAGATAANATATGGGTACAAGGAACTCTTGAGTTCTCAGAAAATCAGACACTAGTGGAAAACGTCTCTTTGTCANTATACCTGGTTGAGCAAGAATCGTCTGAAAATATTCCAGGTAGCGCAGCAATTCCTGAGTATGCCGTTGCCAGCGTCTCCACGGATTCTAACGGCACTTTCAATCTTACAGGTCTTCCTCAGGAAGTCATCCAACCAGGTTTCGGATCATTGGTCATACTTACCTCTGAGAANGGATACGTCGGGGTTCAGGGTATAACGATGGCATGGTTGTTGAACATATCAGACGACGTCTCCCTATCCATAACAAATCCGACTCCAGTGGATCAGCCTATGCTAGGAATAGGTGTAAACTCATCAATCACAGGGCAACTATCTTGGGCTAGTTCTCCNTACCTAGATCCATCTATTAGAGACGATATACAGGTNATTCTGAACTACTCATCCGAAGTGGATGGCGAAGTCTCAATCACATCGGCGGTCTCTACCGGCGGATACTATGAGTTCATCGTCCCGATAGANGAGACCGAGCCCCTCGGACTAATGGATGCAGCAATTTCCTTCGATGGTTGGCACTTCGATGACCTCAACAATGCAACNCCCCCCTCGTACCATGCCAGGCCCAGTAACTATTCCTTCAAATTCAATATCACCCTATCTCCAAACCTAACCGTCGATTTAGAGTCCCAGTCAGCAAACAACTCAATTCTTGAAATTGGAAGCAACATATACCTCAATGGAACGGTCCTGAGCAGGGGACTCTCTCCCTCGCCCCTCAACGGGACTCTCATCATGGAGATGAGAAGGGCCGATATATCCGGTCCATTCGTTGAAATTTCCTCTTGGTACCTTAACAACTCTTCTTGGAGCTTAAACCCCGGGGAGTTCTCAATTACATGGCCATTCAGTGCCTCAGAGGTTCCAATACCCGCAGGTCCAGTGGACGTCAGATTTCAGTTTGATTCCGATGATCTCAATGCGAACGATCAGGAACAGTTCTCCGATACGTTCGGAATTCGGAGCTTCGTAGTCTTCGATTATGAACTCCCATTCGCCATCAGGGGTAGGGGGTACGAAGTTGATGTATTACTGGAAGACCATACAGGCACCTCGTTCGCATCGTTCGAAGGAGACTACACTCTGATCTTCGATGGAGTAGTAGAATGGAATCAGACAGATCCGGACGCAGGTAGGGTGACTCCAACTTTCACCCCCACTTGGAATATGGCACCAGGTGACTATGACTGGAACCTTAGTTATTCAGGATCTACTTGGCTCAGCGCCAACTCAACCTCGGCACCCCTCAGAGTTAGAGGAATGGCCAACGCCACTGCAAATCTATCCAGTGATTGGTCTGCGAGAGGATCCACGAATTGGATTTCTGGAATTGCGAAGGACATGATTCTTCTGAATCCTGTTACACAGAACAACTCTTCTGTTTTGGTACAACTCCTTGTCCCNTCCGANCTGCCAACAACCCCNGGTGGTTTCCCTTCAGCACCCACGATTTACAACGTNGCTAGCGGATGGGTGGACAACATTACNGGGTCATACAACCTATCATTCGAGATACCATCCGGNATNCCCTCAGGNGTCTANGAAATATCCGTNACNTTGGGATTCTCTTCTAACCCCCCNGAAGGTGGCGCCTTCTACAATGCTGCAGACCCNACNATAATTCCNATTGGAGTACANACNGAGTTCGTCATTGAATCCGATCCTACTTCTCTNATAGTTACTGCAGGCNATCAGATGGAACTCCAGGCCACGGTTACTGACGTAGAGGACCCAAGCGCGAAACTATCAGGAGTAGAACTTGACTTGTACTTTGACTGGGGAGGGCCCCTACAGACCATCCTCCAGTCTTCCAGCACCAGTTCAGAGGGCACAGCATCCTTCGACGCTACTATTCCCTCATCTACTCCTCCTGGGTTCTATGACATCAGGGTCCATGCTCCCGATGACCTAACTGACACTCTAGAAACTCCAGATGCGGGAAGGTGGCTAGGCAACCAGAGCTTCGCCAACATCACAGTCCAAGTAGGTAGCACCGTCGACATCACATTCATCCCAAGCCAGGTTACAGCCCTTCAACAGTTCAACCTCGTTGGTACAGTAATGGACTCCGCGGATACAAATAGGACAGTAGACGGGCCAGTGGGGATCAATGTCTTCTTCTTGGACGAACCCGATGAGTTACTGATAGAGAACCACACCACCAATGCTTCTGGGGGATTCAACGTATCTGTGCCGACAGATGTACTAGGAAACGGAGTAACCAGGGGTGATAGAACAGTAGTTGTAAGCGTGGTAAACGGATCTACTCCATTCTACCTCACTGGAAATGGGGACGCCTCGATCCTGGTCTTCGGAGTTTCACAGTTTATTGACACGAATCCTTTCATCAACACAATAATCGACAGGGGCGATTCTGCCACAATGACCACGAGGCTGGTTGAGTTCAGCAACAACGAAGCGCCGCTCTCAGGATTTGAGGTCCAAGTTCGCTTCCATGATACATGGCTCGACCCGTCCATCACCTCTGCTGACGGCAGCGTATCCTTCGAATTCGAGATACCTCATGACCATCCCCTGGGACTTGTCAACGTCACCTTCGTGTTCAATGGTTCTGGAGACCTCAACCCCGCTGTCCAGATTCTGAATACCATTACAGTCAGGTCACCAGTCAGCATGTTAATCGATCCAATCCAAGCAAATCCACTACCCGGAGAGCCATTCAATGTAACAGGCTCTCTCACCTCTAGTAACGGGACCGGGTTATCAGATCTCAATGGGAATCCACTCAATCCCACTCTGCTATTCTCAATAGACGGGGAATCTGCGAACTTCACTGTCCCGTTGGTTTCATTCAACTCCGACGGCACCTGGTCTGCTCAGATACGTCTGGATCTCTCGTTCCCTCGAGGGCCGCATGGCCTCGATGTTTCGTTCACCCCTCAAGTCACCTATTTCTCCGCTGCTTCAGCTTTCACCGCTTTCAATAGCCGAGGTTACACAGTCCTAACTATCGAGAGTCCGGACGATCTCGATCCAGACAACAGAACAATCCGAGGGGAAACGTTCGACATGTCCCTGGCAATCATCGATAATTCAGGCTCTCCAGTACCTTCCGCTACTGTGGTGGTAGAGGTAGACAATATCACTGTCTGGGGTGGACTGACCGACTCAAACGGTACCGCAACGGCATCAATACTGGTGAAGCCAGATAGGGACCCCGGGCCGATGAGGGTTACTGCAACGTTCACGGGAATTGGTGGGCCTATTGGCCTCCTAGGGGATGAGACATGGACCAGAGTCGTCGTTCTAGCACAGACGCAACTAGTTCTGAAGGAGGCCACATCCCCCTCGATCGCCGGGTCCTCAGTAACATTCACTGGCTCCCTACAGGATGAGAGGGGGCAGATGCTGAAAGAAGACGGAAACCTCAGCGGTGGCCTGATTCACTTACATATAGACGGAGTTGATGTCGGGCCAGCATATACTGCGTTCTCAAACTCCAGTACAGGACAGTGGTCGATAACATACCAGATTCCTTCTGACATGGATTTCGGACAACACCAAGCACGTGCCGAATTCCTTGGAGGCTTCTCATGGGTCGACCCAATGGGGCAGGGGGATTCTGTAAATCCCGAGTACTATCTTGGCTCAACAGACATACTAGTTTTCAATGTGACACAGCCTTCTCAGGTGGTAATTTCCACTCCGCCTTCCGAGATAGATAGGACAGAAGTAGCATCTATTGAAGGGATGCTAACAGATGGAGTGGGCAGACCCATCCCAAATAGGGANCTTTTACTTTCAGTGGATGGTCAGGAACTCACTTCCATATCAGTANGTTCCAANGGCTCATTTTCAGGACTAGTGCCAATTCCCTCAGACATGCCACTGGGTCCCATCATGATCGAGATTGAGTTCCTAGGCGAGGACTTCATTCTTCCCTCCAACTCCTCCGTTGTTTTCACTGTCTTCGCACCAGTCTCGGTTACCGTTGAGACTCCAGGTCCGGTTGCTGTGGGGGGTGAAATGACATTTACCGGCACCGTGAAGGATAATCTCGAGAATGGTTGGCTGGACTCTCACACCATCGAGGTCTTCGTGGATGGGATTCTGGTAGGGATAACTAGCAGCCAGCAGGATGGCAACTGGAGTCTTCAGTGGACGGTTCCTGAATCCTTGGATATCGGAAACCACTCCATTTCTGCTATCGCACCCGCTCAGGGATTTTACAGGCAGGGCTCTACAGAAACTAACTTCACAGTTTCATACCACACGGAGATATCCCTACAGGTTGAGAGCGCTTATGCTACTCGAGGAGGAAATTGGAACTTCAGTGGCAGACTATTCGAGTCCGATACGGGGTTCCAGCAGGGGCTAGAAGGAAGGGAAATCTCTGTACTACTTGGCGACTCCGTAGTGGAAATCATAACTACCGAAGAGGGAGGACTGTTCTCGCTCAGCCATAGGGTGCAGTACACCATAGACAGGGGGTCTCACAACTTCTCATTCCTTTTCGAAGGAGAGTTCCTTTACCTTCCCGCTGAATCGCAGATAGAGGTCTTCGCCCTATCTGATATCGTGATAGAAATACAGCCGATTACTAACTCAATAGTGAGAGGCGACTCTTCTCCGTCGAGATCAATAATGCTCCAGGGCCTGATTAGGGAGGTTGGAGGCGACTCCGCAATTTTTGCTAATCTCTCGATGTCCCTTTCTTGGGGGGAAACCGAACTTCCCATTTCGACAGGCCCATGGAGTAACCCAGATACCATGAACTTCCAGATAATCGCTAAGGCCCAGGAGTTCATGACCCCTGGTGACAATTTGATTACCATTATCGTAGACTCGGATCAATCCATTTTCCTGAACGGCGCGTCCAAGGAGATTGAGATCCTGGTAATGGTCGAGGTCGACTTCGAGTACTCGGAAGTAGAACTCTCCATCGGACAAAGAATCATCAGAGGTTCAGTCAACGCCACTGCAAGGGACACCGGAGCTCCTCTGGCAGGACTCTCTCTGAGTGCAAGCCTTGCCAATGGGAGCGTCACCCACTTCTCGGTATCCAAGTTGACCGGGCCCGATGGAGTCTTCGAGTACGAGTTCAAATCAATGGCCCCCCTTCCACCACTATCCTCTCAATCGCCACCTCCAGAGGGATGGGGGGTACTCGCCGTCCTACTGGTCTCCGACTCTGAATTCATCGATCCTGGCAGTCTCGCCCTGCTTCCGTCATCTGGCGTCCAGATTGCGTATGAGAAGCCAGAAGAAGCGTCGTTCCTAGACAGGGCAGCAGTCGCCATAGGAGTCCTTTTGGTAGGTGCTATTCTAGTTGCTGTAGGTGCCATGGCTATCAACAACAGGAGAAAATCTACCATCAAGGAGCTCGCTAACATTTTCGGCCAGACGGTTGAGATGCTAGCCTCCGGAGACGAGTATAGGAGAGCCATATTCCTCTGCTACGAGAATCTATGCACAGTCCTGACGCGACGAGGATTCCTACGTAGGAACTTCGAGACTGTCAGGGAGTTCGAGATGGCTATCCGGGGGGCTCTGCCCATTAGCGAGGCATCATTNGTTTCGCTAGACAGGATATTCGAGGAAGCACGGTACTCCAGCCACGTACTAGGGGATGCTCACAGGGATAATGCCCAGCTGGCGCTCTCCTCGGTAGTGGAGGAGATAGAGGCAATACAGGACATTCCGAAGAGAGGCTCTCTCGAGTTCGAATTGGAAGAGTGAATCAATCCAACCTGATTGATACGATATCTCCTTCCCACTTGGCCCCTTCTACTCTCATTCCTTCTGGTATGAGGAATGACCGGATCATCCCTCCGAATCTCTCAGATGATATTACTCGGACTAATTGGGAACCATCTTCTTCTCTTGTCTGAATGGAAAAACCATCTCTTTCTGCGGAGGGAAGGGGTATCCGGATGTCGTTACCATTCCATTCACCCCCTATATCTGATACGAACTCACCTATCGTTGAAACATCATCTCCCAGAGCTCTGGATTCTATTTCCGAAACTAAAGAGGAATGCCTCCTTCTTACCTCAGATAGNTGGGGTTGCCCCCTCATGAATTCTTGATGCATAGATTCAGCATCGGTATCAAGACCGACATTGAGATCAACCAATCCTCCGACCGACTCAGTGATATCGCTATCAGTTTCGACATCTATGCTCGTCCACTCCATACTACACCCAATTGACCGACTCGAATGAACCCATTGATGTTCAAATCTCGAAAAACGCCTTTACTCTCTCGGCTGTCCTCGAAGGATTTGAAGTCTGCATCTTCTGCATTTCTGGCATACATCTGATGACTCTGTTTTCTAGCATCCTTTTCTCAAGTAGAACTATTATCGCCCTGTCTTCTTTCTTACGTATNGGCCTTCCAAGTGCTTGCAGAATGCTATTCACTGCTGGTTGGAGACTAGCATATTTCCATGCCTTATTCCTGTCGAATTTTTTAGTATAGTATTCCAATAGGGCATCCTGTCTGGCACTTGGGGGTGGAAGAGGCAGCCCTACACAGACCAAGGCGTTTAGGACGTTGTCAGAGTAGTCAACACCCTCGGACAACTTGCCACTGAGGACTCCGAAAAGAGCCGCTCCTCTCATATTCCTCTGCTCGTATAATTTGGATACGAGCCCCTCCACTCTTCTTTTACTCATTCTCTGCTCTTCTTTGAATATTGATTTAGAGCACCAACTATTTTCGAATTCATCATGTATTCTTTCTAGCATAGAGTAGAGTAGCTGGGGGCGAAAATTGCTACGTTGCCTCGAGTATTATCAATAACAGATTTTACATGTNCAATAATCGAGTCAAAACTCNTCTCCCTCTCAGTGAATTTACTAGTAACATCACTGGCAATGAGGACTGGTCTATTTCCAAGTGGAAAACCAGATGGATACTCTATGCAATTGGCTCTATTTGCGGGAATTCCCAGGATCTCAGAATACATCTCCGGTGGGAATAATGTTCCTGACATGAGAATTGAACCCATGCACTCACTGAATATTGGCTCTCCCACAACACTCGGATCAAGAAGATGGCTAGTGACTCGAGGTTGCTCTAACAATTCATCGAATACTAGTGCCAATGCAGAGCTGTTNCGGTATCTTATACAGATTTCCAGTATTTCACCAAGTCTAATACAATCATTTTGCTCATCTTCATCAAGGTCATCGTCTTCTTCCACCACCACGGAAACCAATCTCGATATCATCATCCTTATTCGTTGAATACTATCATTCGAATCATCTTCAAGAATGCCTTCAATTGCAAAGGCGATAACATCGAGAAATTCCTGTGTATCGACCCTTAGATCATCGTCCCTTGTATTCTCTATCTTTTTCTTGTTTTCTGAGAACCACCTTTTCAGACCAGAGTCTTCTTTCAATGCCTTAATTTGCTTCTCCAAGGAAATAGCTTCTCTAAGCTGGTTTGATTCTGGTATATCCAGCTCTCTCTGATTTTTCTGCATGTTCTCCTTATATTCTTGAACGTCCGACAGAGCTCTCTCGAAGACCCTCTCGGTCACTCGCCTCTCCAAACCGCTCCTAATCCTATCAGGAAGGTTGTGAGCCTCATCCACAATTAGTATGGAGTTATCCAATTCTACCCCCATTACAGGGAGTGATGCCTCTCTGACACCTTCTACGAACACGTGATTGTAGTCACAAACGATTACATTAGTTGATTTGGCAGCTTCTCTAGCAGTAGCCCAAGCACAAACCTCAGTCTTCTCAACTCGTTTCAAGATCTGGTCAACATGTCTTGGCTCCGTGTGGATGAAATCTTCAAGTTCAGATCTTAGAAACCTTCTTTCTGCCTCAGTTACTCCAACCTCACAATTGCATTTTCCAGTAGATTTGTCTACGATTTTACACATCCCTTCTCTGCCAATAATGTCCACTAACTTCACTTTAGAGAATCCTTCAGGAATCCGTTTGTTGATTTCTCGAATCGTATCCACTACAATCCTGTGCTGTGATTGCCTTCCAGTCAAGAAAAGAATCTTCGGAGTCTCAGAACTAGTGCTGTATAGGTTGGCCACACTAAGTGCCGATGCTAGAGCTGCAGCGGTCTTTCCTATCCCGGTAGGGGCTGAAGCAANAAGGAAACCACCATCCCTCAGAACCTTGACTCCATCTGAAATCATCGCTATCTGCGACTCTCTAGGAGAGTCATGAGCAAAGAATAGCCCATCTTTCTCGATTTCTCCTAATGGCATGAAGTCCTACTGGATAATAGGCCGTCCATAAGTTTGCATCCTAATTCAGCATTTCATTCAGGTAGGGTGGGGTTGCCCCGCACGAAGCGTGCGGGACGGTGTGTGTGTTGAGAGCTATCTTCGTTCTGCTTTCCTAAGTGCCCTGGGAGCGTCTTTGGAGTCATATCCTACAGCGTTGCTTAGTTTCCTCGCTCTGTCTCTGATCTTCCTAAGGCCAGTCTCGAACCCGGAGGTCCCGTTTGATTTGTGGTTGGGGAGGCGGACATGCCGCCTCCCCGATTTCTGTACGTGCATCCCAACATCGTCCATATCTCTCTCACTCCTAAGTGTTTGACTCGTCATCGTGTCTGGAGAGCAACTCATCCATGCGTCTCCTCAATAGGTCCACAACTGTGGCTCCCTCGATCATCTCCTTACGGATCATTTCCCTAGCGGATTGTCTTAGAACAACATCTGCGGGCTCTCCGACTATCTTGCAATAGTCCCTTAGCCTGACAGTAAGGTCAGGACCCAAGTCGACCTCTACCCTGTCTCCCTTGCCAGGAAGCGGTGTAGCTAGCATTCTCCTTACAGCTTCCCGGATTACATCAGATCGATTCCTCATACCATCGAATCCGACCAATCTGTCTAGTTCCAGGAGGTGATCCTCTGGTATCCTTAGCGAGACCATTGGACTGTTGCCGGCCACCTACTTGTCCCTCCTGAGTCTGCGAGAGGAGCGTGTAGGATATAATTGTATTGCAATTGAAATGCAATTGAATTACAATTAGCCTTTTTTGGAATACTCCGTTTCCGTATGGAAACGAGCGATTCAAGGCACATGACTGCTCGGCATTCTCTGTGATACTGTGAAAGTCATCAATGATTCAATACACGGCCAATTCAAGTTGGACGGGGTGACAAAGGATCTTCTTTCAACACCCGAGATGAATAAACTCAGTCACATTAAGCAACTGGGGCTCGCACACTTGGTATTCCCGGGGGCGCATCACACCAGGTTCGAACACTCTTTGGGTGCCTCCCATATCGCTGGAAGGATGGCCGATTCTCTTCAAATGGAAGACTTAGACAAGGATACTCTGCAAGTCGCGGCCATGTTGCACGATGTGGGTCATGGCCCCTATTCCCATACACTTGAGCACATCCTTGCAGACAGAGGGGGACTTGATCACATGGAGGTGACCAAGGGAATAATCCTCGGTGAATATGACGTCATAGTAGAAGGCGAAGGGGAATCTTTGGATGATAGGAAGTCCATTCCTGAGATATTGGAGGACAGAGGCCTAGACCCAAAACTTGTCTCTTCGTTAATCACCGGCCCAGATGCATCTGGTACCGAGAGGTCATTGCTTAGTTGGTCAGAAGGACAATCTGATTTTTCAGGAGAGGATAGGACCCTTGCTCTACTCGTTCATGGACCAGTGGATTGCGATCAGTTAGACTATCTTCTTAGGGACTCTCACTTTACTGGAGTCAAGCATGGAGTTGTGGATCATAATCGTTTGATAGAGTGCTTGAGAAGTCAGAGCGGAGACATAGTTGTAGAACAAGGGGGACTATCTTCTCTGGAGGGGATGCTAGTAGCTAGGGGGCTGATGTACAGTGCTGTTTACTTTCACAGGGTAACAAGAGTGACTGAAGTGATGCTTTCAAGAGCCGTGGAGAGGGCAGGAGAAGCACTACCTAATTCTTTAGATTTGCAAAGGAGGGTAGATGCAGAGATATGGGCGGAATTGGACAAGGTTGGAGGTTTCTCAAGGGACATGGTTACTAGACTCAAGTACAGAAATCTCCTGAAAGTTTGCCTAAGTAGGAGAAAGGACGACCTGACTCAAGAGCAGGTAGAAAGGCTTGCAATAGTGGCAAATAATTTGAATGAGAGGAGGGAGTTGGAGGATGATATTGCATATCGGGCCGGTCTAGAGCCTGGATATGTGGCCATTGATGTGCCTAGCGTGAAACTGTTACTCTCGGAGCCACGAATGGCTCAAGTGGACGTTAAGGTCCTAGGTGACGATGGTAAAACAAGATGGCTAAAGGAGGTAACTCCAATGGCTGAGGCTCTCAGGAGAAGGCAGGTTAGCCAAGAGGCAGTATATGTGATGACAACATCAGGAAATGAGCGTAGAGTCTCAGAAATCGCTGAAAAGATACTGTTCCAATAACCTTTCCAATACTGTCTCGATACTTGGAACATTCAAAAGGGGAACATAAGCAGGGGCGTCCGCCCGACATCAGGGTCAACATAATCGTTGGTGACCAAATGGACAATGCGATAAAGACAGTTTACGAGACAGTGATAGCAAGAGACCCAAACCAGCCTGAGTTCCATCAGGCAGTGGAAGAAGTCCTCGAAAGCCTTGGACCAGTAATATCTGAGAATCCAGAATATCTGGATGTGGTTCAGAGTATGGTTGAGGCCGAGAGAGTAATTCAGTTCAGAGTACCATGGTATGACGATGAGGGTTCTCTGCAGGTAAACAGGGGTTATCGGGTCCAATTCAACAGTGCAATCGGGCCTTACAAAGGAGGACTAAGGTTCCACCCAAGCGTTAATTTATCCATATTGAAGTTTCTTGGGTTTGAGCAGGTCTTCAAGAATAGTCTTACTGGACTCCCAATGGGAGGTGGAAAGGGTGGTTCAGACTTCAACCCCAAGGGGAGGTCTGACTCTGAGGTCAAGAGGTTCTGTCAGTCGTATATGAGCGAACTTTGGAGGCATATAGGGGCCGATCTCGATGTACCAGCAGGAGACATAGGAGTCGGAGGAAGGGAGATTGGATATATGTTCGGAATGTTCCGGAAATTGGCAAATGAGTTCACTGCAGGGGTACTTACGGGGAAAGGACTCTCCTACGGAGGCTCTCTAATAAGGCCGGAAGCTACAGGGTATGGTTTGGTATACTTCGCCAGAGAAATGCTATCCACCAAGGGCAAGTCATTCGAGGGAGCCAGAGTCGCGATTAGCGGTTCCGGAAATGTTGCTCAGTTCGCCTGTGAAAAGGTCTTAGATCTCGGAGGTAAGCCTGTAACAATGTCCGATAGTGGTGGCTATATTTACGACGAATCGGGAATAGACAGAGAGAAGCTAGCATGGGTCATGGATCTAAAGAACAACCGGAGAGGGAGGATCAAGGAATATGCTGAGAATTTCGATGGCGTTGAATACACCGAATCAAAGCCGGAGCCGAATCACAACGAACTTTGGGCCACTGAGGTGGACGTTGCACTTCCTTGCGCTACTCAGAATGAGGTTAATGAGTCAGAAGCAAAAATGCTAGTAGACGGTGGAGTCATTGCTGTAGCAGAAGGTGCCAATATGCCTTGTACTCCTGAAGCAATCGAGGTATTCCACGATAATGGCATTCTATTCGGACCAGGCAAGGCTAGCAATGCAGGAGGGGTGGCAACATCTGGTCTTGAGATGAGTCAGAATAGCCTGAGGATGAGTTGGACCAGGGAAGAGGTTGATCAGAAACTAGAGAGCATCATGGTCAACATTCACAAGAACGCCTATGAGACTGCTGAGAGGTATGGGATGCCAGGAAACTACGTCGCTGGAGCTAATATCGCAGGATTCCTAAAGGTAGCAGAGGCAACCATGGCTCAGGGAGTTCTCTGATAGTCATCGTCTTCCTCTTCCGTGTTTGTGTAGATAGAGAGAAGGAAGTAACCACCTACGCCCGCCGCCACTACCAGGGCTATTAGGGCAGGGATAATTGTCGAGCCACCCTCTTCCATAGATTCAGACCATTCTATGCTAATGCTAGAAATCTGACCACCTCCGAAAGAGAACTCATCTACTAGTTGAGTGGGGGTTAGAATCCTACAACTAAGGGAGTCTTCACCTTCTGTAGACACTCTCCAACTGAATGGAATAGTCACCTTCTCACCAGAGCCAATTATAGCATTAGGGAATGAAGGTGAGATCTGCGCAGTTGATCCGGTGCTGACATCCTCGCAATTTATTGCCAGTGATGCAGCAGCAGATCCTGTGTTTTCTATCACTGCCTCCATTTTCACGGAATCGCCGACAGAGGCATTTCCAATCGGGTCTCCGTTATCGTCAACTGCGCCCAGAGAAACCCACCGAATCATCGGAGTTGCACTGTTGACGAAAACTTCGTCTTCCCAACCCAATTGGAACTGCCCCCCTCCATAGTCCCCAATCCCGGACTCTTTAGGATTCCATGCAGTCCTGTACTCTGTGATCGTTACTATCGCTTGCTCGCTCCAAACCCTTTCGACCTCCCAAGAATTGTCATCTGACCATGATATCTCTACTACCCTCTCCCTTCCACCGTCAATGAACGAGACCCCCATTTCGTTGCTGAAGTTGGAATAACTCGGGAACCTATGCATCCCTGTAATCTCGTAGGTTACATACATCGAATCAAATGAAAGACTCTGACCGGCCAGCCTCCTTTCCCACTTATCAGTTAATTCTCCGGAGCCGATGACATCGTCCCCCCACACAATTGTCGAGAAACCCCTAGCTCTAACGTCGTGATCGTCTGTGCTGTTGTTGAACTCAGTATTTCCACCGAGGAAGATAGAAGAATCGTCTTCCTCCAAAATTATCGGGCCAACCCTATCCAAGGAGGTATCATTGATGCTCAGGGATCCCGATGCCGTAATTGTCCCTCCAAAAATAGACGATCCACTCGACTCCATGTGCCCCTCAACTTCGATTGTAAAGCCAGCTTCTCCATATGCCATCATGTTCCGATTCTGAAAGTCAGCTGCGTCACGCCAAATCCTATCCTGGCCACTCTTCTCTATGCTAATCTCGCTCAGAGAAACTGGGTGACATAGTGGACCGGTCAAACCAACCCATATGTCAATAGGGCCACTGCCTAACGATACGAAATCTTCCTCTCCGGAAAGCTCCTTAGTCTCGTCTCCGAAATGTGCAGTCGCACCGTCTAGAGAGAATCCTTGAATCGGACGCAAGTACATTCGCACATTTTGATCCGAGGAAGAGGTTGCCCTAACTGCTGACATATTTGTTTCATCGCAGTAACCAAACCCTGCTAACCCACTTGGCGGGCTGTCCGAAGAAATGTCAGAATCAACAATCCTCAAGGAAGAAGAAGAGTCTACGAAAATTTGTACATTATTGGTAATGGTCAATTGCGAATCTACCAAATTCAGAGAACCCCCATTCAATACTCTCACGTTCTGTGAAAGGGACATTTCGTCATTCCAAGTCATATCGGATTCGATGATTATGTCGTCTCCCTCTGCTGTCACATTTATGGAAATCATAGAAACTGAGATTATCAGGACCATGGTCAATAGTGTTGCTTCCAACTTACTCATTATCTTCCCGCTGCGAAATAGGGACATGAATATCACCCCTTTCGGATCGAACAATCTATTGTTTGTTTATCCAAAAATAAGTGCGAAGGTTCATCCTCCGAATTTTCCTGCCTGACTCTATGTCCTCCGATCCATTGCCATGGGACGACCCCTTTATCGCCCCACTACTCGTTCTGTGGCTCTACCTTCCAGGGTATCTTTCCAACACAGCTGCCATGCTTGGTGGTAAGTGGATCCCAGATTTGACGGGTATGCCTGTTTTCACTATTGATGGAGGGAGAGTTCTCTCAGATGGAAATCGTATCCTAGGTGATGGAAAAACCTGGAATGGACTTTTCGGGGGAACTATTGGAGGGGGCATTCTTGGAATTTTGACTCACTCAATTGCTAAAGGAAATCTTGTCGATTCTGCTCCCTTTCTAGACTCACTTTCTTCATACGGGACTAGCACGACTGATATTTCAGATGCATGGTTCTACATGGGCGAAGGACCAATGACAGCATTCGTAATGGGTTGCGTTTTGGGACTAGGGTGCATGGTTGGTGACTCAGTAGGATCATTCGTGAAGAGAAGAAAGGGCCACAAGAGAGAGGGAAATGTTAGTTCACAAGCACCCCTCCTTGATACACTTCCTTTTGCAGTCTCTACATTCATTTTCGGGCAATTTTTACTTTCTCCTTCTTTGATTGGTAGCTCCGAACTTCTGATGGGAATGGCCATACTGCTGGTGGTCACTCCAATAATTCACAGGTCTTTCAATATCCTAGGTTTCCGTCTTGGGCTGAAGTCAGTACCATACTAGCCATACCTTGTAGTGCAATCCATTATCACTGAAATGACCAGCGCGAAGCATGGCCGGCATCGAGGTGTTAGTGGTAGGCAGTGGAGGAAGAGAGCACGCCCTAGCTCTGGGACTTTCAAAGAGCGACTCTATCTCCAAGGTCCACTGTGCACCAGGAAACGCCGGCACGTCGATGGTAGCAGTGAACCATCAAGTTCCCTCTACGGATATCGAAGGTATAGTGGAACTTGCAGTCGAACTCTCTGTCTCCCTAGTTGTGGTCGGTCCCGAAGCTCCGCTGGTAAACGGTCTTTCTGACAGACTAAGAGAAAACTCAATTCCCAGTTTCGGACCTCATTCTGAGGGGGCCCTCCTCGAAGGATCGAAGTTACACTCAAAGATGGTAATGCAATCACTAGACGTCCCTACGGGTTCATTCCTTAAGGTAGAAAATCTGGATTCTATTGAGGACTCCTTGGAAACGTTCGAACCGCCCTGGGTAATCAAGAGGGATGTTCTAGCAGGGGGGAAGGGGGTTACTGTTACTTCATCCAAAGAGGATGCTCGTGAGGCTCTAAAATCTGGGATAGAAATCGATGGATTCGTTCTTATTGAGGAGCACCTTTCTGGAGAGGAGGCTTCGATTCTGGTCATTATGGACGAGTCTGGATATGTTATGTTGCCACCAAGTCAAGACCACAAGAGAGTAGGTAACAACGATACTGGACCAAATACTGGAGGCATGGGGGCATATGCACCTGCCCCCCTCGTCTCACCTTCTGTGCTTGCAAGGGCGAGGGAGGAGATCATCGAACCAATGCACCATTACCTGAGGAACTCGAACACTCCTTATCGAGGATGCCTGTATGTGGGGCTGATGATTGACTCCGAGGGATCTCCAAGCGTCGTCGAGTTCAACGTCAGACTTGGAGATCCAGAAGCCCAGGTCACTATTCCGTTAATTCAGTCGGATCTCGGAGAGCTGCTTCTTTCAGCTGCAGAGGGCAGGGTCGCTGAAACTAAAGTAGAATTCAAGCCTCTACATGCGTCTACTGTTGTCCTTGCTTCCGAGGGGTATCCGGGAACAGTCGTAACTGGAAGAGAGATAGATGGGTGGGATTCGGAGATAGAAGAGGGCTTAGTGATGGGCTTTGTTCATCTTGCAGGAGCATCAATGGATGAGTCGGGGAAGCTAACTTCCACTGGAGGGAGAGTTCTTTCAGCCACTGGTTTAGCCCCAACTTTAGGTGAGTCATTGGAGGCCTCCTACCAGATTATTGAGGGCATCAGTCTAGCTGGTTCTCACTACCGCGAAGACATAGGTTTCAGGGCACTTCCGGGTTAGGAATACTCATTCTTCTTGAGTCCCTTATCTCCGACCGTTCTACGAACGGTTAAAACAACCGTTCAGGTCGGCGCGATGCTGAATTATTGGCAAATAGGTCCGGTGGATGGGATGGAAGCGAAGAAAGAGGGCTCCAAGGATGCCCAATTTGGTAACCTGATTACTCCAGTTGCAATTGCATTATCGTTGCTATCTTTGTTTCTGGTTACATCATTTCTAGAGGGCAGGGATTTTGGTAACGAACTCGACTCCTCTATTCTTGTTACGCTATCAGTCTTGGTACCCGCATGTATCGGAAGATCATCAAGAATGATTCCTCTTGAGTCAGGTGTCTCACGAATCGGCTCCCTCACAGTTGTCCTTCTTGCATTGGGCGCTGTCTCCAACTTTATTGATCCGGACTCCTTCAATCACATGTTCGCAACTACCTTTTTCTTAGTAGGGTTGGTATCGGCTTTACTGAATGAATCTGGGAGGCTTGAGGAATCCTCCATTTTCATCAGCTCTATTCTAGGGATGAGATTGGCCGCGGTTTATGCATCTGGACTTGCAATCGCACAAAATGACTCAGAGGCGGTGGTGGACCCGGTCAGAGAGTCGATAGGAAGCGCATTCTTCTCATTTTGGCTCGCTTCAATTTCTCTTGGAATCTTAGTAATGATTCTTGTCAGGGGTACGGTGGAAAATAAGGGCTCTGGACGTTTCTTCAGAATGCTCCCATCAATCAAGGAGAGCCCAGATGCTGCAGCATATTCAGCATTGATATTCTCAGCTTTCATGATTCCACTTATTTGGTTGGGCCAATTAGACAACCTNTCCCAGTACNCNGAGGGAAGCCATCTAGGGGTGNCATGGGCTTCTTTCACCGCACTGGTAATNTTCACTCATGCTTTCTTCAGGGCNGAGGGATGGCACGTAATAGCATCTCTTCTAGCNGTNAACTGGATTCTCTACTCCATCGGGCACATNCACGAAATAGGAAATGANCTCCCTTCCCTATTTTCACAGGGAGGATTCATCGAGTCATTCACATGGTTTTTCCTGGGTTTCTGGTTGAACTTCTTCGCATTCTTCTTTTCNTCAAGAGGGGTATTCGGCGATGTTGCTCCTAGAAGGGAGAAAAGCCCATTCAGAGTCTGGTGGAATGAGAACTCTTACTTTCTGATGGTATCTTTAGCATTCATCACCGCTCTTGTNGTTCGAGTAGCGTGGAATGTAATACCCGCGATGAACGCTAGTGGAACNGGACTTTGGGACATGTCTGGTGGTTCCGACCCTTGGTACATGAAGNGNGTCGTCGATTACGTAATCGCTGAGAGGAGTCACCTGATTTACGATCATGACAGGGCTTACCCATTNGGTGGGATTAATCCAAGACCNCCTCTATTCTCATGGTCNNTGGCTCTAGGTGGAATAGCCCTCTCTTGGTTACTTGAGATTCCTTCAGAGCAAGCAGTATGGTGGGCAATGTCNTCACTTCCAGCAATCTATGGGGCTCTGATTGTTGTCCCAGTCGCAGGAATCGCTTCGCGTGCACATAGCAGGAATGCGGGAATAATTTCCGCATGGCTCATTGCACTAATGCCNGGACATCTGAGCCGTTCTACNTTCGCATATGCTGACCACGACTCATTCGCCATGCTNTTCCTGGCGATTGCATTATATTTCTGGATTAAAGGCCTTGAACAAATCCAATACAAGAAGGTCTTCANGTCNACAAGCGCAAATCCACTCTATGTCATTGCAGGNATTAGGGAGACTTGGANGCGCAATCCANCCCTAATGGCAAATGCAACAATGTCGGGAATNGCATTCTCTATNATGGCACTAGGCTGGAAGGGTTTCGTTTATGGTCCAGGAATTCTNTTCCTAGCATATTCATTCCAAGTTGTGGTNAACATCTTCAAGGGAAGGGACAGTCTACAATTTACATCTGCATCTCTTCAGATGATGTTCACTTCCATGTTAATCCCCGCACCGTTCTACGCTTGGCCGGGAATGAACCTGCTCTTCGCCCCCAGTGGTATGCAACCTATGTTCTATATCATCGGATTCACTTTCGCTATGGGTTGGATTTCCAGCTCATTCAGAGACAAGCCATGGCTTCTGATAGTAATGGGNGGTAGCGCACTTTTCGGTTCGATTCTTGCNATACTNTTCATTCTTCAGGAAGCNCAGCTNTACAACGGCTGGGANATCCTCTTCACAGGTGGATTCTACTTCTCCAAGAACAAGATCTTCCTNACGATTGGAGAGGCCCAAGCTCCTGATCGAGGAAGACTATTCGCATCCTATGGCCCAATAGTNGCTGTCATTGCTATAGGGTGCGCCATNATNCTCCTTTGGAGGGGAAGCAGGAAGAATCAATCAGAACTAACGCTANTGGGTCTCTGGACCCTAATCGCATCTTACATGTCTTGGTCTGCAGGTCGATTCATCATNAACGCGACTCCAGCTATGGCGGTTGTAGGNGGTATCGGAATCTCAATGCTGTGGGGGGCCGCAGGAATGCCAGCATTTTCCAAGGTTTGGAGAAACTCAGGAATAGGCACNNCAAGGACTCGTTTCANATCCCTATGGCCGGCAACGAAGGCAAGGCCAGGAATTCCTGCTATGATCATGGTAATCCTGTTGATCTCNTNTCAGCATGCCACATATGGGATCGATTCTGGCATACCAGGNAATGACAAGTCGGCAAATGAAGTGGANCAGAGCATCTACGACTTGGCTCCAGATATTCTACGNCAGGATTTACTNGGTTTGTTCTCCGTTATGAACAGCGAACAATACGATCCTAGCGAATCGGGNCTGTGGTATATGGGGACCTTTGGNCCAAGCTTCGGTGGNCANGGCTGGAATGAGGCATATGAGTGGCTTTCAGAGCAGGACAAAAACGATCCTTTCAGCGAAAGACCAGCCTTTGTATCTTGGTGGGATTACGGTTTCCAAGCCCTAGCATCGGGGGATCACCCTACCGTGGCAGATAACTTCCAGTCAGGAATCCCGAGTAGCGGAGCAATGCTCCTATCTTCGGGACAGGAAGATACTATCTCTTTGTTCATCTCAACACTCGCCTTCGGTGACAAGAAATTGAATGGCGGTNCAANTCTTGGNTCAGATTTCCTCGCCGCANTGGGGCCAGAATTGTCCGAGGAACANATTAATGAATTCCAAGATATCCTATCNAACAGGGATCTGGAGTTNCTGGAAANACGATCCATGGCAGTAGTNGCTGAGTACGATGAGGTTCAGATGCTCAAGGGTAATCCTTTGGATGATAANGGGATGCCCATGATCGATGCTGGCCATATGTTCATTGTCATCAAGGAAGGGCAACAGTACGAAGAACCCACTGCTAATCTATCTGAGGCTAGAACCTTATTCAACAACGCAAGAGGATCAGGGTTGAATTCAGAGTACGAAATCCTCGATTTCCAAGACGCCGAGCACTACAACGTCGGTGGCTATCTATACACTCGGGACATAATTGACGACTACTACGACGTTTCCACGGAAATTCACCGCACTAATGCGAAGTTTGGAATGGCTAGAGCCTTCCTAACAGCCGCATTGGACTTGGACCAACTCGTTAGCGTATACCACAAGATTTCATCTATCGACAACTACGAGGTGTCCGACTTCGAGGAATCCCATGGAAGTACAACAGCAAGGAATCACGAAATCAGATACTTCGCTGTGGATAACCGCCTCTATCCATTAGGTGGAAGTGCGTATCGGGACTTCCAGTCATATCACAGGGGGGCATATTCGGGCATTTTCCACGCACCAACAGGACTCTCTGGTCTAGATATGGATACTTACATCACCACTACCTATGAGACTAATCAGGGTCCAAAGACCCTCCAGGAATTCTTGGACCAACAGATGTCCGACCTCAGGGCACAGGCATCGGGCGCATCCACCGGCGAGGATATGATCCAACTCACGGACAGGAATTACCAGCACCAGGCAGGTTTCTTTGATACAATGATAGCAAGGACGTATGTGGGTTATGGGACATCGACCCTTGGTTTGCCCTCAATCAGCGGACAAGTTGGAGATGCCGATACCCCATCTACTTGGATTCTACCAAACTCACTAACAGGGACTCCAGGGAGCTATCTACAGGGTTCCATGGCTCTTCCCGGGGCAATGATGAACCACTTCGTACTATCCAATTGGTACGATCCGACCAATGGATCCCATTGCCAAGAAATCCAGATTACCGGATCGGCTTCTACGGTTACAGACTCAACCAAGCTGACAGACGTTACCCTGTCAACAGACGCTACCCTCTCAACAGGCTGGTCAGCCATTCAGTCGGGAGGGCCATGGGAGGTCACACAATTCGAAGAAGGAGTTATTCCAACAGGTTCCTCCATTCCCACCTACAGTAGCGCCATCTCATTCGATTCCAAGAGCATAGATATCAGCAATGCCGCTACCAACACAAGCAACGGGACAGATTTCGTTCTAACCGGCAAGGCTGACAAGTACTGCGGCTCAATCTACGACTCTAATAGAAACGTGAAGATTCTGAAGTACTACAGCGGCGCTACTCTGGAGGGCACCGTATCTCTCGATGGAATTGGCCCAGTTCCGAATGCTAGGATTCTGATTGAGAGGGATGCATTCAGTGGGGAAGAGGCCAATGAGAGTCATGTCGTCGATAGAGATTCCAGAACATACTGGATTCCTATCGGCAGCACTCAGGCTAATGAAGACGGATTTTTCTCATTCAAGGTGCCAGCAGGAAAGATCCGAGTATCCGCTTTCTCGGGCGAGCCAGACTTAGAATCGGCCAGATCCTCGCTGATGACGGGATCCGGCTCCTCCATGCAAGAACTATTCGTCGAGAGCTCCCAAAATAGGAATGTGAATGCAGTAACTGGGATTCTCGGAAACGTATACGGCTCTACGTGGCTATCTGAAACGGTCGTGAATATTTCTGGAATAGACGGTCATAGTAACGGCAAATCAATTATTCAGGCCCCTATCTCAGTTTCCCCCTCGTCGGCTGCCGGAATCCTAGAGTGGTCAGGAGAACTGGACTTCGACGGAGAGCCGGTAATCTCGGCACAAGTCGTACTCACTCCATCCTCGGATGAGGTTACCATCCATCCCTATGTTGCCATGACCTCCGACGGAAGCATGGAGGGCGAGGATTTGAGGTTCACAGGAACCGGAGAAGCGACCTTCATTGGAGAGGGTTCAGTTGAGAGCATGGGTTCAGTTTCTGTTCAGGAATTCACCGGATCTCATACCCAGACCATCTATGACAACCATAGCATNACTGGGCAGGGACAATTCTCNGGAANNGGCACATTNGATGGCTCAATCTCAGGCANCTATCCTGATTGTTCTGGAGATTCAGTCCCGGATGGCTCGGACGCGTGCTTAGTTANCGAGGNNANCTACATTATTGACGGGACAATTAACGGCTCTGGAAAGTTCACTTCGNTTGAGATCAGCGAGTTTACTAGAGACCTATTCCAAGCCACTTTCATAGGCTCNGGTACATTCGTCACAGATNCAANNCACAATCTATCATCCTANGGGACAATAAACGGTACTGGGACCTTCNCGGGACACGCACTTTTNAGTGGNCCCATGGTCAGNCCAGGATCNTTCCACGTTGTAGACGCCCTACCGGGNGAATACGTNTTATCGGTCGATTTCGGNACNGGAAGTCCCGTGGAGTTGACAACTCCATTCAGGATTCCTCTATCTTCCTCAGANNNTCAATCCCCAGTTTCGATNTANGGGGGCGCAATAAAGGGCCAAGTGTCGTTGTATTCGGGTCAACCAATTTCCGATGAAAGGATTTCAATATTCTCAATCAATGGATCAAGCGCAGACTCTCAGATGAAATGTCAGGGAGTAATAACTCAGCCATGCTTCACCACCACTGATGAAACTGGATCTTTTGAAGTGGGACCAATAGTGCCAGGAACATACATTGCTGAAATAGATATAGACGAGGATGGATTCCCAGAATTGTCACAGATTTTCACCTTCGAATCTGATCAAGGAACCTTGGTTTCATTCCCATCGGAGATCCCTAGAACATCCGATATCACGTTCACACTATCAGACGAAGGAACAAGTGTGGACGACCTAGAGTTGCTATTCCTGCCTGAGGATCAGAATCTGGCACCAGTATCGGCAATTTTCGATAACGACACAAAAACATACCATGCAGAACTACTTCACGGCGATTGGGTTCTGAACTACACACTGGGTGATGACAAGCAACTATGGCAAAGGGTGAAGGTCGAAGAATCAGATATCTCCGAATCATTCCAGTTCCTCCTCAGCCAATCTGTGAATGGAATTGTATTGAACAAACCAGACAAGGATGGATCAGCGTCTGAGCTGGAATCCAGAGTAAATAACCAACAGATTATTTTCCAATGGGAAGGGTTCACCCTAACATCCTCAACAGACTCATTCGGCGAGTTCAGCGTCCTACTGCCTCGTGGCGCAGTTGTCCAGGCAACAGTCGAGAGGATGGTCGGTGCCGGAGGATTCTACTCAAACGGTACCAGCTTCCAAGTAGAAGAAGGAATGGAAAACATAACAATAGAACTCACGGATTCGATGATGGTTCTGGGCGAAGTAAGCCTGAACCGTGAAGGCAATACGTACAATCAAGGATTCTCTGGATGGTATCCTGTCCATGCCTTAGCAAACAACCTCGATGGAGAAACTACTGCCGTTTGGAGAGAGGAGGTTGATGACCTGGGGCGCTTCGACATGCTCCTACCTATGGGCAACTGGTCATTTACCCTTGATGCAGGAGGGATGTCATCCAATTCAGTGATCAAGGAAGTTAATTCCTCGATTGAGGGGGCAGTAGAATTGCTCGCTTTACCACTTGAGAATAGTACCGTACAAATCGACTTTTTCATCGATCACGGGGGGGACAACAACGCATCAAACGGTACGCCTGTAAACTATCCTTTCGAGATCAAGCCACTCTCTCCTAACGGGGCTGGTTACACCGTAGAATCTGATGGCGAAGAGTGGATTGGCTCTGGGACTGCCGAAGTATCGCTAGAACCTGGAAGATACAGAATAGTAGTCGAGAGGGCCAACTCTTCTGCAGACGAACCATTCGATACTCTGTATGACACAAACGAAATATTCGATGTGGAAATCGAGGCTTCAACGATAGTACGTTCCGTGGGTTTCGAACCAAGATGGTTGACCAATATCACCTTTAGAAATGAGAGTGGAGAACTTCTCTCCAATCATGAGATAAAACTGGAGTCAGTTGACAGTGGATGGGTTCAGACGTTCTTAACAGACGAGGGGGGGATGTTAGTAGAGTACCTTCACGAAGGCGATTGGATAGTGATTGTCGACGATTTCGAGACCGACTCTGAAGTCTTAGAGGGACTTAGAATGGACATATCTGTGAATCAGGATTCAGCAGGGACTAGATACAACTTCTACACACAAGAGTTAGCTCATGTTGCCCTGACTCTTCAATCATCATCTGAATTAGCCAATGCAGAGGAAATAGAAATCACAGTCACGTCACAAGAAGGACTAGGCTCCTTCCAGACTTCGGTTGATGGACTTGACCAAGCCGTAGAAATCAGACTTGTTCCAGGATTGTGGAACGTACAGGTTAACCAGACCAGCCAAAATGGGGTGAGGATACTCCTAGAGAACTCAACTCTGATTGAGTCGGGCGTTACCGTGGGGCCCGATCACCAAATTTACATGACCGTACAGAAGCTAGTTAGGCTTAGCGGCAAGGTATTCTGGGATCTTGATGCAGATGGCACTCCAGGATTCTCAGAGGGCCTTGCCAATGCAACAGTTAACCTCGCAGGAAACGATGAGAGCCTACAAATCATCACTAGCGAGGACGGAGAATGGTCCACCTTCCTGCCCTCATTGAGCTCATGGAACATTTCCGTGGAGAAGGCAGGATTCGACTCGCAGAACACAACGGTTGAACTCGGCGAATCATCACTCAATGAGGATATTGAGATTTCTGCAGGCGAGGTAGAGGTCTCCGGAACCATCTCGTATCTTGATCAGGATTGCGTCTCCAATGGTGACTGGTCTGTTGTCATTATCCCCTCTCATGGAATCGCCAGAGATCGTGTGCAGGTCTCGGGAAACAGTGAAGGGGATTGGACTACACTTCTTCAGCCAGGTAGCTGGGTGGCATACTCAACGACCTCCGGCACATCACCTGACTGCCAGGGATTGGTATCAATCGACCCTATCGATGTTGGTGTGGAAGGAGGATCGGTGGACTCAGAACTCACTATAGGGGGAATTCTCAATCTCGATACAAGTTGGCTTGACTTCGAAGGAGCAGAGCACGAACTAATCGAGATTGAAGACTATGAACTAGTAATTGATTTCAACTCCATGTCNTGGGTCGAGGAGCTGGATGAGGANGGNACACTATCTCTACTNCTTCTCCCTGGGACTATTCAGACTTCCAGTGACTTCNAACTGGTTGAAGAGGGCAGGAACGTCTCNTACTCGGGAGGNAAGGGAGTGACAATTAGGGCAGGACAGGAAAGCCCCCTNAGCACACTCAGCATTGAGAGNGTTTCCAAGCAAGATGTCTCTCTAGCTGTTCAGGGCGAAGAGACGGTACTNGTANATGAGTTAGACCAANNATGCACAAACGACGNTGATGGAGACGGTGTGATTAACGGTGAGGANGCATTCCCACTNGACTCNAGCGAGTGGAACGACAACGANGGAGACGGAANAGGCGACAACGCAGACCCAGACGATGATGAAGATGGGACTATAGACTCTGATGATGACTTCCCACTTGGGCAGGGGCTCTTCGAGAACCAGGTCCCTGGTTGCAAGTACAATGACGCGTACTTCAACGTACCAGTGGATTACCAAGGTCACAACTCCTTAGACGAGTACACAGCGGTCGGTACGGTCCCAGGGGCTGACGGAGCCCAGTGGAGTGTGGAGTTCCAGAACTCTACCGGATCTTGGTCGAAC
>NZTJ01000009.1 GCA_002697065.1 Methanobacteriota archaeon
GGATGGTTTCTTTGTAGGCCAAGTAATACAGAACCGATATTAGTTATGAGAGCTGAAGGAAAGGATCAGGTTTCTTTGGAATCTATAATCTCTGATGTTAAGTTAAGGATTGGCCATTTGGCAGATATGGAGAAGTTGATCTAAGCCAATATGTGACTTTTGAAGGATTACCGATTCTCTTATTCAGGAATTAAGGGTGGAGGCATTGCTGCCACTGTAGCTTAGCCTGGTAGAGCGTCTGATTCGTAATCAGAAGGCCGGGAGTTCGAATCTCCCCAGTGGCTCCATGTTGGGCTTCCAAAAATGGGAGTCAGCCAAACTTCTGGAAAGATTCCTTCAGAGATGCGATTACTGGCATAGGTTCCCCCGAAAGGAAGCTCATGGTCGAACCCCCTCCAGTGCTGTTGTGAGAGACCATCGAGGATACGCCCCTGCTATTGACCAGGGCGCTGGTATGCCCTCCTCCGATAATGGTCATTGCATCTGTCTCGGTACACATATTGAGGATCTCTATGGTACCGAATGCGAAATCGGGGAGCTCGAAGTAAGATGCTGGGCCGTTCCAGAGAATGCAGCCGGCATTCTGGACTAGTGGCTTAAGAGATGCGAGTGTCTGAAGTCCGATGTCATAGATTGGATCCTCTGTTGGAAGCTCTGAGACGGACAGGGGCCTCCTACTACCCTGTGATTCAACGGCGACGTCAATTGGAAGGAAAATCTTCTCAGGGTTTTCTGAGTAAATCTTCTCCCCCATTTCCCATGCTGTTTCGAAATCATGACCGAGGGTGTTTCTGATGAATTCCTTGTTTCTATCGCCGATGTCGTTTCCAGCTACCCAAAGCATCAGATTCCCAGTAACTCCTACGAATGCGATCTTGTCCACCTGGCCCTTGGAAATCAGATTCATCGCTACCCTGACTGAGTCGTCGCATTTTGCTCCTCCAAGAATTGCAAGGTATGGGTCGGGAGGATCTCTAAGTGCCGTCCTCAGATTCCTAATCTCTTTCTCCATCAGAGTTCCGGCCACGCAGGGAATGGAGTTTGTGAATCCAGTAAGAGTGGGGGACCTGCGATGTGCAGCAGCAAATGCGTCCGTGACGAGTAGATCTGAAACCGAAGATAGTCGGGACACGAGTGAAGTGTCCTCAGTCTGTTCGTTTGAGTCGTACTTAGTTCCATATTCCTCCTCATTCATCCTAACGTTGTCGAGGAAAATCATCTCACCATCGCAGAGGGATTTGATGGCTTCAACGGCTAAGTCTTCACAGATATCCGGAACGAACCGGATTTGCTTTCCGAGAAGTTCAGAGAGCCTGGCACAATGCCTTTCCATACTGGTGAAGTCAGATTTGCCTGGTCTAGACTGATGGCCCATAATCACTACACGAGACGATGAAAGAGCATCCAGAGTTGGTATTATGGCTTTCAATCGTCCGTCGTCCAGCAATCTCCCTGTCGAAGGCTCCAATGGAGAATTGACGTCGACCCTGTACAGGACTGTACGACCACTGAGGTCTACATCGTCGAGGGTGAGCACCCCTTCCACAGTATCTGGACCGAGGGTTCGGCTATGGCCGTTTTGGACGGTTATTTGGTTGCGAATTACCCAAAACTGCTTTCCGTTGTACCCACTCAAGTGATTTCGTGGAGTGGGACACATCGACATTAGTCGGCCCTGAGGGCGATGATTGGAGGGTTCCAGTATCAGAGCTTGAGAGCAGGCAGGCGAGATTGTCTCTAGCCTTGGCAGAAGAGGGNATCGAGTCCGCGTTTATCGAGGACCCAGTGGAGTTGTATTGGCTTACGGGGGGGAGGCANAACTCGGCATTNCTGATNGGGTCCGAGGGTTCGGACATACAATCGAGNCACTGGGTACGCAGATCTGTGAAAAGAGCCACCTTCGAGAGTGGTGGAGATGACTGCCCGCATGTAACTGAGAAGCATCCACGGATGGGTGATTTGTCTCAGATGCTTGGNAAATCCGGTTGTACGATTGCTCCTGCAATGTCTGCTGGGAAGGTTCCGCAAAGCCGGTGGAGTTTCATCAGTGGGAAGATGAAGGACCTTTCAGAACATGAACATGACTGCACAGAAATCCTGTATGGATTGAGGGAAGTAAAGTCAGATTGGGANTTATCGATGATCAGGGAGAGCGGCGAGGTNAACCGTTCAATGTTCGAGGCAATTCGNGACTCCGGAGGTCTTGGAAAAACTGAGTTGCAGATGGCTGGNGTTGCTGAAGAAATCAGTAGATCTTCTGGNTTTGGNGGAAGAATNAGGATGAGGAAGTGGCCAATGGATTGCGATAGNGTCGTAATCGCTGCTGGAAGGTCNGGTGGAGTCCCATCATATTTCGACTCGGCAGTAGGGGGCCTNGGGGCCAGNCCAATNTCNTCACTTGGTGCTGGATTCGCCAAGGTAAGAGAAAATGAGCCAGTCCTAGTCGATATCGTTCACTTGCACAGAGGATACGTTTCCGACTGCACTAGGATGTTCTGTTCTGGGGNGCTAGACNAAGAATGGATGATNAGATTGGATGACATGATCGAGATTAGCGGGTTGGTGAAAGATAGACTGGGCAAGGGAAGCAATTGTTCTGANGCTTGGGAGGTTGGTNTGGAGGCCGCGACGGAAATGGGCCGGGAAGAGAATCTGATGGGGATGGAACCAGAGCAGGCAAGATTCCTNGGACACTCNATNGGATTGGAGCTNGACGAGACTCCGGTAATNGCAAACGGATTCGATAGGCCACTTGAAATCGGGGGNACAATGGCAATAGAGCCCAAGGTCATNTACAGAGANGGGGCNATAGGNATTGAAGATAGTTGGACAAGGNGTTCGGATGGGATGGAATGTCTAACTCCCGGTGATGANCTGCCACCATTGATTCATTGGTAGTACAAGATNCCACAGTTAGCCCTATTTCNNGATTCCCCCCGGGGCATAACATGAGCGAGAGNACCGGTCCCANCCATCGAGCCGTGGCCAGAGCGCTCAGGAAAAGAATTGATCCNCACGGAAAACCAATNGTGGATCCCNCCATCCTGAAGGGGGTCGAGATTGATGACTCTGGAATAGTGGAGCTCTGGATCAGGCCCAACCANCCNCANTGCCCCTGCTGCCTGGATGATCTAATTGACNTGCGAAATTCCTTGAAAGGGGAAAGAGGNGTCCTGGCATGCCATATTGAAATCGTCGGGATCCCCCANTCGGAGAGATGGACTGCGGCCATTAACGAGTGAGAATGACGNTCTATTCCCCTTTCCCTCTGCCCCAGTTGTTTCGCTCCTCGACCTCAGTNAGCTTCTGGGACACCCTGGTGTACAGCCACCAAGACATCACGGATATTCCNATAATTGAAATCGTTAGGGAGAGAGCGAAGTCGGATGCCTCTGCCATCCNGGATTCACCGGTCCTCCCATCTGGTCCACCTTCCGGTCTGCTTGTTGAATCGCAATCCGGCCTTCTTCATCCACTTGTTGAACTTCGTAGCCCCTGCACCGGTTGCGATGATGAACTCCTCCCTGTCCTCTTGGGCCTGGATGTATCCCTTTGCGGCGATGGTCTGATCGATCCACTCATCTATGCTCATCAGAACCCCGGAGAGGGTGCTAGATTCCAACGCAGCCTCCAATTCGTCAGCAGAGGCGCCTGCGGACTCCAAGTCCCTCATCATCAGGTCGGTGATGGAACTTGANTGATCCTTTANCGGGGCCCTGACCACTGGNAGGCGCGGCTTGACTTTCGGNTCGATNGATATCCTTGANCCATTGTTCAGNCTGGATTCCACGGAATGNGCCATGGGGGCGTGGAATTCCTCCTCGCAATCCCAGCAGATGAATGAGAAATCTGAGGGGCTCTCCATGATATTACTGCCNCTNGGGTCCATCTCCTCNCCACANTGTGGGCATGCATGCAGGCACAGGACTGGGGCGATCTTCCTGCGGAAGTCCACGATATCCTGGGGAGTCCCGGCTAGTTCCAGCATCTCGTGGTCCCTGGCCGCCTCAAGNCCACGGGTCTCAAGTTGGTCCCTGAGCTTCGATCTCTGCTCGTCCTTGGACTCATCGTCCAGATTGTTCTCTAGCTTCACTATCAGCTCGATGGTCTTCCCGAGCCGNTTCATCACTAGCTTCTTGTTTCTGAAATCCTCTACCCTAGCTAGACGAAGTTGCTCCTTCTTCTCCTGCAGTTCGGCATAGATGTCCTTCTGCTCTCGCTTGAAACGGGTCTCTTCTATCTTGTCGACCTTCTTCTTGTCGTCTGAAAGAACGTCCGCCAGGAAACGCTGCCTGCTCGATGATCTCGGACCTGACTTNACGGCGTCTAAGACCGATTTTGCNACTTCCTTCTTTATGCCATAGTTATTGATCAGNGTCTCGGAATCTAGCTTCTTCAGATCACCGATCTTGATGCCACCATCTGCCAGAATCTGAGCGGTCGTCTCATCTATCCCCCTCCTCAANAGAGCGAGATAGGTGTCCTTCTTTGCCACTAAATCCCTCCCTNAGTCCCAGANTGCATACGTCCGGGGCAATGCCTCGGAAGGGGGGGGCCTCTATCAAGTCGATGTAAAAAATACGGTTNGGACCTATTTTGAGGNAAGTTCGCCAACTATCGTTACCCAATCCNCCGGNTCTAGATTCTCNGGCCTCATATCTGCCCAGTTGCTCACCAACTTGCTGGAACCAGATGANATGATTTCCGAGGANGCTTTCTCCCACCTATCCTTGTGCCAACCATTAATTCTCGAAATCCGTGGTGGTGGCTTGGATAGAAGGGTTCTCAGCTTCCTTCTCCTGTTGGAGAAGCAGTGCTTAGTGACCATCCGAAAAAGGCGCTTGTCGACTCCCTTTGCCTCTTCCCGATTTACGGGCTTCATGACGACCAGTCTGGAATTTACCCTCGGTGATGGGCTGAAGGAGCTTGGGGGGACTTTTCTGTCTAGGAAAACATCGAAGTCGAGCCAAAGGCTGAGTCCCAGCGGCCCGATATCATGAGGTGGTGATGACATTGCCATCCTGTGAGCGAACTCCTCCTGTACTAGGATTATTGCAAGTCTTATCTCTTCCGAGGCGTTGTACCTGGTTATTCTCTCAATTATCGGACTAGATATCTGATATGGAAGATTGGAAATCACGTGGGTGATTCCCTTTGGCCAATTCTCCGTGACTGCATCTGCCTCCTTGATCAGCAAGGTTGTTTTCCTGTTGCCAAATATCCTTTCCAAGTGTGCTACGGATTCGGTGTCAATCTCGATTGCTGTAACCTTGGCGTGTGTTCTGAGAAGTGCAAGGGTTAGCGAGCCAGGGCCGGGACCTACCTCCAGGATATGGGAATCTCTGGATAGTTGTTCGGTGAACTCTCCCGGGAGGAGCATGGTCCTGTCTATCACTTGGTCATCTACGAGATAGTGCTGACCTAGAGATTTTCTTGGATCGCTGTGGTCTCTAAGCAGATCGACCAATAGGCGAGTGTCGAGGTCACCCAGGTCATCCATGTTACTTCTCTATGCGGACTAGCAAATCAAGTAAGCGGGGAGTCTGGGCAGTATCCTCCATCTCCTTCACGTAGCGTTCAGCCAGTAGCCTCACCGACTCTATGCCACAGTCATCATCTACGTCCTCGAAGGAAGTCCATCCGGAGCCTCCTCTCTTCTGGACCATCTGGATGGCCTTCGCGTTCCCTATTCCGGGCAGTAGTTGGAATGCATGAAACTTGAGGGACATCGGACCTGCGCTATTGTAGAATGAGAGGTGTCTTTCGGGCTCAGAAGATATCGAAGCGGACAGAGAAGAGACTAGCTCCTGTTGTGAGGAGCCGCTGAGGTCCTTGAGGCGTACCTCGGAAAGGACTCCGATGTTCTCAGAAGGGATTTCTACAGTTTCTCCGACTGAGAAACCAGACGCGTCGGATACTCTAGCCCTGAGAATGAACAAGGATGGTTCGCTGATACACTGAACCTCGTGACCGACTGGCCGCCTCTCCTGTATGTCCAGAATCCTGATCCTAACTTCATCCTGGAAGGGGTCTCTGGCCTCATCACCGGCCTCATTGGAATCCTTGGGCTGCATATCTCCATCTCCCCGAGAACGGTTCTCCCTCATGAATGAGTTGTTTGTATCGGCCCGAAGCCTAAACCACGTGTTGACGAATCACTGTGATGACTTCCTCGATTTCCGAGGTATCCATTGCGATTCTCTTGCTGGCGATAATTACCCTCAGATCTGCTACAGTCAGTGGGGATAGCTCGGCAATCTTAGATGAGACCTCTGGATATTGCTTTAGCTTCTCGTTCTCCATCAGCTCGACGAACAGGCCGGAGTATACTGCTGGATCAGTCTTGATTTCGTTGGACGGGTGGCCACTAGCGCTAGCCTTCCACTCTGCATGCTGTAGAGCCATAGTCTGCTCGTAGGAAATCTCCCCCCTCCTCTCTATGGCCTCCAGAAGCTTGTCTCTTACAGTCGCGAAGTCTACGAATTCTCTCTCGGTCACTTTTCCACCTACTCTATCGGTCTAAGATGCTCTGGCCTTGCGACGACCGTCTTCATCATGTTTCCATCCGCGACCCTGACCACATACGCCCTTCCTTGGATGCCGGTGATTTCTCCGGTCCTTCCCTGGAAGCGCCTGTGGGGCATCCCCTTCTGCTGGGCGCCATCGAGTACAATCGCCACCTTGTCGCCCTCTTCGTAGGTGTGCATTGTCCTAGCAATGAACAGTCTCCTTCGCTCCCTCTTGCTCTTCCTGAGGATGCTGCGAGTTCCCTGTCTAGACCCCTTTGTCCTGGTAACCATGTTCTCACTGACCCATTATCGCGAATCCGGGCGACCTGTGGGGCGTTCTTAAGGACTCGGATGACGATATTCTTCTCAGTCATCGTGAATCTCGAGTACGTCGAGCCAAATCACTTCACAATCTGCATCGACGACGCTCTGAACCGAGGGCGTGGTTCTTCCCTCGTCCGAGTGTACCAGTTCCTTGACGTACGTTCCCGCCTCACACCTCAGTGTTAGCTCGATCTCGTTCCCATCGAAACTGACATTGTCGATTGAGGTGACTTTCCGTCTCCTTGTCTTTGCTGCCCTCCTGTGGGAGACCCTCCTGGGGGTCTCTTGGTCGATTATTCGTCCGGAAAGGGATAGGATAGCCTCCTCTGCCTTTTCCACATCATCGATTCCATCTGCCCTGAATCGAATCATGTATGTCTTCTCGGACCTGGACTGCTTAACTTCGTTGACCTTTTTTCTAGTGCACCAGCTCAACTCGTCTACCTCGACCTTGCCGGAGGCGTGAGTTTTGACCATCTCCACAAGATCTCTTACTGGGAGGTTTCTCTTCAGGGGGCGTTTTATCTCCAAAACGAATGGTCTGCCCGAACCTAGGCATCGGACATCGATGTCTTCCCTGCCCATCCCATGGAACGAGGTGTCCTCAGCCCCCAGAGCTTCCCTGATTGGTTCTCCGATTAGATCCTGAACCGAGTCAACATATTGCAGCCCTGTTCCCTCGCAAGATTCGCAACCACCCTTTCTCCCTCTGCAGGCCCTGCATGGCCAACGGGTCTGGGGTATTCCACGCGAGACTTTCCTGTACCTTCCATGTAGGAAGATGGGCCTGACATCAACATCTACTCTCAGGGTAAGACCATCAACCAGAACCATGACATCTGGCTTCTCCTTCACGAACTCGATTTTTTTGTCCAACTCCCCAATCCTGGCATGAATAGCCTCGACGATCGCACCTTTGAGATGGTAAGAGCCTTGGGCGCCGTACTTGCTCCTGATTCTGTCCTCCTCCTGGACAAGATCCTTGGGAAGGTGGATCCCGAACTGCATGGTTTGGAATTCGGTCTCGGATAGTTCCTCCAGAACCCTGTCTACGATGTTCTCGATGTCATCGAACAGGTTCTCACAAAGAGGGCAGAAGTCCTGGACTATCTTGGATTCCAGTTCATTGTCTCTGGAGTACGCCTCATCCCTAATTGAGGAGCCGGTCTCGGAAGCATCCCCCCTGATCAGACTCCCGGATACCCTTGCCAAGCAATGGTCGCAAACACCAATCTTGATCACATGGGCTATTCCCAATGGCGCGGGGCATGGTGGAGAATCCCAGTTCACAGTGCTTCCTTCAAAGTCGAAATCATCACCGTCGAACCAGATTTCTTCTGATTCTTCCTCATTCTGCGTTTCCTCGTTCTCGGACTCTGATGAGGCGTAGCCGGCTGAAGCATAGAGCTGCCACTCGTCCTCTTCATCCAGCTTTGTTCCGGAATCCTCCGGTTCTCCATCTTTCATGTTAATCCCACCGAAGAGGCCGGGAAGACCGGGCACCTCGATGTGGCTGGGTGAGGAAGCGAGGATTTGAGTCTTCGTATGGCCTAATCAGATTTTGTTCCATGCTCCTCACAGACCTCTCTGAGGTGTGAGAACGAGTGAATCCCGCTCGAACACCCGGTTGGCCACTCTAGTTGGATACCGTAATGCCCTACGGGACTCGCCTTCGGCTTTTCCAATCTTAGCCTCATTATCTCCTGCTCGAACTCGATTCTTCGCTGCTCATTTTCCTGTCTAGGCTTGCATTTAGCACATTGGCAATTTGAGCGAATTTTCAGATATCCTAGTCGGAAAGAAGCACCATCGGCGAACCTCATGATACAGTATTCGTCTTTCCTATCCAGTTCTACTAGCAATTCTCGAGACATTGCATCGCCTGCCNATTTAGTTGGCGAGGCGGGGGCNTAAGATATGATGCATTTGCCTCATCATAAAGAAAATCTACCTCATCCTAGTGGATTGTCTGATGAGGTCCATAGGCGAGGTCGTTTCCTTCTCGGACTGGCCAGAATTCCAGCCGAACATGACTCCCAGAGAGATCTTCTCNGAGGGTAGCTTTGGGGGNTTCTACTGGAGGCCGATNTATTCCACTGTNGNCTCAATGGACCTGAAAAATGAGCACTTGGAATTCGGTGACTGGTGGGATGGGNTAGACGATAGNCTNCTCACCAGTGAGGAATATGACAAGANCAGGAATCGATACAAGGTNAAGTGCGGGACTACTTTGGATATGTGGGAAGAAAANGGNTGGATTGTCGAGCAGGATCCCTATGGATGGGTNCAATGGTACTGCAGNTTCTACANGGGTAGGAGNTCAGAGGATGACTCGAGGCAGGTCAAGAGATGGAAAGCATTTGCGGGNCCNAGGGGGAGGTTCAGGAACCATCTCATTAACAGGATNATAGCAAAGGGTGGAGAATATGACGANGAGAGGATTAGCCCAGTTGTGAGGCAATCTCTACAGCACTGGGGNTACAGGCTTACNAGAGAGGATTTCGAAGAAGCCGCGNTGAGCAAATGGAAATCAAGCCTAGGACAGTAGGNGNATCGATTTCAAACAACATATGAAATATGAATGATCNGGGGTTTTCNGAGTATGTACCANTATAAGCACGAGACNGAGGTAGATGCCGANGCAGAGGCTACGTTCGCTTGGTTCGAACACGANGGATCCTTCCGCAGGCTGATGCCTCCATGGGAGGTAGCTGAGGAAGTCAGAGCNGATGACTCATTGGAAGTCGGTTCCCAAAGAGTGTTCAGATTCCCNATGGGNCCAATCAAGATGACTTGGGTAGCAGAGCATACCGGATACAAGCCNCCTCATTTCTTCTCCGACACGATGGTCAAGGGCCCGTTCTGGTCTTGGAACCACGATCATCACCTCATAGAAGAGGGGNGTGTGACCAAGGTTGTAGACGAGGTCAGCTACCAAGTACCGTTCGGNCCTNTGGGAAANCTGGCTGATAGGGTTCTGGGTGGGAGGCTGGTCAGAAGGCGNCTGNCTCAGATGTTCACAGCAAGAGAGCTTCGCCTCAAGAGGGACATGGCCCACCATTCCAAGTTCGGCGATCTTCCTCGAAGGAAGATTCTGGTGGCCGGTTCATCGGGGATGATAGGCACCCAATTGGTTGCCTTCCTAGACACAGGGGCGCATGAGGTTTGGAGACTAGTCAGAAGGAGCCCGAAGGATGGGAAGAAGGAGCTCTTCTGGGATCCCGACTCGGGAGAACTGGATGCAGGAATTCTCGAGGGCTTCGACTCCATCATCCACCTCGGTGGAGAGGGCATAGGAGACAAGAGATGGAGCAAGAAGAGGAAGAGCGCAATCAGGAGCTCCAGAGTGGATAGCACCACCCTGCTTTCGGAGGCAATAGCGAAGATGNAGAAGAAGCCNGAGGTGTTCATCGTNGCGAGTGCNATCGGCTGGTATGGNGANCGNGGNGATGAGGAGCTGACCGAGGAGAGCGNGATNGGCGAGGGTTTCCTCCCGGANGTCTGCTCGGATTGGGAGGNTGCNTCNGCAAACCTACCCGATGAAGTCAGGCATGTGTACCTCAGATCGGGCATAGTCCTCTCTGGAACTGGTGGCGCTCTGGGCAAGATGCTGCTACCTTTCAAGATGGGAGCAGGAGGACCGATGGGCAGTGGAAAGCAGTGGATGTCTTGGATATCCCTTGATGATGAGATATATGCCATACATCACCTGCTGATGGAAACCGGTTCCAAAGGGGTGTACAACCTAACCGCACCCAACCCAGTCAGGCAGAAGGGCTTCGCCAAGACACTGGGCAGAGTGCTGAGAAGGCCTGCATTCGCCCCCTTGCCCGGATTCGTAATCAAGATAATGTTCGGAGAAATGGGAGTGAAGCTTACTCTGGAAAGTCAGAAAGTGCTCCCCAACAGGCTGCTGGAGGAAGGGTACGAGTTCCTTCATCCGGACCTGGAGACGGCTCTGCAGGATACTCTAGGCCTATGGTAACTAAAGATAATTAGAAATTGATGTCCTATTCGGGGGATTCTACCATGCGACCTATGCCGGTGTGGTACCACGAGACCTACACGGAGGGGATTAGCAGGTCCGCGAGATTCCCCAGGGACCGCTATCGAATGCTCAGAGAACGGCTCAATGACCTGCATGGAACGGGACTCATCTGCATCGAGAGTCCAGAACCAGTCGTTAGGGACACTCTCCTGATAGCTCACGAACAGGATTACGTGGACAGATTCCTGAGTGGGTCTCTTGATTCCAAGGAGGTAAGGAGGATAGGACTTGAGCCTTGGACCGATGCTTTCCTACCTCGGACGATGATGATTATCGGAGGTGCGGTCGAAGCCCTTGCGCACGTCACTCGCTTTGGGGGGATTGCGGCCAACATGGCGGGAGGGACCCACCATTCTCACAGATCATTCGGATCGGGGTACTGCGTGTTCAACGACCTTGCGATATGCGCGTTGCTGGCCAGAGACGAACACGGATGCGAGAGAATCGCCGTACTGGACCTCGATGTCCACCAGGGGGATGGGACTGCTACCATACTTGAGGGTGAGGAAGGAATCATCACCATTTCAGTTCACGGTGAGAAGAACTTCCCCTTCAGGAAGGCGAAAAGTGACCACGATTTTCCGCTGCCAAACGGCACAGGGGACGAGGGCTACCTGCGCGCTGTGAAAGAATCTCTATCCATCATCGAAGATTTCTCCCCTGATATTCTCCTGTTCCAAGCCGGGGTTGATGCACTCGAATATGATGCACTCGGGAATCTGGATGTGTCCCAGGATGGCATGAGAATCAGAAATGGCATGGTGTTCTCATTTCTGGACCGCAGGACACCGTGTGTTCTCTTCATGGGCGGAGGCTACTCTGACCCCATCGAGCATACCGTCGATGCCTTCCAGGATTTGTTTGTAGCGGCTGCCGAGTCAAACGCCTTGTACGATCCGCACTAGATTTTGTATACACCACAAAGGTATTGAATTCTGAATTTTCAATACAGAATTAAATAAATTCCCTACGGCTTATGAATGCGTTAGGCATGAGGATGAGTGATTCTGAGGAACTGAAAGGATTGATCTCACGAACCAAGTTCGTTCATGTCCTTGGGGCAGGGATGAACGCGGAAAAACCAGCAAACACAGCGATTTCGGACTTATCAGAGAGGGGGTGGAACCCGGTTCCCGTACATCCCAGGGATGCGGGTGCCA
>NZTJ01000010.1 GCA_002697065.1 Methanobacteriota archaeon
TCTTTGTTACTGAGATATTGAGAAGATTCGAGGAAAATGGAGTGACCTTAGCCTTCCCGGTTCGAGTCAATATGAATAGTGATGTGAATCTAGAAGANCTTGGATTCTAGTACAAATCAAAGGGTAGCCCTTGAAACGAATAACTGTTCAACTAGAACCGCCCCCGAATATACTATGGCATCGGGTAAGGCGAAGGTACTCATCCATTCTCAGGGTGAATCAGAAGCCTCCCTAAGGGAGGCGATTGAGCACTATCGCCCCCAGTTTGTTTTTTTGATTAGCAATGATAGTAGTACAGGAGCCAAAGTTGTTCTGAAACACCTTCAGGATAAAGAAACGAAGCACCTCGGTGAATGGGTTGAGGATATTGAACACGTGGAGATGATTCTGATCAAGGATGCGTGGTCAGATGAAACAGTCATCCAAATGTTTGATGCCTTTGATCGGGCCAAGAAAAGAGCACATGAGTTGGCTGATGGACGTGACCTTGAATTCTATTCAGGTGTTGCAGGTGGAACAAAACTGATGGTCATCGGATCAGCACTGGCTGCAATCAATGGTGGTATTTCCACTTACTATGTCAATAAGGAAATGCCAGGTCAATCGAGTAAACTGTTGTTCGAAATTGGTTTCATGAATCAACTGATGGAGAGCTTAAATTGGTTGAAACATGGCCAGTACAAAGAAAGAAACAATCTTCGCTATCTCGCTGAAATTGTAAGGAGGGAGGACTCGGGTGAAATTTGTACCACTTCGGAAATGGAACAAACCCTCCCATTCACTGGTAGAGCAATCACCTCTGCAATGAGAACTCTAGGAAACAAAGGCCTAGTTGAGATTGAAGGAGAGCGCCCTCAGTTCTATTCATCAACAGTACTTGGTCGATATGTCCTGAGCATGTTTGGTGACGAAAACCACCCAGATTCTAAAGGAAGTGAATGACTTCCGATAGGCCCATTTGGAAGCGATTAANGCTATATTTTCGATTNTTCACTTCCGATAGCACCTCAATGGAAGGGACNNCCTNGTATACCGATTCGTACACGGATAATTCATGAGCGCCGCAGAAGCCATCCGCCCTACGAAGCATGCCCTAGATCGATTTCGNCAACGAGTGATGCCATTACTTCCCNAAGACAAGCGTACGAAATATCGCAAGAACAGTCANATGAAGTATCTAGTNAATCGTATAGAGTTGTACACTGAAGATATCCGAGAGGCACCAGGTGGTCTNTGGAAGATGGATGTATTTCTGCAAATCGATGAAGTGCCTCCAATCCCACTTACATATGTNATCAATCCTGTTGAGAAGTTGATTGTNACNCTATACANTCAGCCGGGTTGGGAAGTCACTTCTGATTCTGGCGAAATAACCTGGAGGTTGTAAGTATGGCCAAATTGCCCCCCGCCATCAACTGGCACTTCTGGCCATGGTGCAACTACGGTTGCAAGTTCTGTTTTGCTCGTTTTGAGGATATTCCACGCGCCGATCGTCTCCCTAAGGAAATTGCTCTCACCGTTCCCGAGATGCTTGCAGAAGCCGGAGCGGAAAAGATAACTTTCGTCGGTGGAGAGCCAACGCTCTGCCCCTATTTGGGAGATTTGTTGGCTACATCAAAGGATGTTGGTTTGACGACATGTATAGTCTCAAACGCATCAGGACTTACCGAAAATTTCCTCGATAAATGGGGCCATCTCATAGACTGGGTTGGATTATCAATTGATGCATCAAGTGACCAAATCCATGCAGAAATTGGACGTGGGATGCGTGGTGACTTAGCTCGTTCTCGAAGCCACCATCTAGAATTGGCTATCGATGCTTGGGATCGCTGTCGCAGCCGCGGTATACGCATGAAGCTTAACACGGTTGTCTGCAAGCCCAATCTCGATGATGACATGATGGAACTTGTTCTCAAGTTGCGTCCGGAACGTTGGAAAATCTTCGAGGTTCTACCTGTAGAAGGTCAGAATGATGGTGATGTAGACGATTTGCTACTAGATGAAGGCGAATTCCAAACCTGGGTTGATCGTCATGCTTCGATTGCAGACGAAGGTATCCAGTTTGTGCCTGAATCCAATGAACTCATGCGCGGTTCCTATGCGATGATGGATGCTTTAGGTCGCTTCTACTCAAACTCGGAAGGTGGACATACTTACGGACCTTCAATCCTAGAAATAGGTGTTCGAAAGGCTTGGGAACAGAATTGTTTCTTTGAAGATCGCTTCCATAATCGTGGGGGTATATACGAATGGAGNTCGGGNAAGGTCAATCTACCCGTTGCAGGACAAGGATGTGATTTATGATGCACTCTCTTGTTGATTGGGGATACGTGATTCAAGCTGTGGAGATTTCCCAGAACTGGCACTGTACATTCGTTAAACAGTCCCCTCGCCTAAAATCGTCTGGGGAAGCCCTCAAGATAGTAGACAAGTTACAAGTTTTCCCAAGGGGGCAAGCGTGTGACTAAAGAGCTCGAATCCGACCTCGGTTTCGCCGACGAATACGATGATTGGGGGGCAACAGTTGACCCTAAGAATCTGAACACTCTTCAATGCTTGAATGCCCATCTTTCTGCAGAGGAGGATTACTATCGAGATCCTCGGAGAAGGCCCCGATTCACATTTAAAGCAGTAGACGAAAAGTTACCACCAGACGATTTCAATCTCGAGTGGCTCATGTCATCTCAAGACATTCGTCCAGACGATTTGAAGAAATTGAGCAAGGGCGGAATTCGCAACGTAGGGCACGTACGAAAAAAGGGCGTAAATGAACTTGTCAAATCATTAGGCCTTCATTCAAGTATGCGTTATGCACTGAATAGTATTCTCGAATCTCTCCCACAGCCTTCTGCTTGGGCTAGAGTGGCCAAAAATAGAGTTGCAGATCCATTTCGTATCCGCCTACACAAATATTCTGTTGGAGTCCCACCCCGCTGGAGTGAAGGTAATTTCCAAGTTGAAATAGAAGAACTTGAGATTAAAGGAAATAGAAAGAAGCCAAAGCCATTTAGAATCAGAATTGCAGGATTTGACCCTGACACCTCGATAATGACACTACGCCCAGATCAGTGGAGTCCAGAGATTGCATCTAAATGGTCACAATTGCTGGATAAAGCAGTAAAAGGAACCATAAAATCGGACCTTCATCTTAGGGAGGGAGCGGATGATTACAACACATTCCGTAAGAGCCAAGCAGTCNATTCACTAATTTGGGAAGCGACAGAACAAGCCAAGAGCTTAGCACATACGATTCGAGATGCTAACAGACTTCCGAGTTACAATCAATCAGATACTGGTGCCAATTTGTTGAATCCTGGATTGAATCTCAAATCTAGGATGAAAGCCTTAGACAAAAATGGTGTTGAAAGCCAACGAAAAGCGGTTTTTACAGGACTCTCGTGCCCAGATATTTCTTTGATTCGGGGGCCACCAGGTACGGGAAAAACAACGGTCATCTGTGAAATTATACAGCAATTGGCTGTAGAGCAGGGATTACGTATTCTGATGGTTGCTCCTACACATATTGCAGTCGACAATGTGCTAGAAAGAATCGGTTTGGTCGACGGCCCGAATTTTCTCCCTGGAGTCTATCCATTGCGGCACGCTAGCAATGGTCGCGCTGTTTCCAATCACCTGCGTATGTTCACTTGGGACGAGTTGAGTTCTGGCCTTCGTTCAAGGCTTGCAGAATCACTAAATTCTGGATTGAATAAAAACCTTGGATCTGACACGATATCTTCGATTCAGCAAGATTGGTTGACTCAATTACGTCAGCCTGTAGAGGGTCGTGATGAAGACGGCGAAGAGCGGGTTGATATCATCGGTCATATGCTTAAACACAATGTAAACCTAGTTTGCGCAACAACGATTGGAATTTCCACAGGAGGTCATTTTGCTGCCGACGGAATTCCTTTTGATGTTGCCATAATTGATGAAGCTTCAAAGGCGACTTTAGGTGAATTTTTGGTCCCTGGAATCAGAGCCAAGCGTTGGCTTCTTGTGGGAGATGAAAAACAACTCAGCCCTCATGTAGAACAATCTAAAATTGACTTCATCTTAGCTCGAATAATTTGGAAACATTTTACTAATCTCCCCGGATGGATTTGCTCCGAAAAAAATTGCGGCAAAAAGAATGGAAAACATTTGGAAAAGTGTCATAATTGCGGTTCTAAAAAAACCAATAATCGAACAAAAATTTCGTGGGTCGAGCCACTGACCAAACCACACAAGGAACACATCAAAAAACTCCACGCCCGTGATGGTGTATCAGTTTCAGAGGACGGCAACGAACTAGTAGGATTCTTTGCCATGAGCCCAGAAATTCAGAAGATGTTCGAAGAGTGCGCTCTAAGTGCCCGCATTTCTCTTGAGCAATGGTTTGAGCATCGAATGTCGAACAATGAAAATTTACGACGTAAACACCAATGGAGAATTTACAGTTCCATATTGAATTTACGAGCAGATCTTGAGGATAAATGGTCTGAAATCAGTTTTAATTCCAAGGTCAGAAAGTGGCAGGTTGCTAAGGAGAAGATTGATGATGATTTTATTCGATCGGTGGCCAACTGGGAACAAAAATGCAACTCAACAAAAAAGGCGCATGAGCGTGCAGTAATTGACTATAAGGAACGACAGAAAGAAATCAAAAAATATCCAAAAATTCTTGCCAAAGCGGAACAGGATTTCGAAAACCAAGAAACTTCTCGAGAAGAGGAATATGCAAAGAAGATTTCAAATTATGAATCATTGGTGAATGAATGGNATTCTACCGAAAAGAAAACACGGGGCCCTAAGCCAGAGAAACCAAAGGTGTTCAAGCCGGGCAAATTCAAACCACCAAAGGAACCGGATGCATTGTCGAATCCCGGACGCTATCAAAAGCCTAAGAAACCGAAGAAACAAGCATATCCAGAAGAGCCTAAGAAGCGCCCCAAATCGTGGCGTCGCCCCCCTCGTAACAGACCGAAGGTTGCAAAGATTCGAGTCAAAGGAAAGTGGGTCAATTCCATGTGGGATTGGAAAGAAAAAACAGATGTTCCACTTCCAGATGGTTGGGACCCAAGAAAACCAGCCCCCCATACATCCGGCGCGATTAAACCGTGGTGCTATGATCAGAGATATTCGGATAGCCTTGACAGACTATGGAAAGATTTGGTGATGGTAGCTGATTTTGAATACAATAGTGGATTTGAACTACTTGCTGAGCGCCTCTCAAAAAATAAGCGAAATGATCGAATTGTTAGCCTCAATGTTCAACACAGAATGCACCCGAANATTGCCGAATTCAACAGTCAAGTAGTNTATGGAAATGAATATCACAGTGGTTCTCAAATGGTAGAACGCGGTTTCCCGACACGACTTCTAGGAACTCCGCTGAAGAAGGATGACAGCCTCATTCTCCTCGACACTTCATTGTTCGGAAAGGAAGCCATGGAGCAATTAAATCGAGGGAAGCTTGGACAATACGTCAACGTTGCAGAGGCAAAGGTAATTGTCGAAGCAATTGATGATATTGCGAAAGATCTCTCCTCAATCCCACATCCAGAAGATCGATACTGGGAAATTGCGGTTATTTCATTCTACAAGGCACATGCAGCTGCTATTCAGAAAGCCTTACGCGTCAGTGATGTCGTCGAATCAAAAGGTTGGCATTTCGTCGACAAGAAGACCAAGACAGTCCGAATAGAAGTCAATGTTGTTGATCGATTCCAAGGAAGGGAAGCTGATGTTGTCCTCCTACCCATGACTCGCGCTAACAAACGTGGAAGCCTCGGTTTCATGACGGTCCTAAACCGGATTAATGTAGCCACATCTCGAGCTCGTCATCGTTTGATTCTCGTCGGCAACGCTCGGCAACTTGAAGAAATGGGTGCAAAATACGATGCAAAAAACTCTGACCAAGATTCAGAATCAAGTATGACTGAAAATACAGCCCCTCAGAATTTCGTATCTCAATTAATCAATCACGTTCAGAAGAATGGCCGTTCCCTCCAAGTCGCTCCAAAAGATCTCAGAAATGATTGGAAAGATATCAATCTGGTTCGGAAACCAAGAAATGGCCGTAAAAGGGGTGGTCGAAAATGAGTAGAGAGCCACGCANACCTCGACCAGTACTTTCCAACCGCATAATCAAGGAAGGGGCTTGGGCAATTCATTCTGCCCCTGCGACCATCATCAAGATGGAATTCACAAATCTAAGATGCCGCGAGTCTGGTGTCAGAGAAGACCCCTTGCTTGTACACGCAACACGCCTTGCCGAAGAACTCGACGCCCTCTCTGCAAAGGATGTCCAGCGTGTCTTCGGACTGCCAATCAACCTAGCAAGAAAACTTCTCGAAATGTTGCTCTACCGTGATTTGATTCAAGAATCAACCAAACGAAAATCTCGTTTACTCAATCGGAAAGGAGGCTTCCTCTTCGAAGAAGATTCTGAGGAGGCAAAGCGCCACCGAAAAGACCCGATATTTGATCAGATGTTTGAATTGACAGAAGCCGGACGCCTTGCTTCCAAGGAGGGAGAAATTCGCCCAATTATTTCAAGGGATCAAACCCTATACATGGTTGAAGAAACAGGCGAATTTTTGCCAATAGATACGTCATTTAGTGGAGGGAAGTGGGAGGAAATAAATTGGAAAAAAACCAAATCTCCTTCTAACAAAGAAGTTGCCAATTGGTTCACTGCAGAGCAAAGAAATACGCATAAAGTCGATGAATCGATTGAGGGTTTTTCAGAACAAAAAACTGTCAGAAAAGATGATTTTGGCATAGAGCTTACTTCGTGGCCAGCCACGAAAATCAAAGCGTACAAATCTGCGAAAGTACCAGGTATTTGGTTGATGAGAACACTCGTAGGGTCTCCTTCAGTCAATCTGAAAGATGCACAGGTGGGTTCAACGATGCTTCTCAGTTCAATTGGGAAAGTTGAATTCGAATCTAATGAATCGTTAACNGGCACATTGGGNAAAATCGATTTCNGAAACCAATCTNCAAAGCCAAGAGCACACAANNGTATGTTGTCACTCGAAGTATCCGAACATGAACATCGTGATCTCCCAAGTAAATCAAAACCTAAACCACATCGGGTACAATTCTCAATGGGTAGCGATATCGAAGTTGAAGCACTCCTNNGGCCNATACCNAGTCAGAAGNAAATCNNCTCTTGGATTGATGATGCGGTNGATGACGCTATGCGCAAACTACCTGATGGGGCACTCGGTCGTATTGGAGTTGATTCAGAAGTGAAACTTCTCAAGCAGTCAATTGAAGAGTTGTGGATGGACTCTGAAAATCTACCAAAAAAATGGATTAATACTCTTGAGGTGGCATTGGAAAATCTATCACTTGATTCCACATTGGAGCGATACAGAAAGACAGGCGAATGGGAATTGCAGTACCGTATTGACGAATCGGAGGTGTTCATCCATGCCTATTGATTCGATCCAAATCGAGGTTCCAGATGCTCCGATTTCCGACTTGGTGACCTGGTTACCAATCAAGGGGAAAAAGAATGTTTTCAAACCCCTAGATTGGAAGGGAAATGCAGAGTCATTGATTTGCACACACCCTAAGAATCCTGCAATTCTAGACGCAATAGTCGAAATGATTTCATCAGCAANGCGTCACGTGTTCCTATTCAACTGGATGTTGCAATACCCTGCCATAGAGAAGGCTCTTGCATCAGCAGCAAATCGATTAAATGGACGCGTTCATGTTCTGACTACACTCGAAACCAGTATTCACAGTCGATATTCAGATGATGCAGAATCAATGAACAATCTTTCAAGGCTACAGGAGCTTGCTGGAAATGGCGTATACATCCGTTTGCATCCTGAAGCCCATGCGAAGTTCCTAATTGTCGATGATGAATTATTGGTCACATCTGCCAATATCCGCGACACCTCACTTGAGAAGAATATTGAGACTGGAATAAGAGTTAATGATTCAAAAACAGTGAAATCTTTCCATTCATTTTTCTCATACCTATGGCTTCATGAAGCAAATCAGCATATTCGACCAAGTAAGAATGATCCTAGACTTGGTAACCCATGGTCTCAAGCGGAAACACCAGATTCACCTCGCGCTATAGCCAATGCATCTTGGACTTTGGATAATCGTAGAATGAGCCTTGTTGAATCAATAATTGACAGAATTAAATCCGCAAAGAAGACACTGCGAATATCGACTTACGCACTTTCTAACGCTGAATCAGGAATTGGTAAACAGGTCGTTGATGAGTTGGTTAATGCATCGCAAAAAGGTGTAGAAATTACAATTCTCTATCATGCTACCGATATGGCAATTGGCCGACCACCAAGAGGACATGAAGCAGAAGGTTTCCTTCGACTGATGTCCTGTAAAGGCTTATCCATCAAAGGACATCCTAATCTTCACGCGAAGCATATCATTGCTGACGGCACATCAGGATTGCTTTTCACAGCCAATCTTGATGGAAACCATGGACTGAATACAGGGATTGAAGTGGGAGTTCGGTTGAGTAAAGAAGCAAGCCAACAACTTAGTGAATGGCATGATACTTTGTTTGATTCCTTCCCATTGGAATTGGTAATTTCGCCAACAATTTCAGAACTTTCCGATAGAAAAGGGACAAAATTAGTGCAATTGCCTGACCGGATTATGGTTTCATCTGTAAAGCAATTTGACAAAATCAAACAATTATTATCCGAAATATCTGAAAAATCAACAGTAATTTGCAAACGCAAAAATCGTTGGATCGAACCTGAAAATAAGGGTGATAGATGGACTCCAAAGCCATATGAATCAAGGGTTGAAATTCCTTCAATTGATAGTGGATTATTGCTAGATGGAATTAATCTAGTGGGCAAAGGAAAACATATCGATGTAGTTCTATCTGAAAATTCAGATTTTGGATTGCATCATGCACACATTGCGCCAGGAAAATACAACTTATCTCTGTTGAAACCATATACTGATGATGAAATTCTTGAATTAATTGAGCAACACCTTCCAGTTCCAAAAGAGGGTGTGGCTTTGAAAGAAATTTTTGCTAAATTTAAGGAAAATATCTCTTCACCCAATGAAATTTCATTTGTATTGAATGCCAAGGAATTTGCAGCTTATATTCAAAGAAATATGAACAGAGGGCTCTTACGCGTTCATGAAATCAAGGGCCAAAAAATATATCCAATCGAAACTGAAGAAGATGAATCATTGGATTAGTCTAGTAATTTGTGGGTAGAATAACTAGTCAGGTACGCCTTCATAGTGACTTTCTGTTGATTATCTAACTAGTCGCAAAGCAGGCCCGCTTGTGACTTCGATATACGAACCACCAGCACTAACCAATCGCTCCTTCAATCTCCTGTCAACAGTCAAGACAGGCCAACCGGATTCAACTGAAAGTTCAACCAACATATCGTCAGTATGCTTCATCCCTTCAATATCCGACATCCTCTCAGATTTCTGCTCTAGCAAATCGAGTAGTAGACCGCCGCGCGTCTGCGATAATTTCTGTAATTCCGCATCCACTGAATCCAGAACCAATAATCTCGGCGAACCAGCAACTGAAGCCATTGCCACATCAAGATTCAATCTAGCATCGACTAATGCCACCCAACCACAA
>NZTJ01000011.1 GCA_002697065.1 Methanobacteriota archaeon
TATGTTTCGAGCCACGCTAATCGCGTCGACTCCGGTCCATGCCATAGCCACTACTGGGCCAGATGTGATGAACTCGATTAGGCCACTGTAGAAGGGCCTCTCGTTGTGAACCTCATAGTGAGCCTCTGCTAGCTCCATAGGGGGGGTCAATTGCCTCAGTCCTACTAGTCGTAGGCCCTTGGTCTCGAACCTACCGATTATGTCGGCCACCAGTCCCCTTTGAACGCCATCAGGCTTGATCATCACGAAGGTCGTTTGCATTTCTCCCATATTTAGGCCGAAACCCCTCCCCTATTTCAACGAGAGTAGTATTGGTTGGTAGAAAATACACAGCCATTTCTTGGCGATTTCTGTCTGACAATCACAAGCAATGGTTAATTCACTCACCTTCACAGCGGAGGACATGAGGACTGAACTGGCAATACTGGTTTCACTGTGCGTTATTCTTCCGGGATGTATGGACGATGTGAATGACGCCGTCAACCCAGAGCAGGAGCTTTTTGACGACAACACATTCGTCAATGAGGACCAGCACATTAAGCTGACTTGGACTATCGACTCGGTATCAACTATCAGAATCAATCTGGAAAAGCAGGATGGACCGAATATAGACCTCTACACCATGACCGAAGTAAATTACGACAAATACGAGGAATGCGACAGCTTCGTCTATCTTGCAGATCTTAGTGATCCAAATACCGCTGCATCGAACCTCGAGGCAACGATAGATGCCGGGACTTACATCACAGTGATTGACAACACAGACTGTGGAGAAGCTCAACCTCCGGGTGGCCTCATCACTGATGAGAATGACAGAGCTAGAGTAGACTACAGAATAACTGCCCAATGACGTAGTTAGTCTTATGTTTCCTATTAGAAACGACATATTATGGTAGTTCAGCTTCTAGAAGTGTTCTGCTGCTTGATGGATATTTTCGCCGTTGGGGCGGGTGCGAGCGCGATACCTGCATTTGGTGAATCCAAAGGCCCGGTCTCACTCGCCAACCATCAGAGGGACAATAAGTGCCAATTTGCCGATTGTCGTTCTCTGACGTTTAGATCGACTGATTACTGCTGGAAGCACCAAGAGGGAAGGCCCCACGAGTCCGACGGTCCTTGGAAACCAGATGCTGAGGATTCTTTCTGGTGGGACGATAAAGAATAGCGACTACCGAGGTCACTTGATTCCGCCCTTCTCGTAGCGCCGAGTCCACTTGAGCCTCCTCGCGTTCCTCTTCAGCTTGAGCATGTTCTTCCTGGACTTACTATCCTTGAACCAGTAGACTGAGCCATCCCTCTTGACGAACATCATCCCGGTTCCAGGCTCTATTTCCTCGTTTGTGAAGCTGCAAATCCTCTGTTCTGGCACAAAATCACCTCGAACCTATCCTTCGGGCTTCTCTTCCGGTATCTCTGAGCATCAGGATATCTCCGCCCTCTCCAGTCACTGGGTCCGGCCCTCTAACCGGTCCGAGCACGTTCCTTGTGATGATCCGACCAACGTCACGAGGGTTATCTGAATCGAGAACACGTACCTTGACTTGCATAGCCTCGCCCGTGAGTCCTGTCCTACCCACTATCTCAACGACTTCAGCAGGCCATGCCTCTGTTGCCATATATCAAACCTCCAAAATCATGACGAGAGGGTCTCGAAGTGAGACTTGACCTCGTTGAATCGATCCATCCCATCCTTCTCCACTTGCATTACCGCAATCGCCGCTGTTCTGGTGCCTGTGCTCATCCCCGCAGCCTCTGCCAGGTAAGCCTGATCCTCTACATAGATGAAAGGAATTTCCTTCTCTTTGCAGATCATTGGGATGTGGGCCAGTAGCTCGCCTGGGTTGACGTTCTCTGCCATCACTACCATTTGTGCAGTGCCTCTCTCAGCGGACTTGGTGACCTCGTTGGCACCCTTCTTCAAGCGTCCTTTGCCGTCCTTTCCTAGGCTCTTGACCATCTCGTAAACTTGCTCTTGTACGTCTTGGGGGGTTTCGAAAACAATGTGTACACTCATTGGAACATCTCCTCGTGTTAGTAAGCCGCCGCACGGCATGACTGATATAAACGCAGCGTATTGCATCCAGTCAGCCGTTATGTGACGCTCTGCTCATCATTGCACTCAATCCTCTGGCCAACGCCGGGGCTGCAGAAACACTCGCTCTTGGATTTGGTAGAGAATCAGTGGTGTGTACCCCATCAACGTGATTGGCCAGACGAGACAGTGCCCCGCCCGTGAATAGTCCATGAGTGCAGGCAGCGTGCACCTCTTTTGCCCCCTGCCTCCTGAGAGCGTCACTAGCGCGGCAAATCGTCCCTCCCGTACTAATCATGTCGTCGACAATGGCCACTACCTTGCCTGAGACGTCAAGATCCTTTGGAGTATGCTCTATCGTATGAGCATCTATCCTCTTCTTTTCCAGATACGAGAAGTCGCAGCCAATTAGCTCTGCAACCTCGGTGGCCCTTGAGATTGCCCCCTTGTCAGGGCTGAGTATGAAATCGGGAGAAACGTACTTCTGCAGGCTCTCTGCTATCTCGGGCATAGAGCTCACTAACTCAATATCCGTTTGCATGTCTTCAAGCACCTCTGGAGCATGAAGATCCAGAATTGCGATTCCNTCACAGTATTCCGATAGTAAATCCGCCACAACTCTGGCAGAAATCGACTCTCCGAANCCNAACCTCTTGTCCTGTCTAGCGTACCCATAGTACGGAATCGCNAGGAAAACACCGGGACCAACGTCACTTGTGTCACCATCCCACTCTCCTTTCAAACTGGAAAGATNGCCCCTTCTCACGTCTCTAATCGCACCAAGTAGGAATAGAGTTTGCATAATGCCCGAATCAGGGAAAGTATTGGAAACTAGNACCACCCTCTCCGATCTTACAGACCCTATAGACTCTGGAGGAATCCTCACGTAAGCCTCACCATCGGGGAATCTTCTGCTTTCTAGTGTAATATGTTCCATGCCCAGAATAGGAGAAATTCCAGATGCGATATCTACTCCTGAGGCCCCGCTCAGAACTGGCATTTGAACACAGGGACAGGCAGTCCCTTCATGATGCTTCTTGTCGTGCTGATGGCCTAATTTTGGTCAATATTGGTGGGCACGACAGGATTTGAACCTGTGACCTCCCGGTTATCAGCCGGGTGCTCCAGCCAAACTAAGCTACGCGCCCTTGAGCGTCAACGGCACGTGGGATTGTGATTTGAAGGCTACTCAAGGAGAACTCACTCTTCCTCATAGTCCTCAAAGTTCAACTTCATGTAACTGGGTAGTGTAATCAGTCTCGAAAAGGTACACTTCAGAATGACTTCATCCAGCCTAGAAGTGGTCTTTGCGAGTTGTCCACAGGGTACTGCTATTGTTTCTGGAAGACCATGTCTAGCCCTCACCATGAAATGAGGCTTGACTAACAGGCCCTTGTAGGTCCTCTTGATCTTGATCAACTCAACTACGTTACCGATATCCATCCCGTCATTATCGAGCACAGCTCTATCTAGAAGCTCATCAGGAGCATACAGATCCTCTTCGATTCTGACAGTATTTCTCCACCTCCGCTGCAACTCTCTCATTGATTTTGATAGTTTGATCCCCCCGTCAGGTCTGATGCTATGCACCAATTCCTTTGCCAGTGGTGCCAGGTCCGCTGGCTTCCTCATGAACTCACTAGCAACTTCTCCTTCGACCTTAATTCTCAGTGACTTGACAAACTCATCTCTGGGGTGGAATCTCTCTCCTACCACCACGCCAACGTGCTTGTCTCCNACGTATACGTCTCTGTGTATCATTTCCTGTATTTCGTAGTCCTCTACCATTTTTCTCCCTCAGGGAGGAGCGCATCCCCCTTGCTTCTCCTAAGCCCCAGAGGNCNGAGTGGCACTTATATTATTCGTTAATCAATACTGATAATNCAATTGAAAAATTNNANTAATTATNAAAATTTCAATTGNAAAATTAATTTTAGTTTNATTTTTTGAGTGATTATCAGAAAAACCTCTCCGTTCCTTTTTCCAANTCAATTTCGCANGCCGACTCTGACCAACCTCGGAGAAGATTGATGTGCATGCTCCNATGCCCATGGTNGATGGTAGGAAGCCTNCANGNACTGAACGANATNNGATCTTCTACAGGAAAAGCTGAGACTCACGGNCTCTCNGACTCAACCATCTCTGAGTTTCTACAAATCGATCCATCTCTAAGTAGGGCGATTGATGAGGCCTCCATCAATTTTCAAAGTCTTATTAACGAAATGGGCGAGAAATTACTTACCATGAATGAGAGCGATTTATCCTCTCTTCTCCAGGCAGACTATGTCAACTTCTACTCTGCTGCAACAGTGAATCCATATGTGGCAATAGCTGCTCGAGGTCCTTGGATTGTAACCTCTCATGGAGCAGTTATCCATGATAACGGGGGATATGGAATGCTCGGGATGGGCCATGGCCCGGACGATGTGATCCATTCAATGCAACAGAATTGGGTGATGGCAAACGTCATGACTCCCTCATTTAGTCAAAAGAGACTCTCTGACAGACTTAAGAAGGAGGTTGGGCATACTAGAGGCAAGTGTCCTTTTTCCAAGTTCGTTTGTCTGAATAGTGGATCAGAATCGGTGACTATCTCGATAAGGATAGCAGACGCGAATACCCTCAAACTTACTGGAAAGGGAGGGATCCATGAAGGAAAGCCAACCAAGATGTTGGCTCTGGTTGAGGCGTTCCATGGTAGAACACACAGGCCTGCTCAGATTTCAGACTCATGTAGTGAGAAATACGAGAAGAATCTAGCCTCGTTCAGAGAAAGAGATAATGTAATNTTCGTACCCAGCAATGACCTCAATTCTCTAANNCAAGCATTCCAGCGAGCAGAAGAAGAGGGCTTCTTCATTGAATTAATGGCTATCGAGCCTGTAATGGGAGAAGGAAACCCCGGACTTTGCGTAACTAGAGAGTTCTACGATTTGGCAAGGTCTCTCTGTACGGAACATGGAAGTATGCTCATCGTCGACTCAATTCAAGCAGGGTTGAGAGGGCAAGGATGCTTGAGCATCGTTGACTATGAAGGATTCCAGGACTGTCTTGTTCCAGATATGGAGACTTGGTCCAAGGCTCTGAATGCTGGACAGTACCCACTGTCTGTCGTAGGGCTCTCAGATAGAGCTGCAGAATTGTACGTGGTGGGGATCTATGGCAATACAATGACTACGAATCCAAGAGCCCTGGAAACAGCTATTTCCACTCTAGATAGAGTCACTCCCGAACTAAGAAAGAATATCAAGGATAGAGGGGAGGAATTCGTCTCTAAGTTGAGAGAACTTTCTCAAGAGCTACCAGGAACAATAACCGAAGTACAGGGAACAGGGCTATTGCTTTGTGCTGAGCTTGATCCTCANAAGCTTCCTGTAGTCGGTTTTGGCTGTGTGGAAGAATGGTGTAGGAAGAACGGACTCGGTGTCATTCATGGAGGTCAGAATGCTCTTAGGTTCACTCCTCACTTTGCAATTACATCCGAGGAGATAGACATGATTATTGCAATTCTGAGGGATGCACTAATTGCATTCACTTCCAAGTCCATTGAGGCAAACTAATTGATGCGTTATCATGCNCAGAAACGTGCATGTTGCGGGAATATCGGATGGTCTTAAGGAAGCACTGCAAGAGAGGCTTAANCGATCCGGNGCTACGATAGTGGAAGATCCCGATGAATCTGAAATCATTGTGGGGATTGATCAACAAGAGGATTGTGATATTGCGATTATTCCCGTAGGCTCAATACCCCCTAAATCACCGATAGTAATAGAATTGAGCGATGTAATCATTCCGAATGGAAGTAGTAGATGGGGGAATGAGGTAATGGTAGATTGGATCAGACAAATAAAAAGTGGCCGCGAACTAAAAATCGAATCTAGGAATCGGTTCTGGGTAAATGTCAGGGATGTAACTGACGCAATTTCTTGCCTTTGTATGNATAATAAGGAAACAAACCTATCCGGGACCTTCAGAATGTGTGGTAGGAGGGAATGGTCTTGTAAAGACGTGATCGACGAAATAAGAATGCTCTGGGAGCGTTACAACAACTCCATCAACCACTCTCATACTGTTGAGTCTCTGTCCGAAGTCCCAAGTCCTGTGAGAGGGATTTATTCTGAAAGATCAGAAACACCAGAATTAGGGGGGCTTCATCAAGCTCTAATAGCTATAGGAGCTGAAGGTTGGCATCCTTTAGTGCCAATGAGAGTCTCACTGATGGAAATGATTGCCCATACCGATTAGCGAGAATTTTTGTCACCCTGAACCTTCATTCTCACATCCTGAGCGAGATTCTTGCAACTTTGCATTACTTTCCGAACTCTGGTTCCTGCAGCATTGTTACCAGAGTCGTGCTTCTCAGCATCTCCAAGAGCTTCCGTTAATTCGTTAATCATATCCTGAATCATTTCTCTGACTGACATAACTCAAGCCGGAAAATGTGGGCTAATAGCCGTTTCTCCGGCACTAATCTCACTTGCTTGCGAATAAGTCAGAACCTAGGAGAGGGAGAATAAGGCTCGCCTCACCCTCAACGACAATTTGATCCGCATTGGGACGAATCTTGCCCCAAGAAATCGCCTCCTTGAGCCTAGCCCCCGAGAGAGACCCATCGAACTCTGGTGCGGTGGTGATTGAAACTGCTGAATCCATACCCGACTCTTGTCTGAACTGGTTCCACCAGATTACATGATGCTTGGAGATGCCCCCTCCTACCATCAGGCCATGGCTTTCATCTGCTGTCCAAATCAAGTCAGATAGAATCTGTTCGTCTGCTAGAACGTCAATCATGAAATCCGGACTTCTTTGCCTGTGCATGAATAATTGAGAACCTATCGAGCCATCGGTGATTCCCGGTATTACCATGGGAATCCTATTCTTAGCAACCCAGTGAAGAAGAGAACTCGGGTCATCTATCCTGTCGCCAATAGCCCAGCATAGTTCCACCGAACCAAAGCCTCTCCAAGGGCTTGTATCGTTTGCAGATTTCCTTTCCTCCTCAATCTCTTCTAGCCAAGGAAGTAAGACCCTCTCTAGAATCTCNCCATAGCACTCATTGGGGATTACCACATTTCCAAGTCTATTCAGCCCCTCCTCAGCCAGAGCAANGTCATCCAGACTGAAGTCTCCATGGAAGTAATTCCTGTATACTCTGGCTATGTCATGATCGAGNGTCCCACATGTGGTTATGACTACGTTGTATGCTCTCCTCTTCAGTGCCTCAATGAAGAACCCCCTGGTTCCTGTAGCACAAAGGCAGGCCGGGAATGATAGCCAGTTGAGAACTCCATCTCCTTCGGTTCTTGAAATGGCTTCTCTCATGATATCTCTTGCCCTGGCCAACTTCGATGCGGTGAAACCACCGGCTCGACCCATCTGATCTATCAGCGAACCCACATCTGCTACTCTCGAAAAATCATAGTCCTCGACTGGGATTTCGAAATCGTCTCGCGAGTACCCAACCATGGTACCCGCACAACCCTCTGGGCTTCAATTGGTGGTATTCCTAATTCTGTATATCCTGTCTCTCAGTTCCGCTGCTCTCTCGAAGTCCAGCCTGTCGGCAGCCTGCCTCATCTCCATCTCAAGTCTGGAAATGACACCTGCCTCTCCATCACTATCATCAGAATCNATTTCTTCTTCATCGATCCACTCTGGCTGACTTACGTTTTCTAGAACTGAGTCAGAGTTATTCCATACACCAGCACCCAGTCCGAATCTCTTTGCCAGCCCTTCAAGGCCCTTCTTTCCNGGTGGCTTGGCGACCATTCTCTTNCCACCNTCACTTCCNNTTCCAGCTACTCCAGAGAGAAGATCCTCCACCTCAGCCCCCATTACCGGCAAGGCCTTTTCGATGGTCTTGGGGACTATTCCATTTCTTTCGTTGTGGCCTCCCTGTACCCGTCTCCTTCTCACTGTCTGACTGATGGCAGCTTCCATTGACGGTGAGACAGAATCGGCATACAGAATTACAGAGCCATTCACGTTCCTAGATGCTCTCCCAATGGTCTGAAGAAGGGATCTTTCGTTCCTGAGGAAGCCCTGCTTGTCCGCATCAAAAATTGCCACAAGAGAAACCTCAGGAATATCAAGACCTTCTCTCAGTAGGTTAATTCCCACAATCACATCAATCAGGCCCAATCTGAGTGCCTTGATTATCTCGGTTCTCTCTAGTGTATCTATCTCGCTGTGTAGGTAGTGTGCCTTGACTCCCATTCCTTCAAGGTACTCGGCAACTTCCTCAGCGAACTTGATCGTCATGACAGTTACTAGTACTCTTTCGTCTCGACTAATCCTATCTCCAATCTCGCTGAGAAGATCCTGTACCTGACCCTCGGTACTTCTAACCTCTATCTCAGGATCTAGAAGTCCAGTGGGTCTAATCTCCATCTTAGCTATTCCATCTATGTTTTTCAGTAACTCTTCCATNCTCTGCTTAGTTTCTGGNCTCCTAACTTCGGACTTTCTNGCTCCTCCTCCGCNATCNACATGNATCAGCCCTTCGGGTACCTCTTGACCTGTCACCTCTGCNAGGTGCCTCAGTTCTCTCTCTCCTGGNGTGGCACTNACGTAGANCATCTGNGGTACTAGAGTTTGGAACTCGTCTATTCTAAGTGGACGNTTATCATATGCAGATGGGAGTCTGAAACCATGATCTACCAGATTCTTCTTTCTTGAGAAATCTCCCCCGTACATTCCTCCTACTTGTGGGAGTGTGACGTGAGACTCATCCATTATCACAAGATATCGATCGACCCCTCCATGGAATTGCTCTGCATTGCTGGCGAAGAAGTCCAGAAGGCAGTATGATCTCTCACCCCTGATACGTCCATCGAAGTGCATCGAATAGTTCTCGACCCCTTTGCATGAACCAACCTCATCCAACATCTCTAGATCGAATCTAGTTCGCTGCTCCAGTCGATGTGCCTCGATACCCCTATCTTTTGTTTCGAACCATTCCAATCTATCATCCAACTCTTTCTCAATATCCTCCAGTGCTTGGTTGAACCTGTCCTCGCTGGTCATGTAGAACTCTCTTGGATGGATCCATGCCTCTTCGAACTCATCCAGAGTCTCCCAAGACACTGCTTCGCACACTTGNATCCTCTCAATNCCTTCCCATCCGAATTTGACTCTAATTGGGTCGTCCCTACTTGGCATCCATACGTCAAGAACCTCTCCCCTTAGTCGAACGTCCCCTCTGGTTATCTCGCGGGTGGTTCTTCGATACTGCAGCTCCACCAGACTCCTGACTACATCCTGGGGGTCAGCAGTTTGTCCTACGTGAAGCCTCAGGTGATTCTGCTGGAAGACCTCTGGTGGGTTTAGACCGTAGATTGTAGATACCGTCCCTATTGCGATCACATCTGGTCTAGAAACAAGAGACGCTACCGTCGAGAAGCGCTCTTGCTCTATTCTCTCATTCATCTGAAGCTCCTTGTCTATGTAGAGGTCTCTCCCAGGGATGTATGCCTCAGGTTGGTAGTAGTCGTAATAGCTAACGAAGTACTCAACTGAGTTATCCGGAAACAACCCTGACATCTCCTGCCAGATTTGACGTGCAAGTGTTTTGTTGTGAGAGAGGATTAGCGTAGGGAGCTGCATTCTCTCAATTATCTTCGCCATTGCGAATGTCTTCCCAGAGCCTGTGACACCAAGAAGAACACATCTTTCCTGGCCCTCTTCGATCTGTTTTACAAGTTTGTCAATGGCCTGCTGCTGATCACCCGCGCTATCATACTCTGACTGAAGAATGAACATATTTACACCTGATGTTGTCAATCCTCATGATTAACCTACGTAAACCATACTCCCTAGAAGGGCCCAACCAGTCAGCATAGAAGAAAGGAATAGTATCTTCTGGTAACTACGCATTTCTTCTGCAGAATTAGAAGAAGATTCGGCACCCCTAGTCATGACAAACAGGTTTACTAAAACCATCAGAAGGACCGTGAGCATCCAAACTGGTGAACTAAACCTGCCCGATTCGGTGAATTCATGCATCCCAGCTAGTAGGAAGCAAACACCCCATCCGATTGTCAGAAATACACTTAGATTTCTAGTCGCCATACTTCCAAAGCTTGCTGGGAACGACTTTATTCCCTGTTTCCTATCAACTTCCTTGTCCATCAGAGCGTAATTGACATCGAATGCTGTAATCCAAAGGGCAACTCCCAGTGAAATGAAGAAAACTTCGGGGAACCAAAGAAACTCTAGTTGCTCCTGCCCTATTCCGATAATTGCCTCCCACCCATGATGGTCAGCAGCGATTGCAACCCATGCACCCGCTGGTGCAAGAGCGAGACAGAAACCAATCCAGAAGTGACACAACCATGAGATTCTCTTCATGTACGGGTATATCACAAAGGCCACTACAGGGAGCCATGACATCTTCAATGCCACCTCGTTCAGCATCCAAGCAGCAAACAGGAGCATTCCAAGGAATAATCCTGAGAGCATCCAGGCCGCTTGAATTGTCATTGTTCCTGACGGAAGATGTCTTGAGGAGGTCCTCGGGTTCTCAGCATCGATTTCTCTGTCAATNATTCGATTTAGCGCCATCGCGAGCCCTCTGGCTCCAATTGCTGCAACAATGATCCATAACCCATCGGACATCTCACTACCAAACTCATTGTCTGCCAGTACGAAACCAATCAGAACGAATGGTAGTGAGAATAACGTGTGCTCGATTTTAACGAACTCAAGAATCTCCCTAGCACCCATATCAGATCCTCTGAGAAAGCCATGCATCGACTCGACTAACCATCTCTGGATCATGGAGGGTGACAGCAGGCCATCTTCGAACNGGAAGAGGACCATCGTCGGACGGTATTGGAATCGTTGCATCCCAAGCTACTCTAGTACCCGACTCGTCGAAGTGAAGATCCCTGCCCACGTCGAATCTGCAGAAAAGCTGCCAAAGAAGCCTTCTCTTCCAATCTTCATGTTCCAGATTAGCGTCTGAGTCCGTGATGAACAGCCACTTTAGACCTCTCGCAGACCCTAAGCTCCAGATTGAATCTCTAATTGCTGAAATCTTCTCTCTTTGAAGGCGCGCCAAGTGATTATCAGTCTCTTCCATACTCTCTTCCGGACTAGGGCTGCCTTCAACTTCGGTGGTGACCACCATCATTGAAGGACGCATCATTCTAGCCTGCACCACACCCTCAATCGCAGATGCTGAGATTGCCAGCGATTCACCAACGCTGCTCTCCATTGGTCGATCAATCGGATCCCCTTCTGGCGGTGTCGTCGCATCGATGATCAACTTATCATGGACATTCTCCCATGGAGATGTGTGAGCCAAAGAGTCAGCAACCATACCCTTCAGTGTGATCAAGTCCTCGGGAATATTGACCTTGCTATGGAGGGCGTCTAGAAGTTTTTCGAGATCTTTTACTTGATGCTCTTCATCCACCACAATTATCACCTTCAGGAACATCATCTGCCCTGCTCCTAGGAGTCCAAGCGCTGTCTTACGTGCCTGACGAGGAAATCTTTGCTTCGAGGAAATGATAGCGAGGTTGTGGAAACCTGTTTCTAATGGTAGGAAGGTATCGATAACATCCCTATGTTGGAACTTCAATACTGGTAACAGGGCATCCCCAATCGCTTCTCCAAGGTAACCGTCCTCCATCGGGGGTATTCCAACTATTGTCATGGGGATAATCGGGTCCTTTCTATGAGTTATTGCTGTGACGTGCATCACTGGATACTCATCCTCCAGAGAGTAGTGACCGAAGTGGTCTCCGAATGGTCCTTCCACCCTCTTTTCCGAGGGCAGGGTGTACCCTTCAATCACGAAATCGCAATCTGCAGGGATCCACAAGTCGTTGGTCAGACATTTTGTGATCTTGAGCCGCCTCCCACTAAGTAGACCTGCAAACTCGTACTCTGAGAGGTTGTCCGGGAGGGGGGAGATCGCACTGAAGATAACCTGAGGGGGTCCGCCTAGGCAAATCGCAACTGGCATCCTATCGTCTGATGCCTCAGCATGGTCCGCCCCATGCTTGTGTTTCTGCCAGTGAAGGCCGACTTCAT
>NZTJ01000012.1 GCA_002697065.1 Methanobacteriota archaeon
GCAAGGAAGGGGAAGGAAACCAAGGGAAACACCAGGCAACAAGGGCGGGGAGACCCGTGGAGAAGCCAGTATCGAGACGTGAAAGGAAAAGCGGAGACGCAGTACCAGAAACGGATGCGGCGAAAGAGAGGGAGATCTCTCTAGAGTCGGAAAATGACAAAGGAAGAGCACGAAGTTCCAGAGTCGTCTACCCGGGGAATCCCGGGCCTTCGGGCCCGGGGGACACCCGGACCCTGCGGAGTTAACAGGGGGGGAAGCTCCCCCATGTGCTGAACCCCCTGTTGCTCCCACCTGATATCGGCCCGATAATTTCCTGAAGCTAGCGTAGCTCTTTCTTATTCTCTCGGTCCTGTCATATCACCAGGTCTGACCCACTCTTCGAACTGCTCCTCATTTAGCATATCCAGTTGGATAGCACTTTGTCTGAGAGTAAGTCCTTTTTCATGAGCATTCTTGGCAATTTTAGCCGCATTGTCGTATCCAATATGAGGATTCAAAGCGGTGACTAACATCAATGAGTTCTCTAGATGCTCAGCGATCTTCTCTTCGTTTGCCTTGAGATCAAGTATGCATTTTTCTGAGAAAGATACGCAGCTATCTGAAAGCAGACTCGTGCTATGAAGTAGATTATGAATCATCATAGGCTTGAAGACATTAAGTTCGAAGTTTCCCTGGCTTCCACCAATTGAGATAGCGATGTGGTTACCCATTACCTGGCAACAGACCATAGTCAAGGCCTCGGACTGAGTTGGATTGACCTTCCCCGGCATTATACTAGAGCCTGGCTCATTTGCGGGTAGAGATAATTCCCCAAAGCCACATCGTGGTCCAGATCCAAGCCATCTAACATCATTAGCTATCTTCATCAAGGAAGCTGAAAGTGTGTTTAGAGCGCCTGAGGCTGCTACTATAGCATCGTGAGCAGCTAATTGTGCGAACTTGTTCTCTGCACTGATGAAGGGTAGACCTGTCTTTTCCGATATCTTTTCGGCAACAATTTCAGCAAAATCTGGATGAGTGTTGAGCCCGGTTCCAACTGCGGTCCCCCCTAGAGCTAGTTCGTACAAATCGTTGAGAGAGGTTTGAATTCGTAGTATGTCGGCATCCAACATCGATACATAGGCACCAAACTCCTGTCCCAGGGTCAGTGGAACGGCGTCCATTAGATGGGTCCGCCCGATTTTGACAATGTCAGAGAACTCCTCCTCCTTCTCGGCAAGAGATTGTCGAAGTTTCAANACTGATGGGATCAGTCGATGTTGTATTTCCTCGGCTGCAGCAATATGCATTGCAGTTGGAAATGTATCATTACTGGACTGTGCTNGATTTACGTGATCATTTGGGTGAACAGGAGATTTACTGCCCAGCTTTCCTCCAGAAATCTCAATTGCACGATTCGCTATAACTTCGTTTGCGTTCATGTTTGTCTGGGTCCCAGAACCAGTCTGCCATATTCTGAGGGGGAAATGAGAGTCCAAGGCTCCTGAAATTACCTCTTCGCATGTTTTAGAGATCAGTTTACCAATATCANCTTCCATTACTCCAAGTTTTACATTTGTCTCCGCAGCTGCCTGCTTTAGAATTCCGAATGCACGAATCACGGATCTTGGCATTCTGTCATCNCCTATGTCGAAGTTGACTAGTGATCTAGCTGTCTGCGCACCATAGTACCTGTCTGCAGGAACTTCAATCTCTCCCATTGTGTCAATCTCAACCCTTACTTTGAGATTGTTGCTCTTTGGTTTTCGAGACTCTATCTGTTCGGAAGGAGGCTTGCCGATGCCTGCTCCAGAAAGGGAGTTTTCGATCATCTTNGANATAGTGGCGGATCTCCCTTCTCCTCTNCCCTTACCAACCCTGGCATCCAATCTTCTAGCAATATCCTCAGGGATACTGACTGTAATTATTCTACGATCACCGACACGATGCTTTGCCATGTTAATGCTATTAATAACTTATTAATAAATATAGTTGTTTAGTCTAATCGTCATGCTCTCTCTACACTGATTATCTTCTGTGGCGATTTCGGTCTATCTCCAGGATTAGTCTCCGTAGACTCAATCTTTCTTACTACATCCATCCCCTTAGAAACCTCGCCGAATACTGCGTGGTTCCCATCGAGCCATGGAGTGGGTACCGTAGTTAGGAAGAACTGGGACCCCCCAGTATCTCTTCCTGCATTTGCCATTGAGAATATACCAGGCTTGTCGTGCCTCTTNCCCAATGCTGATTTCTCGCATGGTATTTTCCATCCGGGTCCNCCTGTACCAGCCCTTCCATTATTTGCATCACTGGAATGCGGGCATCCTCCTTGGATCATGAAATCCTTGATGACTCTGTGGAAGTGTAAGCCGTCATAGAAGCCATCGTCAACCAACTTCANGAAGTTGTTTGTTGTCTCTGGGCATTCNTCNGTGTACAATAGAATGTCTATCTCTCCGGCGCTCGTTGTCATCCTTACGTATGTCATGTTACATATGCAGAATAACAGGTTCAATATGGTATGGTATAGCAACTATGCAACTGTTGAGCCTNGTAGAGTCCCATCGGGGACCTCCAATAGTCTGACTGTGCCATCCGCATCTAGGGCGCCTAATACGAGGAATTGGGAAACGAATCCAGTAGGCAATGTCTTCTCTCCTAGATTTATGGTGGCTACTACCATCCTGCCGATTAGTTGCGACCGGGAGTAGTTTGTAATCTGGGCTGAGCTCCATAACCTNCCAACGACTGGTCCAAAATTAACTCTAATCTTGTAAGATGGCTTTCTCATCTCGGGGAATTCCTGGACATCATCAATTATTCCGACNCTCATGTCTACAGAAAGAAACTCTCCGATNCCGATATACTCCTTTCTTTCTAGTTTGGAGGGGTGATATGGCAGNTTTTCTGGATCAATGTCGTGCTGACCCATCTCTTCAACTCGCGATGTCTGACTTTACAGTGAGTGGAACCAAGGNTATACCAGCCTTCTCAAAGGCTTCCATTCCTCCCTCTTGTCTATCTAATATCGTGATGCAACAGACAACATCACAGCCCATCTGATTGAGCATTCTTGCCGCCTTCAAAGCGGAGCCCCCAGTAGTTGTGACGTCTTCAAGAAGGACTACTCGGTTTCCAGGCTGTAAACTAGAGCCTTCTATTCCGGGTGGATTGCCAGTTTTTCTTCCGCCCCTACCCTTTGGCTCCTTCCTGACAATAAATCCCCTCAATGAGGATCCCCTTTCGGCCTTAGCGATTGAAATTCCGGTTAATGGTACAGCTCCTAATTCGAGCCCTCCAACCGCATCTACATCTCCAAACTTCTTGATTTGATCNTGAATTAGGACACCAAGAAGATGAGCGCATTCCGGGTCCATCATCACAGGTTTCATGTCAAAAAAGTGGCTACTCTTTCTTCCACTGGCTAATGTGAAGTCTTCTTCCTCTGAGAAAAGGTAAGCTAGGTCACGTATTCTGTCAATTAGTATTTCTCGAGCCTGTTCTACTGAAGTTGAAGCCATACTACTCTTACTGGCCTAGACGAAATATGATGAAGATTGCCTAAGTTGAGGCGAATTTCGAGCAAGATGACAGTGAATGTTCTTGGACGGTCTCTTCCGAGTAGGTAGTGCTATTGCGAGGGAGAGGCGTGTCCAAAAACATCAGATCCGAGGAAATAGATGTAAAGAGACTCGAGATTGAGCGCTCAGATTATTACGAATCCCTAGATAAGGAAATAGAGGAAGCGTATACAATAGCAATAGAGGCGAAAAAGAAGGGTCTGGACTTTTCTGAGTCGGTTGAGATACCTAGAGCGTCCGATTTGGCTAGTAGAACCGAGAAGCTTCTGGAAGATCCTTACCTCTATTTCGATTCGAATAAGAGGAGTGGGTCGCCTCTAAAAATAGAGCATCATCTTAGGGAGCTGCTACAGAATCACGATAGAGAAAGTGCTGCAATCATGATTGCGATTTATGTGACAAAGGAGATGCATTCTGCAACTGGCGATAGGAGGAGAGCGATTGATTCTGGACTAAGAGTGGGGTTGGCAGTACTTACCGAGGCTGTACTAGTGGCTCCATTGGATGGTATCGGAGAAGTCAGAATAATGAACAACTCAGATGGTTCTGAGTTCCTTTCTATCGATTTCTGCGGACCCATCAGAGCTGCAGGAGGTACTGCTCAGGCTCTTGGTGTGTTGATTGGTGACATCCTGAGAAGGGAAATAGGAGTAGGGAGGTATACCCCAACTGTTCCAGAAGTAGAGAGAGTAAAAGAGGAGTTCGGGCTTTATCGTGCAAATCTCCAGTATAAACCACCACCAGAAGAGACGGACCTAATTGTCAACGAATGTCCTGTAATGATTAACGGCGAAGAGACCGAGAGAATGGAGTGTGCAGGTTACAAGGAAGTTCGAAACATAGTGAATGAGAATGGCTCTTTCAGGACTAGAGTAAGGGGGGGAGTGATGCTAGTAATTGGTGAGGGTCTGTGCCTAAAGGCTCCTAAAATCCGTAGTCATACAGAGAGATTGAAGGTTCCAGGATGGGATTTCATTTCAAAATTCGCCGACAAGAAGAAGGGTGGAGATTCGGAAACAAACGAAGTGAAAAGCAGGGTTCTGGAAAAGGAAGGTCGATACATGGAAGACGTGATTGCGGGAAGACCCGTTTTCGGAGAGCCACGAGAGCCAGGTGGCTTTAGGCTGAGATATGGTAGGAGCAGGGCCACTGGTCTTGCAGCAGCGGGCCTGAATCCAATCACAATGGAAGCATTAGGAGGATTCCTATCAGTGGGCACTCAGATGAAAATCGAGGGACCCGGGAAGGCCTGTGCAGTTACACCGTGTATAGAGATAGATGGGCCTACCGTTCTGTTAAGNAACGGGGACTTCGTTAGAGTAGAAACTCATGAGGAGTGGAGGAAGTACGAGAACGANGTCNTCTCGATTTGGGATGCNGGAGAAATTCTCCTTGGATATGGGGAGTTCTTAGAGAATAACAAATCTCTGTCTCCCTCATCCTATTCGATAGACTGGTGGTCGGTTGATCTCGCAGAATCTCTTGATTCGCACGAGAAGGTCNAGTCTTTCGCTGANATAATCGGAGTGAAACTTGCAAAATTACCACCGGGGATGCCATTCAATGGAGCNATAAAGCGTGGTGGTGAGTCTAGATTAGAGAGATCATTGAGGAAGAGAAATTGGGTTTCATATCTCAAAAATNTAGANCTATCTTGGAATATGNTCAGAAAGATATCCGAGAGGTTTGGAACGGCTGTTCCNCCCCCATGGAACCTGTGGTGGTCAGATTTACCAATCCAGTTCCTACCCCGATTGATTGAGGAAATTGTATCAAATGGAAAAATCGAGGGTTCGTCTCTAAGGATTGAAAAATCCGTGCACGGTTGGCCGTACTCCTTCGAAGAGAATTCNATTGGAGTTGAAAATCCNATTCTAGGTGAGTGGCCTCGTTGGACGGATGTTTACCGTCATGGATTAGTGAAATCATCTCTGATGACTCTGGGNCTAGTTCACCATCATGATGGTTCTGATATCTTAATTCCAATGCACTGGGAGGGTCTTCTAGATGGTTTAGNNCTCAGAGAAGATGAGGGGAGGGTCATAATAAGAAGAGATCTTGATTCTCTGGTTTCAGAGACTGTAGGAAAGGTCTCGAATATATTGAATTCCGAAATATCGGAAGATCGAGAAAGAAAGATTGTTGATGACTATCTGGCTGACAGATCTCTCAGTTTGGTTCGAAGGGTCTCCGAACTTCCAAGATGGGAAGACTCGGTCCCATGTAGAATCGGAGCAAGGATGGGCAGACCAGAGAAGTCTGGTGTGAGGGAAATGAGTCCGATGGTNCACTCGCTCTTCCCGATTGGNGAGAATGGTGGACCTCAGAGGTTGGTTTCGGAAGCATCCTCCAGAGGNGCTATCAGAGTTACTGTCGGGCCGAGGATTTGTCAAAAGTGCGGCAAGGAGACGCCACACGTAACTTGTCATCATAGACCAGACCCGAAGGAACCAATAGAATGTGGGGGGAGAACCTTGACGGGCCCTTCCAGAAATAGGAGAGGGAGGAGGAAGGGGGAAATCACAGCAGTGAATCTAGGTTCTATTCTGGAGGTGAAGAGGAGGAAGCTTGGCCTGGACAGGATACCAAGTAAAATCAAGGCAGTAAAGGGGTTGATCTCAGAAGAGCAGGCTCCAGAGCAAATCGAGAAGGGGATACTAAGAGGATTGCATGGTTTATCTGTATTCAGAGACGGTACCGCTAGATTCGACATGAGTGATGTGCCCGTTACTCATTTCAGACCATCAGAGATTGGCACGCCTTGGAAGAGGCTTGTCGAACTGGGATATACTCACGATCACGATGGGGAGCCTCTGAAGAACGACGAGCAACTATTGGAATTGCTCCCCCAGGACTTCATCCCTTCCAGGTTAGCCTCCGATCATCTACTTTCAACGTGCTCTTTTGTAGATGATCTTTTGATTAGATTCTACGGAATGTCCCCTTTCTACATGGCTAAGGCTCTCGAAGACATTGTTGGACATATCGCGATTGGTCTTGCCCCCCATACTTCAGGAGGTGTGGCGTGTCGTATAATTGGATGGACCGATGCTTCCGCAGGCTATGCCCACCCGTTATTTCATGCAGCAAAGAGACGAAACTGCGATGGAGACGAGGATAGCATAATGATGCTGATGGATGGTCTACTCAATTTTACTCAGACTATCCTTCCTGCCAATAGGGGTGGTAGGATGGATGCTCCTCTAGTCCTGACAACTCGCCTGAATCCTAGTGAGATTGACAAAGAGGCGTTGAACGTGGATTGTGCTTGGTTCTACAGCAGGGATTTCTTCGAGTCTACTCTAGGCCAGCCACACCCAAAGGACATCAGGGGCCTGATGGATATTGTGGAGGACCGGCTTGGCATGATTGGTGAGATAAGGGGCTACGGGTGGACTCACGATTCAGGGCCATTGGACGCCGGTCCCGAGAATTCCTCGTACAAGACACTAGTCACTATGAAGGACAAGCTAGACAGTCAACTGAGCCTAGGCAAAATCCTGCGCCCNGTTGCTGCGGGGAGGGTTGCTAAGCAGGTAATCGAATCGCACTTCCTACCAGACATGAGAGGCAATCTGATGGCATACACCAGGCAGAAAATAAGATGCGTGAAGTGCGGAGAGTCTTACCGGAGGATGCCTTTAGCAGGAAAGTGCATCAAGCATAAGTCGACGTCTGGTGGATTCTCAGGTGGAGAGATGGATTCTGGTTGTGGGGGGAACGTGGTACTGACTGTATCCGAGGGCGCAGTTAGGAAGTATATCCAGATTACAGAGGATATCATGACTGAATTCGGGGTCGATGACTACACAAAGCACAGAGTTGGGTGGATGTCGTCCAGCGTGGACTCGTTGTTCAACAATGACAAGGTTACCGTGATGACCCTGGAGGACTTCATCTAATCAGGTATGAAAGAGGGTCTCCAAGGAGGAGCATTGGGAGTATTGCCAAGAAGAGGTAGACTAGAAATGGATGCTTGCTTGTTATCCAGACACTATCTATGCCNAATTCCTCGAGAAGCTCGAACTGCTTGTGCTCGTCTTGGGCATTTGACAATCTCCTTGAGGGAAGTATCCGATCGACTGCAGTGATCTCTCCATTTTTCTCAATGGCTTCAGTTAGAATCCAGGATTGGTATGATTCAGAATCCAGAATTTCCTTAAGTTCGGAGATTCGTCTCTTTGTTGCGTGCCATGCCATCTTCAGATCGGATGGTGTAGAAATGTTNCCTCTCGCNACGTTTTGAACGAANATTATTGGTGGTGCCACTAGGAATGCGGCAGCGGCCCATATGAAGAGGACCATCGANGGGGGCATTCGGAATATTGGATCTTCCACTAGAGGGNACATCTGATCTGGTACGAATGACCACGAGGGNAATAACAGGGTTACAAGAATCAGCGCCTTGACATCCGCCCCTCCTTGAATTAGGCCTATCCTCCAAGAANCATAGAAGATCGCAGAGGTCAGGAANGCACCGTTCANACTCCACCACAGAGTTGTTTCCTTGGATTCATCCCCCAGTACCAANTCAACGAAATTAGTATCCGAGTAGACGTTCGCCCCGTACACGAACCCCACTAAGCCAAGCGNATAGNTCNAGGCTAGTAGAAGCTGGTTCTGATTCCAGTCTCTGAAATCTCTTGGATCAGGGGGGNCAGAGAAGCAGAAAGAGAAGATTGCTACCAAAGAGAATACCATACAGAAGTTCGCTAGACCCATGTTCTCGGATGCTATCTCCACCAAGAGGATGAGTGCAACTGGAACAGCCCACCTGATCCAGTGTCTGTCTCTGACTGACAGGGTCTCGAAGTCTGACCGTGCTGCAGCGGCCATGAAGATAGCTAGGATGGAGATTCTCAGAGTGGACAGTAGAGGGTCGGCCACAGTCATTGGCAAATGGCGAACAGCATCAAGCCTTCTGCGCTATCGCTATCCTCCTGACTGGAACAGGCCTACGGACTGGTCGAGGATCCATGCGCTGAAGAAGTTCGCGAGGCCTGCTACCCACATCATCTGGATCATCTGTCCTAGGACCAGTGTGGTCCCTCCCCCCCTTATCCTCGCTGTTATGAGCCCGAGAATTACAATCGAGATGACGATGAGGAACGACCCCATGTATTGGAAGACTCGGATGTTCTGATCGATCCCTCCGGTCTCTGCCAAAGCAGGTAGCGCTACGTCTACGCCTCCGGCCGCGGTTCCAACCTCTCCGGCTCCATCGACTAGTCCCGAAGCCACCGATGCTATCGTCTCACCCAGACCGGCGATGATCGATGTAGTGATGTTCAGTGCGATGATCATTGCGATGAGGAGACCATAGGAGACGCTTCTCATCACGTTGGCTGAAATCTCCCTCCTCTGTCTAAGCCCTAGCAAGCTAGTTGTACTCTGGGAGACCATGTCCCCAACCAGACCAGCCTCTCCGGTGGAAGAAGATCCCTCGATGAACACCCTCGTGAACCTGGACACGAGCATTGAGTTGTTGTCGGCTGCGAACCAATCCCAAGAGTAGTCGCTGTCTATCCTCATTGACAGTCTCTTTTCAAGATTGGAGATTGAGTCGTCTAGAGCACCGAAATCAATACCTGATAGGGCTTTGACCATGGCGCTGGGCTCCTGGGCTCTGGCTTGGGCGGTTCCACCGAAGGCTCGAATGAACTCAGGGAATGCGTCGTCTCTCCTTCTCACTCTTGTCTCCTCCTGGAGGGTTAGTAGTGCAGGTGCAAGCAGTGGTGACATCATGGCTGCAATCACCAGNAGTCCGTAGTAGTTCCACTGNTCGAACAGGATATCCGTCCCGTAGGCAATGAAGACTGTGGAGATGATCAGGACCATTATNGTACTAAGAATGCCGGCAAAAATCCACGATCTACGCATGTCAATCGCCTGTTCTGTGTTAAATCCATGTTTGGCGAAGAGATCCTCATCAGGAATAACCAGCGTGAAGAGGTACCATGCTCCGATCTGTAACAAAGCGAAGAGAGTCCCTGTTAGAAGGACCCACCTCGCTCTAAGTATCACCTCGAACGGATTCGNTGTNTCTGNTCCGGTCTGGAAGAGNATGANATGNAGNCCGGATACCACCAACAGNAGAAGCCCTGTGGTGGTGAGNGACACGAAGGTCTCCCTGAGAGTGTCCAACTGCTCGAGNCTAGCNTCATAGATGGTGGTGTAGGCCTGCTCGAANGTCTCGTTCTCNCTNGAGAAGAACTCCCCNATTGGTTGNCCCACTTCCACGGAGAANGCCATCCTGTCNAGGAANTCGCTCCANATAGCNGATGGGCTCTGTCTNCCGACTATTCTTGCTGCCTCGGGNAGGTTGGTATGCCATTTGGTGACTAGNGTCTCNATCGCCTGNATCTCGTGNGCCAGTGCTCCGTAGTCACCCATCTCCTTCAGNACGTCGAACATCCCCTTCTCNGCNGACTCNCCCATGGAAAGAATNCCCATCCTNGTCATGAACATGTGCATATCTTGCTCNATCTGGATTGCCTCTGNTGAAACCTGNGCCACCGGATAAGCNAGAGTGCCNGCAAANGCCAGAGCAGGGAANANGAGNATCATGAGNACTGCGGANGGNCCCGTGATGACGTCGCTCACGGTATACCANACNGCGANACCNGCGACNAGNNCCACTANGGACACTGGCANTGCGAAGAAGAGNAGNTANTTCCTGAATGGCATTCCCAGTCGNAGGAGNGCGATCTCCCATGTGCTGGCCTTGTCNTCCATNTGGNATCCGTCCTAGTGATTGANTCCCGTCCANGTCTCCAGNGCGGNTGCGAANCTGTCCCAACCCTCTTTGTAGTANACGTCNAGGAGGTCGAACACGTCATCGTAGTGNGTTAGGTCTCTGTCGCACATCCTCTGGATTGCCTCTGTCCTTCTCTGCAACTCGTCGTAGATGTCTCTCTTGCTCCGGAATCCCATCCTTGGAGCGATTTTATTCTCTAGCATATCAGACTGGAACATCCCTCTGAAGTAGACCTCGTCGGCCACTGGGTCCCACTCGAACATATTCCTAGTGAGGATTCCGTCCGCGGTCTTGTCGAATCCGATGACCTCGCTGACACCAGTGATTCTCCTGGCTATTCCCCCTCCAGGGGCTTCTACCACTTCTTGGAAGATTGCGAAGTTCAGGTTGTCGAAGAATCGGGCTGGGACGTTGATTGGATCACCGGTGAATCTCTGGATTAGCTTTACGATGTTCGAGGCGTGGAAGGTCCCGACCACAGGGTGTCCGGTCTGCATTGCTTGGAATGCGATTGCCCCCTCTACCCCTCTGATTTCGCCGATGATGATGTATCGGGGCCTGGATCTTAGTGCCGCCTTGAGCAGGTCGAACATCTCTACTCGGGAGTCCTCGTTCTTTGAGTCCCTAGTGATTAGTCGCTGCCAGATTGTGTGTGCTACTTTGACCTCAGGAGTATCCTCCGCGGTGTATATCTTGACGTTGTGATCAATGAATGGAAGTACCGCATTAAGCGTGGTGGTCTTCCCGGAGGCTGTCTCCCCTGATACTAGCATGGACATCCCGGACTCCAGACCGAGCCAGATATATGCGGCCATCTGAGCAGATAGAGTCTTCCACTTGATCAACTGAATGATAGATATGGTCTCCTCAGCGAACTTCCTGATCGTGAATGAAGACCCTTGAATTGAAACGTCATCACTGTAGATAATGTTGATTCTGGATCCATCCAGTAGGGCTCCGTCTACGATTGGCTTACTGTCGGATACCGGTCTCCCGATTCTTTCCGACATCGACCTTAGGTACTTGGTGAGGAGTTCCTGATCCTTGAAAGCGATATTTGAGGTTAGCATCGGGAAGACCTTGTGATCCATGTTGATCCTAGATAGCCCGATAGAGTGTATGTCCTCCAGCATCTCGTCCGCTAGTAGCGTCTCGAGAGGGCCGTTGTTAACCAGGTCCCTGACCACTACGTACTTCAGCCGGTCAAGTTGTTCCGGTGTGACTTTGATCGGAGCCTCTCCCATCCCGATTAGTTCCCTAGCCTGGTTCACAACTGGATTGGAGAGCAGGGACGAAGAAGTGGTGGTGGTCATCTCATCCATCATTTCATGGATCATTGCGATGAATTCCGCGTCATTATCGAATCGCTCCTTCTGCGGGGCGTCTCTGAGTAGTCGCTCCACGATTCTGTCCCTGATATCGTCCTCCTCCTCAGTGATAGTCGGCTCCAGCCCGAACCAGAAGGTGTTCCCTGCTCCTTCGGCCCCCTCCGGAGGGGAGTAAACATGTGCGAAGCACGGGGGCTTAGTAGCGTAAATCAGATTACGAGGGCTGACGCTTTTGGCATCCCTGTCGAGGGGACCATAGTAAATCGGCCTAGAGCCGTGCTCTGCCTCAAATTGCTCCACCCATTCACGGATATGTGGGTACTCGGCCATAAGTCCACCGAGGTCGCCCGGCTCGATGTTGAACTCTGGCTCTTTTCTGTCTTCTTCCCCAGACTCCTGCTCAGTAACCATTCAATCAACCTCATGCAACAGCTGTAATGTCCACGATGAATCCCATCTCGGGCATTACCTTCCATCCGATTCTCTCGGTTACGGGTCCCGCGGCCCTCAGGAACCTAGTAACACTGACAGTCCTGACGAGCTGTCCCCCTACTACAGCGGTCATCATATCGAGGACTACCTCTGCGGAGTTCTTCATATCCCTCAGTGTGTTATCGTCCATCTCATCTGGATCAAGTGTGAGAATAAGGGTTCGACCTTCAGAAGTGAATTTCCTAAGGATTCTCAAAAGTTCCTTTCCTGAAGTCTCCTCTGGCATCAACTCGGACGCCCTGTCTATGATAACCACCTCTGCTTCCTTGGAGGCTGGAGACTCGAGAAGATCCAGTATTGTGACTTGATCATCAGATGGTTCTGCGATCACCCCGAAGCTAGAGACTAGGTGGAATGAACCATCGTCGATTCTCTTGTCCATGTAGTACCCGATGCTGGAAACTTGCTCCAGCCAGCCCCTTGTAGTCAGCTCTGTCGTGAATAGTGACACTTTGACATCGTTTGCAGTCATTCCGAAAGACATGCGCTGCCCCATGATGCTCTTACCTGATCCGATTCCCCCACAAACAAGCATGAGCGCCCTGTTAGGGATAGCGGTTCCCATGCTCTGGCCCAAGCTGTCTTGGATGACGCCGAAGTCGAAGTTGTCTACGTTAGGGCTTGACAATTCTTACTTCCTCCCTTAGTGTATCGAGTCCTGTGTAACCGGTCGCTGTGGATGAGACGCTGACTGTCATGAGCAGATCGTTGTCCCCTGATGAAAGCGACGAGTCGAGTCCTGAGTTGGTAAGCGTGAACTGGACAACATCCCCGGGCAGCCATTCCGTGGTAACACCGTCAGTCACTGTCACGGTCATTGTTGTACCTCCTAGCACAGCACCCACTGAGTTTACGTCCAAGAAGGTGTCCCCAGAGTTCTGAAGATGAATCTTCACATTATCGCTGTCATCCCATTGAATATTGATTGGGTCGGAGACCAGTGAGACTCGCGTTCTGACATCCTCTGCCCCCTGTTTGCCCCTCTCATCGAGAACGTCATCCATGTCATCCCAAGTCTGTAGTAGGATTCCGGAAACCAGTGCTGCTACTATGAGTCCTGCACTGAGGAGGATTATCTCTGAAGGTCCGCTTGCTGCCATTCCTCTCCCTCCTCAGGTAACTGTAACGGTCTTCGCGTCGTTGTAGTCGTATATAGCAAGGAAGGCCCTGTCTGGGTCGTCTCCTATTGCGAATCCATGAGTGGTGGGGTCCAAGGGGAATGCATCCGTAGATAGTTGCTCACCGGGGAAGAGGAATAGATTGGGACCTGAATAGTGGTTCACGAAGGGGGTGAATGGGGTTCCTTGGGCTTTTGTCCCAGTGTCTGAGAGAGTCAAGAAAATGTGTGAGAGGTCTACCGTTTCAGAACCGGTGTTAATGACGGTTACAGTATTCTGATCTTCAATGCTTGATACTGAGTAATCACCAGAGTTGGGGTTTGATCCGCAATTAATCGTAACAATCTCTCCTATCGAATATCCGTTCCCTGGTACAAGATTGAGTCCGAAGCCGACAATCTCACCGGCTGTTACGATAATATTGACAGATGCGCCAGATCCGGTTCCTGAGCTTACTAGTTCACACTGATCCCCAGAGGTGTAGCCAGTGCCCGCACTGTTTGT
>NZTJ01000013.1 GCA_002697065.1 Methanobacteriota archaeon
AACCCGTGTCACCGGCTTAGAAGGCCAGCATGATATCCAGACTACACCAATCGCCCGCGACCCTCTGCGGGAGCCTCACTTAGATGAACCCTCACTTCGACTCGAACCTGCTGGCGCACTTCGGGCACCGGGTCGGCCTAGTCACCCTCCTCCTTTCCCATGCGTGTCCACACTTGCCACATATCCACTGCTCCTCTGGGAGTTCCTGGAGGACTCTCTCCCTGAGCCTCATCAGTACTGGAGAGTCCCTCAGCTTTGGAGCAGGTGCAACTCTACTTACTATCTCTGCATGCAAACCGTCGTGATCTAGCAGTCCCGCGGCATGAAGCAGCTCGTGAGTGAGGGTATGTCTGAAGAGGGCATGGTCGTCCGAAAGAATCGGGTTCAGGGCTACTGTAATCGGTCCAGGGGGGGTGCCCAGCCTCCTCCTCCGGTAAAGCTCGTGATGGTCTAACTCGAATCTGGTGAAGCCCAGACGAGACTCATCCTCGTCGAGCCATTCTAGCGCCAGCTCCCTGTCTAGGTGCTTGACGAACGGGGCGTCCTCCCCCTCCAACTCCTGAATTAGCGCCTCCAGCAGTCCATCCGGAATCTCGGGTCGCTTCTCGGAGCCTCCCTGCGCCATACCGCTACCTCTCACGTCCCCCTTAAATGGGCGTCGCATTTCGTGGGCCCACTGGGCGTGTGGCGCAGCTTGGAAGCGCGCTTCCTTGGCATGGAAGAGGCCCCGAGTTCAAATCTCGGCACGTCCACCATCTAGAACCGTGCTGCAAAATGAAATTTTGCTTGTGTTCATTCGAACGTATTTTCCTCAAGTTATTGAAAATTTATGTTCATTTGCATAGATAAATCAATAATTATTGAGCATTAAACTAAAAATATATATTTTTTTAATGTTAATTTGCAANATATTATCAATTACCTGCTCATACGTTCAAACTATAAACCATCTTTTCACGGGCCAGCGCTATGGCAACTAAGTCGAAATTAGAGTACATATGGCTAGATGGATTTGAACCAACACAGAGCCTCAGAAGCAAAACGATGATTGAGACAGATTTCTCAGGAAATCTGGAAGACTGCAAGGACTGGTCGTTCGATGGCAGCTCTACTCTCCAGGCCGAGGGGGGCTCTTCCGACTGCGTCCTTAAGCCAGTGGCAATATACCCGGATCCAGACAGGTTGAACGGATTCCTAGTAATGTGCGAGGTGTTCAACGCAGACGGAACCCCGCACTCAACAAACGGTAGGGCCACTATCGATGAGGACGATGACGATTTCTGGTTCGGTTACGAGCAGGAGTACTTCCTATGGGACCCTGAGACCGACTTACCCTTGGGCTTCCCTCGGGACGCAACACCTCAGGGCCAATTCTACTGCTCTGTGGGTGCGGAGAACGCCTATGGACGGGAAGTCATCGAAACCCACCTGGACATGTGCCTCGAGGCTGGAATCAACGTCGAGGGGATAAATGCGGAAGTAGCAGTGGGCCAGTGGGAGTTCCAGATATTCGCTAAGGGCGCGAAAAACGCAGGCGACGAAGTATGGGTGGCGAGGTACCTTGCTGAGAGGAACGCGGAGAAGTACGGCCTATCGATAGAGTGGCACCCGAAGCCTCTCGGACAGACCGACTGGAACGGATCTGGGATGCACGTGAACTTCTCAGACACTACTCTGAGGACGTGTGGCGACGAGGCCACGTTCAACAAGGTCTGCGAGGAATTCGGGAAGAACATAGAGAAGCACATCAGCGTCTATGGTGCGCACAACGAGCAGAGGCTGACTGGTCTGCATGAGACCCAGTCGATCCATGAGTTCTCGTACGGAGTCTCGGACAGGGGAGCCTCCATCAGAATTCCGATCGGCACGGTCGATGACGGCTGGTGCGGTAGGCTGGAAGACAGGCGNCCCTCGTCNAANGGNGATCCCTACAAGATCGGTGCAGTGGTAATCAGCACAACGAAGGCAGCATACAGTTGAGACAGTCAACGTCCTTGGAGGAGCTTGCTCCAGACAAGGGCGAAGGAGGGGGAAACGCTCTCGGGATCGGTTTCCACCAGGCGACTTGCCTCTTCCCAGGTGAACCAACCGATCTCCGAGATCTCATCTTCGTTCGGAGAGAAAGGCCCCTCGGATTCGGTCCGATAGACCCAGGTGAACTCCTGGTCCGTCTCATCGCAGGCATTAATCTTGAACAGCCTATCTGGAGTTCCAGCCAGATCAATCCCAATCTCCTCCATAGCCTCCCTTACTANGCACTCATCGTAATGNTCNCCNCTGTCGACNTGGCCCGAAACGGAAGAGTCCCACCTNCCNGGGAACCTGTCCTTNCNCATCGACCTCTTCTGNAGCAGGACCCTNCCANATCCATCGAATACCANGAGATGGGTNGACCTGTGGAGTAGTCCCTTTCGNTGAANNTCCTCCCGACTTGCTCTGCCGATNACCTTGTCACTNCTGTCGACAACGTCGAACATCTCTTCCATCNNGATTCCTAACTTCTCTCTGCAATTGAAACTACTTCATCGGCGCATCCCCANGACAGGGTCACCCCGGCTCCCCCGTGCCCGTAGTTGTGAATCACGCGAACCCCGCCTATCTNCTCNTCCTCNAGNCTGACCTCNGTTCTCGAAGGCCTCAGGCCCACTGTCCCCCCCACTATCNTATCTCTGTCCAAGTCGGGCCAAATCGCCTCAACCTTGCTCAGTATCAGGTCATTNTCCTCNTCCCTNATNTCCAGCCCCCAGTCGTCGACTTGCGCGGTCCCCCCAAGAACTGTCACGTCGCTCCTAGGTATCGTATATGTCAGNGTCTCNGGCTGTTGGTCGAAGTGTCCTATTCCGGGGTCCTGGTCAANGAAGATAATCTGACCTCTTGCTGGCTTTACTTCCAGGTCATCACAAAGCTCCCTNGCGCCCAGTCCAACACAATTNACNACNACGTCCCCACTNAGGTCCGANAGGTCCTCGATGAAACCATNCCTGAACGNNCCTCCNTCTGCCTCGATCTTGGATTTCAGCCATGGCATGTACAGGGGCATCTCNATCACNGGGGCNCTGAACTCCCATCCGAAAACNTANCCCTCTGGAATCTCGCTTCCNTCNAGGATCCTGAATGCNGCTATGTCATCCTTCCACGGNGGGAGGTCCACAACGCCCCTCAGATANTCNCTCCCATCCCTCATCGTCACCCCNGCTTCGGGTGCCTCCGTGNATAGNCTCTCCAGGACATCGTAGGTCACTANGCCCCATGTGTCAGCCCTGTCTGCTGGCTTCACTAGGAATGGATACCATATCGCTGCAGCCACGTCCGAAACTGTCTCNGGGCTGAACTTTTCCGACACTATCTCNACTTCATGGCCGCTCTCNAGTAGCCTGATTGCAGTGGAGAGTCCGGACACCCCCGCTCCGACTACTGTACACCGCATGCCACCCGATATACCACTGGCTTATGATTAACTTCCCGGGTATCCCACGCCTGTGGTCAGTCAATTTATTGAATCAGGACCCTTCTCCTGGTTCGTGCCGAAGGTCAGACGCCCGAAGAAGGGATGGGCCGTCCCCAAGACGAGCAGGCGCAGGCCACCAAAGGCAAAGTCACCAGCAAAGCGTCTACCCCGCTGCCCGTCCTGCGGGCAATGGAGCATGAAGAGAGACGACATCAGAAGCGAGACATTCTGCACATCTTGCGGAGTAATCGGCAGATGACAAAGGCCAATATCCGAACCCCCGGCTCATTGGATGCCACAGTGATGAGGAACCGCACCGGGTGCATCTGGCATCGCGAGTGATGGGCGATCTGAGTGGCACCGGGTGATGGCATGCAAGGAGGGAGGACTTTCATTGATCAGATGGGCCGGATGTACCGGTTCAAGGAACCAGAGCCCCTGAGCGAGCCTCCGAGTAACCTCATGGTCGCGAGAACCAGTAGACCGTGGAGGGCATACCTCCGGATGCTGGGGACAGTCATTCCGGCCTTCTTCCTGATGTATGTCCTGCTTTTCCTGGTTATGGGCATAGTATACCTGGAGCCAATCGCTGTATTCCTCTCCGGACTCTGCAGCGTCCCACTGATAGCCCTAATTTTCCGGTTGCACAGGCCAAGTCTGGTGCACGTCAGACTCCTGAAACCAGATGAGGGGGGCTCCCAGGCCCACGCACTTCCCGAGGGGGGTTCGCTCAGGACTCCTATGAGGACCAAGATGAGTAGGTACTTGGTCAGGGACGACTCTGTCCTCGACCTTCCTCCCACTCGACAACTGTGGTTGCTGTTCGGCCTGGTAGTCTCTGTGCTCGTTGGACTACTTCTTTTGATACTGCAGGACTACCAGGAGGGACTGGCCGATTTCGGCATCATCATGTTCCTCCTACTCGCTATACCCACCTGGATAGTTGGGTTCTCACTGCCGGTCCTAGCTTGGTGGGGGACATCCGACAGGCTTCTGGGAATCCCCACTCGAAGGAGGGACGCAGAGGCATGGCTGATGGCAGGAATGGCCTCTGCATTCCCCGCATTCATGTTCAACTCCCTCTTAGCCCCAGAGATCATCCCTTTCGAATCAGATCACTGGGCGTTCGAGTTCTCACTCCTTGCTGTGAGTGCTCCCCTGTGCGAGGAGATATTCAAGGCAATGGCAGTGGCATTGTTCCTCCCTTACATCAAAGGTCCAAAGCACGGCTTCCAAGTAGGGTTCACGGTAGGGCTGGGATTCGCGCTGATAGAGAACTTCCAGTANATCGGNGTTTCANTGTTGGGNGGGCCGTTNGCCGCCTCTTTCACAATCCTAGTTCGAGGCATCGGATCGATNCCCGGACACGCGGTTTGGACNGCAGTCTCAGGAACCGCGATAGGGTGGATGGCGACGGACAAGGAGCTGAAGGCAAGNCTCTCCTGGAAGGCCANGTCNATGGCGATATCCGCGATAGACATCGCAGAGGGCGTGGGAATNGACACNGATGGCGATGGCGANCTGTCGGGGTTCGACGGCTCCAGGCCGACACTCGAGGAGGCNATCTCCCANGNATCACAGGAAGNGGNGGAAGATGGGCAGCCATGGGTGATCATCGGAAAGGACTCNAATCNCCCTAAGGGTTCTGAGTTTGGAAGNNAAGAGTTCNACTTNACATACGACAACAACCCNGTGATGNGGGCATCTACNGGGATTAAGACTCCCAAGTCAGTCTCTGCCGCCGTNACCTTGTCAATAGCTGGACATGCATTCTGGAACGGCTCCTCATTCCTCTCCTACTACCTCCCCGATGCNTATGGGATGGGTGGATCAACNGCNGTCGCTATCCAGTTCTCCTGGANAGTCTTCCTNGTATCATCGGTTCTTCTGATAGCCAGAGGGCTGATCAAGGGAGTGAACTCCCTCGAGTAGCATCGACTTGGCAATTCGCCCTCACTCCCTGGCGTATTCCGAATCGTTCTTGACCGCGAATGGTAACGACGNNCNNTCAATATGGTCGAACTAGGCGATGACCTCACCGTCTCCATCGTACTGGTGTCTNCCCTGCTCTTGGTATCGATCTGGAAGGACCTTCTNGATCNGGGAGGCGTAATTGCTGCCCTGNTGGTGGGGCTGACGATATCCCTGTTGGGACACTGGACGTGGCTAGTGGTNCTGATGACGTTCCTGATAGTCGGNTCGTTCGCGACTAAATGGAGGTTTGAGGAGAAGGCGAGGATATCCGCNGAGGAAGCCAACGCGGGAGTCAGGGGGTGGAAGAACGTGNTGGCCAACGGCGGGATGGCNACTNTAATCGCGATTGCGAATTTCCTTATCGGGGGGCACGAGTGGGCCTACTTCATGCTCTGCTCAGCTGTCTCCGTCGCTGCTTCAGACACACTCGCCTCCGAGATAGGCAGCCTTGACCCTCGGACCAGGATAATCACGACNCTCGAGGCCGTGCCGGCTGGGACGAACGGGGGGATGTCCCCGACNGGGACTCTTGCAGCCTTCTANGGNGCTCTTCTGATNTCNGTGGTNTCCACGATACTGGGNGCNATAAANGGNGANAGGACGCCNGTGGAGATGTTCTTCCCGTTCGTNATACTGATCGGGTGGCTGGGATGCCAGGTCGACTCTATCCTNGGTGCAATGCTGGAGAATCGNGGGTANCTGGGNAAGCATGGGGTGAACTTCATCTCGACNCTCTCGGGNGCTATGATGGCCCTTTTCATCGCTATGAGGCTCTTCTAACATGGATACAAAGGATTGAACATTGCAGCTTGGGGCAGATTCCAATGGTGAGTAGATTGAGTTCAGGGCGCGCTCCTATTTTTCTGATGACAATATCCGCCCTAATCTTGCTGTCATCCTCGCCGATCGCAGCCCAGAATCANCTCGCGTACGAGGGCCCCGGAGTTGACCAGTCTTACCCCGAGCAGCACATGCTGTTCCTCAAGGGGGTCGACGATGCCCAGTACCTGGACCGAAACTGGACCACCGTGACCGGACTACCTTCCGGTAGCGTCTCCTTCTCGAAGACGAGCTCGCTTACTCTGCCCACCATAGTCGATGCGTTCTCTTCCCCCACCGAGGAGCCATTCAGATTCGAGGGGAACATCACAATTCTGCTATTCGCCTCCCTGGAGTCTAACAGCGACCTATGCTCGATTTCCGATCTCCCGGTGGGAGGGCCACTGGGCTCTGAGACGCAATTCTCGGTCTCCCTGACCATGGGCGGAATAAACGCCCTATCCAACGTCGACACAGAGCCGATTGTGATGAACAAGGACAGGACCGACCCCCACATATTTGAGGTGAGGGCCGAGAACGTCAACGTCTCGATGAACTCTGGAGAGGAGATTAGATTGTCAATACAGGTNAGGCACGAGTGCGCTGTATCTGGGACCCTCTGGTGGGGTACCTACGACGCCAGAACCGGGGTAATATTCGACGGGCACATGATCGAGGCGGAGCTTGACGTGGTCGTCGACCAGAACAGGATGGCGAGGATCGAGCTGACTCCCTTCTCCCCATGGGGGGCCTCGGACTTCTCAGCGCAGTCGATAGAGCTGGTTGGGCCCGTCTCGTGGTCCGAGATGAGGCACGATAAGCACGACGAGGACGTCTGGGTCGACCACTTCGAGATCCCGGACGGCTTCTCCAAGGGAGTATCAAACAGGACCGTCCTAACGTGGATAACCGACAAGCCCCTTGCTCCAGGGAACTACATGCTGGACGCGTGCATGGTTCTGACCGACCAGGATCCGGGGGAGACGTGCCACTCATGGGTCCTGCTCAGGTTCAACGTACCAGGTGACGCCCCGCCGATACTGGGCTCGGCTGCTGCCGTAGCCTCCGTATTTCTTGGGCTCCTCGCATGGGCCGGTCTGTCGATGAAGGGCTCGCAGCTCCCCCTGCCGGCATACGCTTCCGTCCTACTTCTGGCGATAGCCTGCATGGGGACTGCCATGGGNCTCCCGGAGATTGACTCGGAGAACTATCGCGAGGGTAGCGCCGCCCCGAGCTTCATCCTACTCTCGCACGACCCCGACTCAGGAGCGGAGTCCCTAACGGGGCTTCTGGGAGAATCTGACGTGGCAGTCTTGGGTCTTTTCACCCCAGGGTCGCCCAACGCAGAGAGGCAGATGGACGACTTCGACTCCGCCGCCAAGGTTCTCGCAATGGAGGGCGGCCCTTCTGCCTCCTTCGTCCAGATAGCCACCGGGGAGGACGTGAAGGCGTACAACCTGGACGACTTCTCTCTAGAGCTCAACGGGTCCTGGCCCCTGCTGCTGGATGACGGGACGGTGGGCAGATCCCTCCCGAGCGGACCAACCGACTCGGTCTTCGTCATAGACTCGGCCGGATTCATCGTGGACTGGTCCCCGGGATCCATGTCCCCCTCTGCCATCAAGTCCTCCGCCAAGGCCGCCTCCCTGGGTTCCGACAACTCCCCACTCGACATCCTGTCTATGGTGGCAGGGCTGTCGCTTCTCCCCCTACTGGTGGTCGCCATGCCCTCCGAGAGGGACTACAAGTCCCCCGAGGAGGTCCTTATCCCGGGCGTGGGGGCGTTCATGACCATGGGGGCCTCCCTCTTCGGATTCATCGCATGGGCATTTCCCGTTGCCCTCCTGTCCGGACTGGGCATGGGGTCGAGCTGGACTATAGTGGAGTTGGTACTCTCTGCGATCCTTGTCTATCACGGCGCGTCGATGCTAACTAGAGGCAGGATAGCGGAGGTAGAGGCACTCTCAAGGGCCCTGCATGCCCGACTCGATCAGAAGTACAGGGAATGGAGGGGCGCGAGGAGGTTCTCCGAGGACGTCTACCTGGGGCTGTGGTTGGCCTGGCTGATATGGCTGGTCGAGCCCTCCATGATCGCGCAGGGGGTCGGTGCAACGGCTAGGTCCGGCCTTCTCGGAACCCTCATCTCGCCGCTGATGCTGGTGAGCTACGGGGTAGCCGCTGGAATCGCCGCCACCGTCCTTCGCTCAGTCCCCCTCATCTTCGGACAGTACTCCTCCATCATCGGACTGATGAGCGTCGGGCTGAGGCCTAGGGCCTGGGGGCTGGCAGTCTCGATAATGGGCGTGTGGACCATGCTGAGCATCTCTCTGGGCCCATTGGCGTCATCCCTGTGACACATCGGTCGACCGAGACCATCATAAGCGGGAAACCGCTCTGTGGTCTACCCTTGGGGGTATAGTATAACCTGGTAGTACCGCGGGCTCCAGTTGCACGGGAATGACGACGAGGAGGTATTCTGATGGACTTGATGACCAACTGGAGCACCGACCCGTCGCAAACCGAGAGCGTGCGCGATCCAGGTGCACGCTAAGCGGAAGAAACCCGCTGATCTGGGTTCAAATCCCAGTGCCCCCACCACAATNCACACTCCCTGCGAACAGCCTAATNNCCTCNCNGAACTAGGTTGGNTTGAATAGAAGCCGTTNCGCGCATGTGNNNGATGGATCGGCGCCTACTGGCCCTGNTNATGGTCATCGTNATGATGTCCCCGCTTACTGGGAGCATAGCAGCCTCCAACTCGGCTTCNGAGAAAATAGGTNCGAGCATCGGNGAGGCGCAGATAGTAGAGCCGGGNCACATTACCTCNGTGCCCGTNCAATCCGAGATNTGGTGGGANCCTCATGCCAAGTGGTGGGAAGTGACCACCATGGACATGGATAGGAACGGCATCCACGACTCCATACAGGAAGCGACCGGACCCGTCAACGTGGGGTTATCCTTCACCAGGGCCGTCACTGACTCAGACAGGCAGAGCCTGGTCACCATGGGATTCGAGATTCGTCAGGAGCTGCCAGTGGTGGACGCGGTCCTACTGGGGGGAATCAATGCCACGGATGCGTGGAAACTCTCCCAGCTTGACGGCGTCGCTATGGTCGAGAGGTACGGCTCTCTCGTATTCTACGGGGACGTCCAGACCCCTGCCGTCAAGGCCAGCAACTCCTCTGACTACCCCGTCGGCGCTTGGGACTTTGGCCTGTCCGGCAAGGGGGTCAACATCGCCATGGTGGATACCGGGGTGGACAACGAGCACCCCGGGCTGGTGGGCAAGTTCGTCGCAGGATATGACGCGGTTTGCTACGTCCACAGCGACCCCCAATGCATCCTAGCAGGAGGCAGGGAGGACGATGGCTCATTCGATCCCGACGACGGGAACCAGCACGGGACGGCCTGCATGGGCATGGCCAGCGCTACAGGACTGGAGGCGGACGGGACGCAGTCCCAGTTCTACGGCTCCGCGCCCGATGCTGGTCTCGTAGACATCAGGATAGGGACAGATGTTGGAGCGGGCCCGTTCGAGAACTACATCCTCGAGCAGGAGTTCTACGAGTCAGCGATGAATGGGCTTCAGTGGATTATCGACCACCGGGATGATGCATGGCCAGGGGTTGACGAGGAGAGCCATGGAATAGACATCATCTCCCTGTCTTGGGGGATAACCAGCCACGAGGACGGAGGCTCTGACGGCTCGGATATGCACAGCAGGATTCTAGACGAGGCGATGGAGCTGGGCGTGGTGGTGTCCAACGCAGCTGGCAACTCGGGGGAGGACAATGACGGGCTCTCGGGCATGAGCGCCTCCTCGCTGTCCATCACCGTCGCCGCCACCGATGACATGAACACCGTCAACAGGACTGATGACGAGATCGCAGGCTACTCCTCCAGGGGGCCTCGAAAGGACAACGGGGACGGCAACCCCCTAAACGAGCTGATCCCGGAGATCAGCGCCCCCGGGACAAACATAGTCCAGGCCGAGGCGTGCGTCACCAGCGGATCTTGCAACAACTTCCTCGGTGGTGACGCCTCCGAGAACACCTACACAGGAAGGGGGAGCGGAACTTCGTACGCGACTCCCGCAGTCAGCGGAATTATCGCGCTGGTTATGGAGGCAAACTCCAACCTCACCCCCCTCCAGATCAAGGAGGTCCTCAAGCACACCTCCGAGCTGAGGGGGGAGCCCAGCGCCCCTGACGTAGACCCCTACTGGAACCGGGAGTTCGGCTATGGGATGGTAGACGCCCTGGCCTCGGTCGAGTTGGCGATATTCCTCAGGGACTCCGGGCAGACTAGCTCAATAGATCCGACCCTCCAGAGCCACGGGCTGAACCTCACTCAGGCGGACGTGATCAACATCACCGGGCACGCATGGGGGCAGGCAGGCTCCGTCGACAGGGTCGAGTACAGGGTGGGCAGCGGCCCATGGAACGAGGCCACCTACTCCGAGCCACCGGGCGAGGTCGGCGCGCTCACCCCCTTCCTGTGGCACGTCGTGCTCGACCCGAGGGACATGGCCGAGGGCAAGCACACCGTAGAGGTCCACGCCTCCTCGGGGGACTCGCACTCCCTCCCCGTCTTCTACGAGGTGACCGGTGAGGGCGGGGCACACTCATCACGGGGGATACCGACTGCCGCCCTCGGACTCGTTGTGCTGGTGGCCATGGGATGGGCCGGCTCCCTGGTCCTCGCGAGGATGCGCCCCGACGAGGGGGACGGGGGGCCAATCGACGCGGAACTGGTCGACTGAAACCTCCTCTATCCGAGAAATCGAGCGTCCCGCGCCGCCTTGTTCAAATCCTAGAACGCAAGTCCGCAGGTCATGGTGAGATTCTCCGACCGCTCGAAGAGCATCCGTCCAACTGGTGTGAGGCGGATGTTCGACATGGCNGGGGACGATGCCGTCCAGTTCGGCCTCGGAGAACCGGACTTCCAGCCGCCAGAGCTCGCCGTCGAGGCNTTCGCCCGGGCGATGAGGGAAGGGAGGAACAAGTACACCACCACGGCCGGCCTCCCCCCGCTGAGGCAGAAGATAGCGGAGATGTGGCACCATCGCATCCCGGCCCTGGACGAGTCGAACGTGTGCATCACCATGAGCGGGACCAACGCCCTCCTGGACATCTTCCTCGCAATAGTCAACCCAGGGGACAAGGTGATGATACCAGAGCCCTACTTCCCGCTCTACCCGCCAGACGTCGTCATCTGCGGCGGCGAGGCCTCACTCTACCCATGCAGGTTCGAGAACGGCTTCGTACCCACCATCGAGGACCTCGAGGAGATCGTCGACGACAGCACCGTGGCGATACTGNACAACTTCCCCAGCAACCCAACGGGGGGCAATGTAGACGAGCGGCAGAGGGACGAGCTGGTTGAGTTCGCCAGGGCCAACGACCTGTGGCTCATCACCGACGAGGTCTACGACAGGATAGTCTACGACTCCCCCCACGTCTCATTCCTCGGTGCGGGCTACGACAAGCTGGTCATGGTCCAGTCCTTCTCCAAGACCTTCGCGATGACCGGNTGGAGGATAGGGTACCTGCTCTCGCCCGANCCGGAGCTCATGGCCGAGCTNACCAAGATGCAGTACTACGTGACAGCATGCTCCAACGACGCCATGCAGCACGCTGTNCTGGAGGCGCTGGAGAAGNCCCCNGACTACCCCGAGGAGATGTGCGCGGAGTTCGAGGCGCGNAGGGACCTGATNTGCGAGAGGCTCAACTCNATGCCNGGNGTNTCCTGCCACGTCCCNACCGGNGCGTTCTACGTCTTCCCGAAGGTNGAGGTGCCTGGAATGACCAGCGAGGAGGTCGCGCTCAAGCTCCTGGAGGGAGGCGTCCTTTGCTCGCCNGGGACTGCGTTCGGCAAGGCGGGAGANGGNCANCTGAGGTTNNCCTACACGATCGGCCGCGAGGACATCTCCCGGGGNATGGACAGGGTAGAGTCCGTCCTGAAGGAACTAATGGGCTGAGAAGGGGGAGTCTCAACTCAGGCATGATGGTGCCAGCAAATTCACGTTACTTTGCAGATTATGATGCTTGAAGAGTTGCGATTGACTCTCTCCTCCCTGAGAACCTCCATGTCAAGATCATCTATGAGCTTTAGAAAGTCAACCTTCATTCCCAAACCCAGCCTCTTTCTCAGTGGGTTCCACATCCCAAGAGCCAAACTGCGCCCCTTAGAGTAGTGATTCACTATGCATATCTTGCCACCAACTTTTGTCACTCTTTTCATCTCAGAGAGGACCCTTTCGGGTTTCGAGACAACTGATAACGCGTGAGCGACTAGAGAATGATCGAAGACGTCGTCGTCGAATTCGAGCTCGTGAGCATCCATCTTGGAAAGCACAACATTGCCCCCAATGCCCCCATCATCCAACTTTTGCCTTGCCTGCCTCAGCATCGACTCGCTGAAATCTATCCCCTCCACATGCACATTATCCGGGCAGAAGGCCAACGATACCCCGGTCCCTACTCCGACCTCCAATATCCTGTCACCATCCTCAAGATCGAGGGATTGGTACATTTTCCGGTGCCCTTCGGAGAAACTAGGCGCGAAGATACGATCATAAAATGGGGCATATAGTCGGTAGGGGCCGATTCTGTGTTTCAAATTCTCTTTTGCCACATCAGTGAGGCAGGGCTGTCGGGGAAAACAGTTTTCCAATTCTTTTGATAATGCCGGATGATAGAAATTCATAGTCGGGCATACTATTGTGCGAGCAATGAATCATCTAACGAATTTCATAAGACAGGATCTTTACGTAATCATCATGAAGCCCATAGGCGAGATAGAAGAAAAACTAGCAGACAAGGCCGAACCAATCCTAGGATTCAGACCGTCTTCCAAGATCAAAAGAGGACCCATTGGGATTCTAATCAGCATATTTTGCGTAGTGATCGTGTATGTAGAATTGAACCGTGCAGGAGTAATCTAGGATAGGGACATTTCAGGGAACCAGAAAAAGTATTTTCACAACTGCGATTGAAGGTTTACGAGACATCAGAATCCTGTGAGAATTGCCGCCAATAAATCAATGATTCCAAGTCCCACCTGACCTGCCGAAGTAGCAACCTCACCTGCCGAACTAGCAATATTGGCATCTCCCATTCTTTCCGATGGGTCCTTTTTATTCCTGGCCCTAGCGGTAGATGGGTCACCTGGCCCTCCCTCCTCGTACGACTCCAACTCGCCCTGGTCAAACCACATCGATCCACATTCTAGGCAACCATCGATCTCGTAGCTTTTCCTACCCGGGAAAACCGTGAATTGGGACATCTCAATCGGGCGGCGCGGTCGAATGGACAGGCAATGCGGGCAGTATATCCCTGCCGGTGAGCCTGTGGACACCCTCTTGCTCAGCCTCAGATAGTCGCCATGGTGCATGTTGCTTTCCAACCAGAACTTGTCAGCGAGTATTCCCTTGCACTTCCCGCACTCGCAGGTCCCCCCGCTCCACCACTCCCCCTTGTCCTCCAATTCCGTGAAGCACCGAGGACACACTACGGGGGGCATAGCTTCAATCAGAAGAATTGGACTTTATTTCTTNTGCCGGCGTGNATAGGATGGATCTCAGATACACACAGGTGCAGCTNACACGCCAACNTTCGGAGNATTCATCATTAAGACAGCAATGTTTGATAATCATGCTCATTTCGAAAGAGCGTGGATGAAGAGGGGTCAATAGGTATCGGGGCGATGATCGTCTTCATCGCGTTGATACTTGTCGCCGCGGTCGCATCCACGATCATAATCAAGACAGCGGAGGAGCTACAGCAGAACGCGGAGAACACCAGCTCTGACACCAGGCAGCAGATCTCAGGAAAGGTCTCCATCACTGACATCTATGTCAAGGATACGGACAATCCTATGAGTTGGGACCATAGTGGGGGAGGGGGCGACGGGATTGCGGAAATCGGAGCTGACTGCGGTCCGGGTACCAGCCTGGACTGCCGTACCGATGTATCCACGNTCGAGGTTATCGCAAGAATCGGATCCGGCTCGNTGAACGTCCAGCAAGGAGACGTTTCGTACTACATCACGTGTGGCGTGACATACTCGCAACTTGACGGCCCCGGAGCCCCCACGGAGGTACTTGGGAAGACCGTTACCGCCGTCGACTCAGGACCAGTATCGGCCACTGAGATGGATGGCACGGCAATAGCCGATGGGGCCGAGATCACCGCTGGGACCAGCTTCAGATTCGAGATAGACCTGAANCCAACCAATGTCGACGTCGAGGGGACCGTGAATGAGGATATCGAGGACGCGGACTTCGCAACATCGACCCCCGTCGGCTGCGATGCGGAGGCCGGTGTAGGGCAGGTCCTCAACCTGAGGATCGTGGTCGATGGTGGGGGGGAAACTCTGGCCGAGCTGAAAATTCAATCCCTCATGCCCGGCACCTCGGTGATGTGATCACCGAACTGTAGGCATCTCAGTCAAACGGCCTTCATCATGACGAATTGCGAATGTGGCCAACTGCCGACACCGCCGGCAACGACTTGCCATCCTTCTTTCCCCAGCCTGTTCAATTCTTCTTCCAGTTTCTTGTTTTTGGTATGCCCTACCACCTTGTACTCCCACTTGGTCATGCACCGGCATAGGGGTGCGGGACTTTAACTTGGGCAAAAGCCCAGATAGCGATTTCACTCCATGTGCTGGCTAGCGCTGGAGATCATCAGAGGAAGGCCAACTAACAAAGCGCAAACGCCATTGCACCCTAGGGTGAAAATGTCCGGCGAAGTTTCAGCCAGGGTAGTCAAAATTATGCTTAGGACTGCGCCCAGGCCAAGAATCCCCCATGCTATGTGGACCCCGAGCCTCTTCCTCTGTGCCATCAGTACTCCTGCGAATATGCCCAAAGCGCCTAGGATCAGCATAAAGAGCCCGATTACGGCTACCACCGCTCCTGCTTCGGTTGCCCCTGAATCTGCATTCTCGACACCTATGCCTCCCAAAATAGCAGCCCCGAATAGCAATGCCAGCCCGCCTAAGATTGGCAGAATTTGGTAAATTGCGTACAGCACCCCTATGACAACCGGCAGAGAACTCTTGGTCTCGTAGACCACGTGTGGCTGCGAGAAGGGCTGTGCTTGTTCTCCTTGGACTAATTGTGTCTCGGGCGGCTGTTCTTCCATACTCCGCTCATCTCCGAGCTTCTTTATGATGTAATGCCCAATATTCAATGAGGATTGGAGAAAATCCTTATTTTCCGATTTCAGGGATAACTCATGCAATGTTTTGCTACGGCATTATCTATCCCTAGGGAATGTATAAAACAAAACAACACGAGTGTAGGATATGACAAAAAACTGGAATAAAATATGGAGAATGGTGCACTTGGCATTAGGATTAATGCTTGTAGTATACCACTCTCGGATAGCATATGTAGAATATGGTTGGATTGATACTGCTTGGTCAAGTGACATAGACAAATTCGTATCCACGACTTTTGTTTTCATGGTGATGTGGAC
>NZTJ01000014.1 GCA_002697065.1 Methanobacteriota archaeon
CTGAGGGTGGAATCTAGGCATACCGAGGTTTGATGGCATCCACTCCGTGCAAGGCCCATGGCAGCGCGTCCCGATCCGGAACCATGCAGGGAACAAGACATTGGCCTATTCGAGATAAAACAGAGGGACGGCGCTGCAAGAATCGGTAAGTTACACACCAAACACGGCACGGTCACTACTCCTATGCTTCTTCCAGTGATTAACCCGAATCTACGAACTATCGAACCCAGGGAGATGTGGGATAAGTATGGAATCGAGGCTCTGATAACCAACTCCTACGTCATTTGGAAGCATGAGGACCTGAAATCTCAGGCCCTCTCGAACGGGATCCACTCATTGCTGAACTTCCCGGGGGCGGTAGTAACTGACTCGGGAACATTCCAGTCGTATGTCTACGGGGACGTAGAGGTTGGTCCAGAAGAGATCGTGTCGTTCCAGAGGGACATGGGAGTGGATGTAGGCACGATGCTCGATGTATTCGGAAGGCCTGACATGACCAAGGATGAGTTGCAGTATGCAGTTTCAGAGACCGCTAATCGCTCGGAGCTCTCACTTTCCGCAGCAGGCCCAGACATGCAACTCAACGGGCCGATACAAGGTGGCACTCACGCAGATCTCAGGGACGACTCATCTCTCCTGATGGGTTCGGCAGAGGTAGACGGTAAGGGATTCGCCATCCATCCGATAGGGGGGATCGTACCTCTAATGGAACAACAGAGGTACAGGGAACTATTCGAGATTCTACTAGCCTCCAAGGCATCACTTCCCCCTGACAGGCCAGTCCACTTCTTCGGTTGCGGGCACCCGCTACTCTTCCCGATGTCAATAGCCCTAGGGGTGGACATCTTCGATAGCGCAGCTTATGCGATTTTCGCTAGGGACGATAGACTCCTTACTCCAGAGGGTACCGTAAAACTGGACGAATTAGAGGAATGGCCTTTCCAATCAAACGCTCTTTTCGGCAAGACCCCACAGCGCATCAGGGAAATGCCTCATGACGATAGATCAAGGATTCTAGCTGAGCACAACCTCGAGGTCACCCAGTCGGAACTAGCCAAGTGCAGAGAGGCAGTCAGGAAGGGCACTATTTGGGAGTTGGCCGAGAGGAGGAGCCACGCATCCCCTTACCTCAGGGAGGCCTTCGTATGGTTGCAGGAACAACTGGACAGACCTGATGACGGGCCAGTCGGGGAGTCAGTACTGAGGATGATTGCATCCAGCAACCCCCTCAGGGGCGGGGGGGAACCTCTTGGGGAGGAAATCGAGTACAGGCCTCATATCCTCCACATTCAGGCTCTGCTAGCCACCAGATGGAGGGTCCCTGGATCGTGGTGGGACTCCTCTACCGATCCCGCAGAGGGGGTTCTGCTGATAGAAGGCACCTCCCCTCCTTGGCGCAATTCTATCGGCGCGGTGATCGAGCACCTGCATAGGGAGCCTAGGACAGTAGTGATGATTTCCACACCGATAGGCCCCATACCGTACTCTCTGGAGGACCTATCCCCATGGTGCCACCTGACTGGACCGAATGGTATTTGGGAACCAATCTCGGATGAAATGGAGATTAGCGATGCTCTCGATGAGCTGGGCCTATCCGAGCTTCCCCTTACTAGGATAACTCCCGAAGAAGAAGTGGAAGGGATCATGGAGTCACGAGAGATTAGGAATTGGCTGGATAGATGTTCCATTGTAGACAAACTCGCACTTCTGTGCTCTGTTCACCCTCTAGATGCTTGCAAGATGACGAATGAGATGACATGTAGGATGTCCAGAACCGACAGGGTCGTAAACGTAAGATCTCGAGGATCGCACATCCTATCTCCTAGGCTGACAGATGGGGGGATTTCACTTACAATCGCGGGGGCCTCGTTGGCAAACGACCTGAACACCTCTCCAGTCCCAGAGTTCGGAAAAACAGAGGAGGANTCCGATTTCCCAGGAATTCCNAGGGTGTGCATCGTTGACGATGCAATACCATTCGTTGGAAAGGGCAGGAACGTNATGCACGGTTACATCTCNGGAGCAGACTCCCACATCATCCCCGGACAACCGTGTCTAGTCNTCGACTCGAAAGGAANNCTNGTTGCTCATGGGACTCCGTTGACCTCCCATCTCGAGATGCAGTTCCTAAGGAAGGGAATCGCTGTCAAAGTCAGNGACGGNGCNTTCAAGCAAGACGAGTAAGGGAAACTTTCTGGGGATTCATTCAAGTGATTGTTGTACGACCAAGGCTCGACTGCTATAGGGAGTCGGGGCTAGATTATGTCGGATGAAGAACTCCTTGGGGATGCACCAATTATCTCCACGAAGGGCCTTAGGAAGATGTATGGCCCTCACTTAGCATTGGATGACATCAATCTAGAAATCAAAAGGGGTGCCATAGGGATACTTGGGCCTAATGGGGCCGGGAAATCGACACTCTTCAAGTGCCTACTCGGCCTAATCACCACTACTTCAGGAGAAGGAAGCGTCCTCGGNCATGACATCAGGACACAGGGGGAGATGATCAGATCCAAGATAGGATACATGCCTGAGTACGACGCACTTGATCCAAACCTCTTCGCAATCGACCAAGTAAGGTACTCCGGGGAGCTTCTCGGTATGAACACGAAGCATGCGACTCAGAGGGCCCATGAAGTTCTCCAGTACGTAGGACTGAAGGATCAGAGATACAGGAAGATAGAGACATTCAGCACCGGGATGCTACAAGCAACTAAGCTAGCATGCGCCTTGGTTCATGACCCAGACATACTAATCTGCGACGAACCAACCAATGGATTGGACCAGAGGGCCCGCTCATTCATGCTTCAGACCCTAAATAGGACCGTGAAAGAAGGAAACAGATCAGTTCTCATGAGCAGTCATGTGATGGATGATGTGCAGGACCTATGCCAAAGCATAGTGATGATACACAAGGGTAGAATTGTTGTCCAGCGAAGCATCGAGGAACTTGTAGAACAAGTCGACAAGGAGGTCGAGATGGTGATATGGGGAGGAGCCAGCAAGATGGAGGATGAGCTGAANTCTATGGGCATGCAGCTCAGGCGTCTGGGNAGGGTAATCCGAGTCAAGGTCACTAGCGAGGAAACGATNGANCAGATCCTCCAAGCAGCGGTTTCAGCAGGAGTACAAGTCCGCCAGATGAANGAATACGAACCCGANCTTGAGGACATCTTCTTGCTTGTAATGGATAAGTTGGGATCCCAGATCAAGGGAACTGGAGATTTGATGACNCCTGAGCACACAGGAGGAGTTTGAGTGGCTAAGGAGCAAGTCGAACTAGAAGGCGGAACCACCAGGATGGAGGCAGCGTTTGGATCNGGAGACGGAGACGANGAGGCAACAGCAGTAGTNGCNAAGTCACAAGCTTCTCTAGGGCAGATCTTCGAGCAGAAGTACCGNCCGTGGGATGGNGACCTAGGGCCCAGGTGGATGAGGAACTACGCTATATTCAGNCACCACGTGTATGGAGTNTTCACGAGTAAGGGNCACAGACAGTACCATCCGATGGTAAGNCTCCTCATCCTGATAATCTTCCTNGCCTCCCTTACNCCCATTCCTATGCTCTTCCTATCTTCCTTGACAGGGGATCAGGGGGGTTTCATGGAGAAGATGTGGGGGGTGAACAGGTACAATCTGTGGGGACAGGTTCTGGGTTATTTCCCCAGGAACCTGTGTATGTGGCCCCTGCTAACCGCAATAGTCGTAGGGGGGATGATATCGGACGACAGGCAGCACGGGACAAGTGCNGTCTACTTCTCAAGACCCATCTCTAGGCTGGACTATACGGCAATGAAGTATCTTAGCGTGGCAATAATTCTCGGATTCGTCATCGTTTTCTCTTACTTCGCATACTACACCAGCGCCATTGTGTTCAAGGCAGAGGGTTGGGCATATCTCGCGGATACTCTCCCGATTTTNCTCGGAGGGATGNTAGCTGGAATCATCCTAGTNATNACATACACCTCNATTGGATTGGCTCTATCTAGTATCAGNAGGAGTCGCTTCTTTGCTGCTATAGGATTTCTGAGNATAATNTACGGNACGAAACTNGTCTCCCTACTAGTCGAGCTACAATTCAGTACGACGTTCATGTATGCCTTGAGCCCCTACGACTGCTTGGCTCACTTGGGGCAGTTTCTACTGGGGATACCTCCAAATTACGAACACCCGGTCTCAATATCTGCAGTTTCCATATTGGCCATGAACTCCTTGGCAGTCTGGCTACTAGTTTCCAGAGTGACTTCGCTGGAGGTGACCAGAGAATGACAATNGATGCCCAGGAACCTCCTGCAGTGTTGATCGATCAAGCCTCNAAGTGGTACGGACAGGTAATCGGAATCAACGACCTCTCCCTCGCAATTGANGGAGGGGTAACAGGGGTACTNGGGCCAAACGGAGCAGGTAAGTCGACCCTGTTCAAGCTAATGATGGGCAGAATAAAGCCTAGCCAGGGNTCTGTCAGACTATTCGGTGTGGATCCTTGGGTCAACACCTCTCCGTACNGGAGGGTGGGTTACGTAAGTGAGTCTGAGAAGCTGTATGAGTGGATGACCGCACTGGACTTTGTGTCCACCCTAGCCAGGCTACATGGAATGACGAGAGAGGAAGCTACAGACAGGGCATCTCACGTATTGGATTTCGTTGGGCTATCTGATGTGATGCACAAGGAGCTTGGAAAGTTCAGCAAGGGCATGAGGCAGAGGGTCAAGATTGCCCATGCACTTGTGCATGACCCGGATCTGATTATTCTGGACGAACCCCTTCATGGATGTGACCCATTGGCCAGAACCAGCATCATGAGCGTCATACGCGAAATGGGTGAGCAGGGCAAGACNATCCTAGTTTCAAGTCATATNCTAGAGGAGATAGAGAGGATAACAGAGCAGATCGTGATTCTCCACAATGGNCGGTTACTTGCCATAGGAAATCTGCATGCNATTCGCGATTTACTCGATAAGCACCCGCACAGGATACTCATNAATTGCGAGGATCCAAGGAGTCTGGCAGCNCTATTCATCTCAGAGGATCCCATTTTCGGAGTCAGGTTTCCCAGGGAAGGGCAACTAGAAATCCACACCAACAACCTATCCGCGGCCCACTCAGTCCTACCGTCTATAGTCGTGAAGTCGAATCAGAAGATCACCAGTATCGAGAATCCTGATGACAATCTTGAGTCTCTGCTTAGCTACCTAATCAAGGAGGGCCAATGATGGATAAGAAGGGTCTCGCGCTTTCAGAGACAGTTTGGACAAGGCTGGACCGTAAGGCGGGAGCAATAGTTGAGCTAACAATGAGGCAACTACGTCACAGGATCTCCACATGGGTGGTATTGGGAGTAGGTGCCCTACTGATGGTGCTGCTGCTATCCTTCTACGTAGACTCCGTCAGGGAGTCATTCGAACCCATAGACAACGACGGAGACAGTGAGGACAACGACGGTGATGGATACCCAATGGGCCAAGAGAGAAAGTACGGTACTCCTGACTGGGACCCCAACGTTTTCCCGGGGGCTAGCATCTTCCTTCTCGAGAGTGACATAGACTGGAATGATGCAGAAAGGACGTACTCGGATAACAAGTCATGGGAGGGTCGAGCCTTCTTCGAGGCTCGTTGGATTGATCTAAATTACAGCGGAGAGTGGTGGGACACTCACATCACTTGGAATCCCGATGAATCAGGAATCCCCGATCTGACGGATTGCTCGGAATGGGAGTTGGAGGAGATTTACCAGACTGTGTGGAGGGATGGTTGTGATCTCGGTGACCAAGATGGGAACGGNCTGACNACATACTACGTTTCAGGNAAGTGGAGAGGAGATGGNGAAGTNATAGTGCCTGAGGGAATGTACCTCTCATGGGGGTACTGGACAGAGGAGGTATACATCGAACCAGAACCTCCTGAGATGTATATCAACGAGGACGGGATAGACTGCTTCAACGGTCTTTCCCTAAGAGAGGAAGGATGGGAAGAGAGTAGGGTGGACTGTCCGTCCGAGGTCAGATTAGGGGGGAGCCATGGATTCGATGATGACGGCGACTGCCTCGCTATGGACGACGGCCTTGGTGATGATGACAACGGCAATGGGATACGCTGCGACGTGCAGTGGGTGGCGCCCAACGGAGTGGTGATCGATATCCGATCCGATTACCTTGTCGATGAGGACCCGGACGAGCAGGTGTACATCGGAGAACTCGGCCANAGGACATTCGTAATTGCAGTCGGGAAGATGGCCTTCGTAATCCTCNTGGGTTTGTTCATCCCTCTATTCCTATCTCTAGGACTGGTAAGGGACGAGACNGAGAACGGAACACTTCACCTTCTACTGTCGAAACCCATCCATCGCGCTGAATTCATCGTTTACAGGTTAATGGGGTACCTGGCAATTTCGGGAACCTACGTCATCGCACTCTCCCTTGTCGTCGGNCTTATCGCNTCATTACTGGGTCCCGGCGATGAGNTATTNCGNCTCTCGGACATGCCAGTATGGCTNGGGATNGGGCTNGCAACGACTCTGGTTCTGGCCGCCTACGGATCAATATTCAACGCCATGGGNCTTATCTCACCCAAGTANGGGGTNTACCTTTGCATAGTATTCGGGATTTGGGAGTTNATGATGGGGAGCTTTTCCATAGTGAACCCAAATTGGACAGTGGCAAGCGTNTCTATCTCCCACTGGGCTCTGCAGATGATTGATGCCATGGTGCTTCTAGCNTGGCCGGATACCATCCAATGGGCCGAGATGGATAACGCGTTCGGAATAGANTCCGGACTCTCCATCTTCTGGCAGCCTCCCGTCCATACTCTAGGGACNGCNTCAGCAGCAGTAGCANTGCTAAACAGNATCCTAGTTCTTATGATAGTCTCAGTAGCTTGGATATTCATAGCAAAGTCAGTCTTCAGCAGACGGGAGATAATGTGATTGAGATGCAGGAGAATCCAACTAAGTTCGAGGGGGACTTCTCCTCACTATGGAGGCTCGATGTCATGCCTCCAATCTACGGCCTGTCCTGGTGGTGGTATTGGGTGCTGATTCTAATACCGGATCCTGACAGGCCTAGTAGGTCCAGGCAGNTGATGACTCTGTGGTCGACTAAGGAGACTAAGGCAGTTAGGGTCAGTGGCCACTGGTGGGAGCCCGGTTCTAGGATGCATAAGGACGAGAATGGAGGTTTCGTAATCCCTGGGATGGTGTGTGCATGGTGGTACGATGGTGAGACTATGCACGAACCGCTCACCATGCGAGAATGCCGCATGGCCGTCATTAGTGATACTCACCCATTGTGGCCNGGAGAGGGGGANGGGCTTGGAGCAGGGGCAGTCATCCCTGTGGAGAGGGAGGATCTTTCCATGGGGATGTCTCCTGGAAATCAGTCCATGTGGGTAAGTCTTTCCAGTGACAGAGAAGCTAGGTCAAANGGGGCTCCATCTACCTTCGAAGCTAACCTCACGCCNTGGTGGGGACCACCAAGCGAACTCACATACAAGAACAACGAGATAGCTCTCGGCATGGGTTATGATATCCTTAGNCTTCAAGGCATGAAGTCCAGATTAGTCGTAGATGGGGAGGAGTTGGAGGGAACGGCCTACTTCCAGAAGGTCACAGTCCAAGCTCCATCNGTCCCCTGGTTCTGGGGNATGNTCCACTTTGACGANGGATCATATTTGGATTGGTTCATGCCACACTTGACTCCACTATCAACAACGAAGGATGACAAGCCATGGCGAAAGAGAGATGCGGTCAGAATCCCCCTGAAACGGGCCGGTATTTTCCATGATAGGAAGGGAGGCAGGACGCANGAGTTCGACAATTGTGAGGTCGAGGTCAGTAANTCTGATCAGGATCTCTTGGATTCCGACGGAAACTTGCTTCCAAACTTCAGCATNAAGGTCTGGAATGACTCTTCCAAGGTTTCAATGGACATTAGGTCAGTTAGTCGTGCAAGGTGGACATTCGATCAGCCAACTCGAATGGGNNTGGTCAGNCATCTGACCTACAACGAGTATCCGTTTGAGGTGATCCGTCTCAAGATTGAGGACGAAGAAGGAATTAGGACCATGTCGGACTATAGTTGGATTCATGGAAATGCCGAGCATTCCTGGGGATTCTTGCACTGATGAACTTGGGATAGCAATCCCTTAGAAACTATCATCCAAGCGGGAATACTAATGTCTCAGTTCGTTGAGCAATTCAGGTCCGATATCGACGAGGACTCTGCTCGTTCGGACTTCCCTGAAATTACAGAGTCGGAGACTCCAATCTGGAGAGGCGGCCCATCAACCGCTTCAATGGCCGACAAGTACATCCTCTCGATTTTGGTTCTCCTCGTTCATGTCGCCTTCTTCCTAGGAGAATTACTAGACACTCCAGAAGGAGAAGGCCAGGCTAACTTCATCCTATCAGTAGTAATGTGGCTAATTGACACAACAGGAGTAATGGGCTTTGTCATATGCATGCTAATTCTTACCAAAGTCAATCACTACGCAAATTTCTCCACATCCGGAAAGTGGACGACATCCTGGTTGCTGATTTGCTGCCTCATCCCACTAATTTGGAAACTAATGGATGTAGTGGAGTGGATCGCGGGTTTCTTCGGTTCAGGGTTCTCAAGCCCTCTTCCAGCATGGAACTACTCATGGTTCGCCCCTCTTGGAATTCTATCCTTCTTGGTCATGGTCTCACTCACCTCTATTTACCAGAGATCATTCCACTATGCCATAACAGACAAAAGGATACACATTAGACAGAACTTCCTGTACTTCGAAACTAGCGCCCACGGGATTTCTTATCACAAAGTGGAGAATCTCAAGGCCGACCCAACCATTCTAGGTAGGATTCTAGGATTTGGAAACATACACGTAATCACTGGATCTGGAGTGGGATTACAGGTCGAATCTCTGGGAGCTACCGTAGGAGCCTCCACGGNGATAATCGAATCCTCGAAGGGTAAGATGAGATTTCTCTCATTCCTACTNGGTTGGATTACNTTNCAGAGAGATAGAACCGTAGAGAATAGTGACCCTGCAGTCTGTCTTTANGGGATTAGACGNCCAATGGAAGTATATCGATTGATTAACGAACTCATGGATTCCAANGTCGGNCCAGCTATNGAATAAAAGAAAGTTNCAGGTGAATCGCTAACCCATCATTCCGCACCGTTCATAACCCTGAGTCCTCCCACAGACACTGAGAAATATGTCGGATGAGGAAACAATAACTAAGGCCGCTCAATGCATTACTCAAGGAGATTTCATGGGAGCCATGGAAATCTTTGAGGCACACATCAACTCCAACAGAGATGATCCTTCAGGATACCATGGTTGGGCTGAATCNGCGCTATTCGAGATACAGGAGAATGGGAACTTTGACGAGAAGGGCAATGACAGGATAAATGAGGGACAGGTCGCGGCCTACTTCAAGAAGGCAGCAGCACTTGATCCAGAGAGCACAGAGTACCAGGCTGCATATGCCAACGCACTAATTGAGTTCGATAGGATACCAATGGCAATTCGCGAACTGAGAAAACTAAAGGANTTAGGCGANTCATCGGANGATTTCGATGTTACTCAGGATCTNTATCAGGCAGCAAAGATGCTCATCGATAANATCGATTTCAAGACCAATTTCGATAGAAGCGAGGGCTTCGCTAAGCAGTTCCTACCAGTAGCTGTTGAGTTCGCTCTACTTGGTATGGGATTTGCATCCGCAGAGGAAGCCCTGGAGTACCTCCAGACAGAGTAGGGGTGAACGATTGAGCGACCGATTCCTGGTCGCCCTAGGTTATCATGGAAACTCTTTCCACGGATCACAGATTCAGCCAGACGTTGGAACAGTNGAGGGTTCNATGAGGGATGCACTGAGAAGGCTTACTTGGTGGTCNGAGGGTTGCTTGGAGATGTCCAGNAGAACAGATGCTGGAGTTAGTGTTAGGATGAATCTGGCNAGAATCGATCTACCTTCATCAGTNACCGATAATGTNAGCAACGACTCCATAGTAAGAGCNCTAAATGACCACCTACCNGTGGGAGCAGTAGCGATTTCAGCCAATCGTGCACCATCCNCTTCCAAGGTCAGGTATGCTGATTCACGAAGCTACCTATATCGTCTTGAGGTAATAGAGGAATGGCCATCTAAATTTGATNCCGATGCAATATCGGAAGCCTGCTCNTTGGTNGAGGGCAATCATGACTTCACAAACCTCTCCAGATTGGAAATAGNCACTGATCCAATCCGAACAGTAGACCGGTGTATTCCGTGGATTTCTGANGAAGGGAGGCTGATTGGATTCTCTATTCAGGCAAAGTCGTTCATATGGAACCAAGTTAGGAGAATTGCATCGGCATTCTCNGGAATAGCATCNGGTAGGATATCCNTNCTAGATCTGGAATCAGCACTGAACTNCCCACAGGTCTCAGTGGACTTGGGGAGGGCTCCTTCTGAAGGACTCGTTCTTTGGGATATATCGCACGAGGACTTCGATCCACCTTTCTCCGATAAACTGCCGATATCTACTTCATTCTCGGAGAGGCCTAGTGACTCCAGAGACTATCGGAGGTGGCTTTCATTGTCCAAATACGAAATGGGATTAATGCTGGAGAGAGAATGGATGACTAGAGTCAATTGAGTTCGATTTCCACCTCTTCACCATCTGAGCATGGCAGTGTTTCGCGAAGGAAGGCNCCGGAAATCACCTCAGCCGTGCTGGTGTGCCTTGTCAGGTCGGGAACTAGAATAGCACATTCCTCCCAATCTCCCTTTTCTCTGCGAATCCTTCCTTTGAAGGCAGTTGCTCCTCCGAAGGACTTCCCGTCTCTTTCGAAACCCTCGATCCTGTGCGGCTCAACCGATTCCAGAGGAACGCCCTCCTCTAGACCGGCTAACACCCTCAATTGGAGGAATACACCCATGCTCCCTTCTCCTACATCCACGTTCAGGGTACCTGGCCAAGCACCTACTCCCAGAACACCCTTGAATTGGGATTGGTAGTGCTTCTGAAACATGAATACGTGAGCCCTACCAAGCCCGCTGCTCACCTTCCCAGTGACTCGCACGAACGCGGGCTGTACTGGCGACACATAATATTCCGCTTAGAATTACAAAACAAATATTGTCCCCTGTTCACCAATTGACCAACCCAGAGATGCCACTTCGAGGTATTCGGAAGAATCAATGTCAATTACCGGATTAGTATGGTTAAGGTGGAAGAATATCACCTCTGGGTCCCCCTCTCTCCTCCTGCCAAGTCTCCTGATAGTTTCGGAAATAGG
>NZTJ01000015.1 GCA_002697065.1 Methanobacteriota archaeon
CCCCCCCGTAAGCCAATACAACTCCACTGGGTCCTCGATAAACGCGGACTCGATGCCCTCTTCTGCCAAGGCTAGAGACAATCTCGCCTGCCTGCTCTCAAGCTCTGATACTGGAACCCTCCAATCATCGCCCTCAGGGCCGACTAATGTCGATGTGTCCCACTCCACGAAATCACTTGAGTGGGCACAACGGAAAGCAGTTTTGGGTAATTCGCAACCAAATTATCGTCCAAAACGGCCATAGCCGAACCCTCGGTCCAGATACTGTGGAAGGGGTGCTCACCCTCGACGATGTAGACCTCAGTGGTCGTACAGTCCTGTACAGGGTCGACGTCAATTCTCCATTGGAGCCTTCGACAGGGAGATTGCTAGACGACGGACGATTGAAAGCAATAATGCCGACTCTGGATGCTCTTTCTTCATCTCGTGTAGTTATTCTGGGTCATCAGTCTAGACCAGGCAAATCTGACTTCACCAGTATGGAGAGGCATTGTGCCAGGCTCTCTGAACTCCTTGGAAAGCAAATCCGATTCGTTCCGGATATCTGTGAAGATGTAGCTGTTGAAGCTATCGAATCCCTCCGCGATGGTGAGATGATTTTCCTCGACAACGTTAGGATGAATGAGGAGGAATATGGAACTAAGTACGACTCAAACGAACAGACTGAGGACACTTCACTCGTGTCCCGACTATCTTCGGTTTCAGATCTACTCGTCACGGACGCATTTGCTGCTGCACATCGCAGGTCCCCCACTCTTACTGGATTCACAAACTCCATTCCCTGCGTGGCCGGAACTCTGATGGAGAAAGAGATTAGGAATCTGAGGACGGCACTTAGAGATCCCCCCGATCCATACCTTGCAATTCTTGGAGGAGCAAAATGCGACGACTCAGTCAGGGTAGCGATGAACCTGATTTCCAAGGGCCAGGTGGACAAGATCGCATTCGTAGGAGTTACTGGGAATCTGATGCTCTGGGTAGCTGGAAACGACATTGGTGATAGGAACAAGGAATTCATCAGAAACACCCTTGGTCATGATTTCGAAACTGCATGGGAAATGGGGGAGAAGATTTACTCAGAAAACCCTGAGAAGATTTTCCTTCCAATTGACGTCGCCGTTGAATCGCAGGGTAGTAGGAGGCCCCTGTCCGTCTCAGAGCTTCCAACAGAGGATCCAATCTATGACATCGGACTTCAGACACTCGCCTCTCTTAAGCCACTAGTCGAGAATGCCGGCTGCATTCTCTGGAACGGCCCAGCATCTTACTTCGAGCTCCCCGATTTCGCATTCGGCACCATAGAGATTCTCAACATGTGTACCGAGACAGATGCAATGACCATTATCGGAGGAGGGCATACCAGCGCCCTGGTCAATAGCAGGGGCGTGTCCTCGATGGTCTCTCACAACAGCACTGGAGGGGGTTCGACCATGAGCTTCCTTTCGGGGGAACCTATGCCAGTAATCGCATCTCTGAAGGAATCTTTCCAGAAGTTTGGCTGACTCCCATTTTTGGAAGCCCAACATGGAGCCACTGGGGAGATTCGAACTCCCGGCCTTCTGATTACGAATCAGACGCTCTACCGAGCTAAGCTACAGTGGCAGCGTCGCGACCACTTGGGAGATTCGGATAAGAGAATCGGTGTACTAGGCTACTTCAGCTTCTCCAGATCGACTATCTCGCCGATCCTCCTTCTCACATCAGAGAGAATATGATCCAACGCCTCTTGATCACGACCTTCAGCCCTCATCACGAGAATCGGCTCTGTGTTGCTCGGTCTGCATAGGTACCAACCATCATCGTATCTGACCCTGATTCCATCCACTGTGGAAGTAGGCATATCCGCGAATGCCGATGTCACAGATTGCATTACCTCCTCTCTTTCACCGATCAAGGGAATCTTTCCTTCATCGGTGGTGGGATATTTTGGCATGAATTCAAACCTCTCTGAGAATTTCGGGCCTCCTTGTTCGGGGGACTGGTCTTTGGCAATTATGCTCAGGAGTCTAGCAGCACAGTAAATCGAATCGTCAAATCCATCCCAGTGATCGTTCATGAAGAAATGACCAGACATCTCACCGGCCATTGGAGAGTCTGGGAATCCCCGCAACTCCTTTTTCATGAATGTGTGACCGGTCCTAACCATCCTGGGTACGCCCCCAAGCTCCTCGATAGCCTCCTCCAATGCCATACTGCACTTCACGTCGAAGAAAATCGTACGCTGCTCCTCTGAAGCGTTTTCAGGAAGGTCTGCTAGGACTTCTTTGACGAAAATTCCCATAAGTCGATCGGGATGGATGAACCTACCACCCTCATCAACCACTCCTAGGCGATCTCCATCACCATCCATGCCTATTCCAAATTCTGCTCCATGCTCCAGGACAGCTCTGCCCAGATCTGCCATGTTCTCTTGTCTTGTAGGATCCGGGGGATGATTCGGGAACGAGTTATCCCAATCGCAGTAGAGTGGTAGCACGTCCACGCCTAGCCTTTCCAGTACTTTGACCGCCAGAGGTCCGGGTACTGCATTCCCACAGTCCAACACTACCCTGATGTCCCTAGATAGGCCTCCGACGCTATCAATGATTGAATCGACGTAACTTTCCACGTATGAGTCCATGATCATATAATCGCCACTCCCTTCTCTGAAATCGCCTGCTTCGAACGTTCTCCTGAGTTCTTGCAACTCTTCTCCCCCCAGGGGGAGTTTCCCTTTGCAAATCTTGAATCCATTGTACTCGGGGGGGTTGTGACTGGCAGTAATAGCAACTGCGACATCTACTGGAAGATCTACAGTAGAACGATACAGCACCCCAGTAGTAGATATCCCCAGATCAAAAACATCTGCTCCCGTAGAAAGAAGACCTCTTACGAAAGCCTCGTGGTAGTCTGGACTCGAGTCTCTGATGTCTCTGACAACTGAGACGCATTTTGCATTCAGGTGAGTCGCAATCGCTTTGCCCAGGCGTTCAGAGAATTCAGAGTCAAGCTCAATTCCTGCGATTCCTCTTATGTCATATGCTTTGAAAACACTCATAATTATCCCAAGTAGTCAAAACCAAATCTTCAAGATAGAAATTTTCACTTGGCTAGGTATCACCTAAACCAAGGCCTCCTCTAGTTCTGCCGGTAGATCAGTCCTATACTCGCCCGAGTTCCTGAAAGCCTCACAGACTATCTCCACCAGTGCACCACCAGGAAGTTTTGATACCTCGTAGGCTGCTCTTGCCGGGGCTATCGTATCTCCTAGCCATTCTGAGTAAATCTCGTTTATTTTTCCGTAGAAACCTATGTCAGTCATTAGGATGGTTACTTTNACCAAATCCGCCTTTGAACTGTTTGCAGCTGCTAGAAGATCGTCAATTTTAGCTAGCGTCCCAGTTGTTTGCGNTTCTATATCGTCTCCGGCGGCAACGTCTATCTGGCCGGAAAGCCAGATGTGGTCTTTCACATTGATTCCCGGGGTGTAAGGGCCTAGTTTAGGCTCCCCAGTATCTATCTTCAATTTCCTGCNCATGATTNNCCNATGGGGTNNCGTGTATAGCCTTACTTGCGNAGTTGCTCGATGACTGAGAAATGGTCNCCAGCCACTTGTTCGGCCTCCAGGCNTTTCAGATCGATCCATTCAGCATGTCTGGCATCATCTCCAGCNACGGGAATNGACCNAGAATCAACCCTGACCAGGTAGAATATCGATACGATATGCTTTCTNGGATCTCTGTCGGGATCNCCCCTCACGGCGAATAACTCTGGTTCACTGCCCTCGATACCAGTCTCCTCGCTCAACTCTCTCAGGACGGCACTCTCTGGATCTTCACCCATTTCCACGAAACCCCCAGGAAATGCCAGCCTGCCTTCCCAGGGCGGGAAGCCCCTCGTGATGAGAAGAACCTGGGCTCCGTGAGATCCGTCTCTCAGTGCAATGGCATCCACTGCCAGTGAGGGGTTTCTGTAGCCCTCTTCATCCACCAAACCTTCTCCTCCTCATCTGGTATGTCTCTATCGCGTCATATAGAACCGCCTTGGAGAAAGAAGGCCAGTGAACGTCAGTGAAGTAGAGCTCTGAGTAAGCGATCTGCCAAAGCAGGAAGTTCGAGACCCTTTCTTCGCCGCTTGTTCGAATAACTAGGTCAGGGTCGGGTATTTCCGCATCGTATAGACGGCTGGAGATCTGGTTCGTATCGATCTGGTCCAATGACAATTCGCCGTTAGCATGGTCAGAAGCAATTCCCTTCACTGCATCGACAATCTCCTCCCTCCCGCCATATGCTAAGCAAACCGTGAAGGTGAAATTAGAGTAATCACCGGTCCTATCCTCTGCATTTCTGATTGCTTCGTTCACTCTCTCGGGGAGCTCTTCCCTCCTCCCGACGACCCTGACCCTCACTCCCTTTGAATGGATCCTCTCATCTTCAGAAATCTCATTCAGGCCTGCGACATATAGATCGAATAGCGCCTCCAACTCATCTGGATCCCTACTGGATAGATTCTCTGTAGAAAGAGCGTAGACTGTCAGATACGGTATCCCTAGCTCCATTATCCAATCCATTACCTCCTTCAGCTTCTCCTTCCCGTGGGCATGTCCGATTTCATTTCCTAGACTGAGGCTCAAAGCGAATCTACGATTCCCGTCCATGATGATGGAGACGTGCTTCGGTAGCTCACCCTTCGTGACCCTATCTCTTTGCCTCCTGACGCGAACCCGATCTAACCTCGACACAAAACTCCATGCCAACCACGAGTTGGAAACAACTCTCGCAGGAATCGAGAAAATACGGAATCTGAGGAGACTCTTGGCTATGTTGTCGATTAATCGACCCGCTCTCTTCCTCCCCCTTCCCATTATTGTAGCCGGGTAGTACCAACGTTATGACTACTAACTAGCACTGACCTATTCGAAAATGATGTCTGCAGAATCCCCTACCTTGTCCAGCAAACCNCTTTCTGGGTTGACGACGATAACCTCTCCAGCGTGCTCCCAAACGGGGATATCGTGCTTGCTGTTTCCGGCATAAGAGAAGGCCTTCCTACCGAATCTAGAAGATAGCGCCTCACCCTTCTTCTCACCTCNAAGATTGAATTCCGAATCTGACGCCATTACATCAGAGAACAATCCAACATGACCAGCAACCTGCTCGGCGATTAGCCTGTCCGATGCCGTAGCCAGAACCAACGTCCTACCCTTCGCCCTCTCACCAGTCAGCCAGTCTAGGAACTCCTTGTGGTATTCCAATTCAGATGGATCGAAGACCAATCTCTCTGCCAGGTCTCTTTTCCACTGAGCCCTCCTCCCGCTTAGCTCCTTTACGATCATTCCAGGGATTATCCATGGCTGTCTGAGAAGGACCCTCTTGATACTGACCCAACTCATGTCGGTGAGTATCAGCGTGCCATCCATATCTACGGCAAGGGGCAACTCAGAAACTTCCTTTCCCACGGGACTCGCTCGAGGCTATATCATTCAAGCCTTTGGAGACCGATTCAATGAAGCCTTGGACCCTTTCCTAGGTACGAGAATCATGTCTGCCTGGGAGAGGAACTGGAGGCCTGCGGCCATGAGGGAACTCGAAGACGACTCACAAACCCCTTCGGGCTTCGAGGCCCATTCCTTTGCTGGAATCGGAATGACATGCCGTTTGGTCGAGCCAAACCCAATCGCAGACATCTCAGAATGGGAGGAAGTGACGTCCGACTTGACACCATGGGGCAAGATCCCAGACCCATCATCGCTGTCTTCGGTCTCTCTATCGGAGAACGACAGAGGGCCGATTGCCAGACTTGCGGGGGACTCGAATTGGATTGCAGAGTTCCTGCCATGGGGTTCGGACGGCCTGCTCAGGAGGAGGGTAGAAGCTTCCTCCGGAGTATGTGACACCCCATGTGGGGGATTCTCTTGGGAGGGTGGCGACCTGATTCTAGTGTGGGAGGAAACCAGCAGCAAGGAAAGCTCCAGAGAGGTTCTGGCCAGAGCGCTAACAGACGGTGATCAGGACTCTGCGATTGAGACTCTCAGGGAGTGCGGTGCTTCCCTGGGGCGATACCACAAGCACGTCGAGTCAGTCAGGACAACCCCTCCCGATCCGAACAGGTGGAACGACAGAGTCGCGGGCATCGAAGAACTCCTGCGATCACACTCTGTGTGGCGGGTCCCTCACTCCAGAGACTCAGAATGCATGCTAGGGATTGGTGACCTAGGACTGGCAGACTTCCACGAGGGGAGAATCAGGCTCGCCAGACCGAGACTACACTCCGCNCTGTTTCCCGCGAAATGCGAGTTCCCCGCNNTAAGGGATTTAGCCTCACTGGTCCATGACCTGTCAAGGTCNTTCTACGAGATTGAAACCAGTCTNGATATCGTAGAACTNAGGTCGGCTCTAATCGAGGGATGGAGGAGCAGCGCACCNGAGTCATGGTCATCTGACCAAGTTCTGTACTCGCACAGNGGNGGCCTAGCAATCTGGGAGTANGAGCAGTGCCTCCTGGATGTTATCGAGGCCGTCTCACACCAGTCGGGAGCCCCNCAGCCTGCCACTACCCTGATNGGNTATGTTCCAAGGTACCAGAAGAGGATGTTCAACAACAGGACGTTCGGAGCACTNTCCATGATGGCNGGGTCGATAGGGATATTTTCCTTGATCAACTCATTCCCNCCATCAGCGGAACAGATACCNATNCCATTAGCAAGCATTGCATTGAGCATNGCTCTGATGAAATTCTACCGGAGTAGATCCCCGCCTCCCGAGATTCCATTCAANCGNTTCTACTGATTTCTCCGCCTTCGAACTTGTAGAACATCGGGGAGCCGGTCTGTATTTCCAAAGACACTATGTCCTCTGGAGAAATTTCCTCGATGTGCATCACTATCGATCTGAGTGAGTTTCCATGGGCAGAGACAAGCACCCCCCTCCCTGCTTGCAGGTCCGGAAGAATCTCCTCTTCGAAGTAAGGAATGGTCCTCTCAGCAGTCATCTCCAGGCTCTCCCCGTCAGGAGGGGCGACATCGAAAGANCTCCTCCAGATATGGACTTGCTCTGCTCCGAACTTCTCTGCTGTCTCAGCCTTGTTCAGCCCCTGCAGAGAACCGTAGTTCCTCTCNTTAAGCCTCCAGTCGTACTTTGTNGAGTANCCCTCTGATGCCTCNTTCANGCTCATGATAATCTCAGCNGTCCTCTGAGCTCTGANCAAATCGCTGGTGTGCACGACGTCAATCCTCTGAGAACTCAGGCTCCGTCCTGCTTCCTCAGCCTCCGAGACGCCAACCTCGGAGAGCTCAACGTCNGTCCATCCCGTGAAGCGATTGGCTGCGTTCCAAACGGACTGGCCATGCCTGATTAGAATCAGATTGCTCATGCAGGCAACTCCCCGGTTAGGTCCTTCTTCTCGGCTCATGGAATGTCAGCTTGCACTCCATCCCAATTGAACGCCCCATCAGCAAGATGTCCTCAGTGAACTCCCTCTGGACCTTGGCGCTAGACTGGCAGTAGAAGTTGCAGGAAACCGTCATCTTAGAGGGAGAGGTATTGGTAATCTTCACCCATGAATCCTCGCTCTTCATGGCTCTGGGGTCACCGAGAACCCTCTCACAAAGCGAATCGCAGAACTTCTTCAGTGCCCCCTCGTCACTATCCTCCTCGAATTCGAAGGATGGCCTGATCCTCCTGAACCTCCGCATTGTGAAGTTCTCTACAGGCGAATTTGTGATATTTGAGTTCGGTATTGTGACGATCGTATCGTTCCCGGTTCTAATCATGGTCGTCCTGAGACCGATTCTAATCACTTCGCCCTCCGTATCCTCGACGATAATCCAGTCACCGACATTGAAGGGCTGGTCTATGATTATAGAAATCGCTCCGAAGATATTCGCTACGGTATCCTTTGCGGCTAGTGCCAATGCAAGACCAGTGATACCGAGTCCTGCAATCAACCCATTGAGGTTCAACCCAACCAGACCTGCCATCACGAATGCGCCTACGACCACCACAGCTAACCGTCCGATGGCCTCCGCAACGCTTGC
>NZTJ01000016.1 GCA_002697065.1 Methanobacteriota archaeon
CGCCTACTTCTAGTCGACGGCCCGGACAGAGGTGATATCATTCAAGCCGAGAAAGCAGGGATTCTCGAGTTGGCAGATGTAATNGCTGTAAATAAATCAGATTTNCCCGGAGCTTCTTCTNCAGCACAGCATATCCGCTCNTCGCTAAGTCTNGTGAGTAACGACAACAGAGAGGTCNTCCTAGTTTCCGNCATAGATGGGAGTGGAATCGAGGATCTTATCCGTATAATTGAGAACTGNGAACCTCAGACAGAACGTGGAAAGTTGATGATGATGGAGAGACTAATCTCTGAATGGGATTCGNTTTTAGTTTNNCATCCTGAAATAGACAGAATCATCTTGGAACTATGTGACGGTTCTATAACCATTAGNGANGCCATCGGGNNATTGGTTTCATCTATTGGNGANGGNGGTTTGTAAGTGACATCCGATGAAAATGACATATTCGTTGATCACGCCAATCANTCAATTGGAGGGTTTGGGGGNCANGCTTTCAGAAGGNTGACTCACATCTCAATGGCNTGCATACCCTATCTATACTATGTCCATGGAGAAGATATATCNTCATTTTTTACTCTAGAGATGACTGAGTTAGTTAGCGTAGTTTGNCTGCTGATNCTCNCCGTAGAGGCATTACGNCTTAGAACAGGAATTGTAATTGTGGGNCAGAGAGAATACGAGTCNAGTCAGATTTCTGCACTAGCATGGGGNGCTCTTGCTGTTGCATTGGCCTTGCTAATTTCTCCGATGGGGGAAGGAAGTGGTATGGAGGCCGGTTTGTACGGAGCTCCCATTATCTTAGGCATGACTCTAGTNGACCCCACAATGGGNGAGGTAAAGAGGAANATGNAGGATCTNAGGTTAGCCATACTAGCNGGANTAGTAGTTTCTTACTGCGTGTGGATTGGTTGCTATTTCTGGATTGGAACAGACTTAATTGTAGCGGTTTTGCTAGCCCCATTGACCGTCCTGGGTGAATTGCCTTCAACGAAGGTGATAGACGACAACGCGACAATGGTTCTTTTCCCTCTATGCGGACTAGTGCTACTATTGCCATTGCTGTGATTCTGCTCCCGTCATGTTTACATTCTAATTTCAAATCCCACGANTCATATTATGGGCGAACAAGAATCAGATTTGTGGGANTCTCCGCTAAGGCAGAGTACATACATGTTTATCTGGGCAATAGCTTCCATAGNATCTTTCGCTATTTTCATNAAGTATTTCTAGCCGAAATTTCACTTTCNGATGAAATNAGTGCACTCTTGCCGTAATTNCCNCCNGGTCCGCTATATCCTCCGTGNCTACCATCAGAACGAATCACTCTGTGACATGGTATTGTGATTGGATTTGGNTTGGCAGCACATGCATTGGCTACTGCCCTAGNNGATGCAGGTTTTCCGATAGAAACNGCGATTTCCNTNTATGTCCTAGTTTGNCCAAAGGGGATTTTTTTGATTTCATCCCAGACTCTCTTCTGNAATGCCGTTCCNTTCATCTATTCTTCTTCCCCCTTCTGCCACATNCCTTCATCCATTTCTTCCATCCCTACTATCTCGTAGTTGGANGGGAATAGTGCAATCGCAACTCCAATTACTATGCAAGTAATNCCAAACCAGAATGATCCCCTAATCATCAACTCCATTCCAATTGCAAATAGGAATAGCCCACCCANATTAGAAACCCAAACAAGAGTTTTGAAAGTAGACAATGAAACNCCACTCGCCCTTTTGGTNCTATGAGGGCCAAACTCTGCTCCGAACCTAACTGGGTCATCCTTTGCCATTAAATCACCTGTCAATCATTATAATCGCATCAGTAGGGCAAGCAAGTACACAGAGTTTGCATCCAGTGCAGGGGTCTCTAAGGACTCTTGCTTTTCTGTTTACATCAATATCCATNATTGGACTTGCCAGNGGGGTATCGTACAACTCTATGGCNTCATCATCACANACTATAGTGCACTGATCGCAGCCAATACACAACTCTTCCTTTACCCAAGCAACCGCATCATCTCCTCCTTTCAGGAGCGCTTCTTCCTCTGCCCTCAATGAATTCAGTTGCTTCCTAATTCTGGACTGCTCAGCAGCCCTCCTCTTTTGGACGTCACCGATTTTGGTCATGTCGTTCANCCTACCCATCAAGTTCACACTTATCATAGTGAGTTTGATTGGTATCNCCCTAGCCTCTGGACTCTTCTATCTGCCTAGCCAGGAAGCTTACAACATCAAGAATCTCGAAGTCATGCCTTGGATCGCCCTCGAACTTCAGACACTCAAAATGAGCAACACATTTCGGACATGATGTTAGCATGATGTCCGCTCCCGTTTCCCTTACTTCATCGAATCTCTGGACCCTTAGAGCCCTGCTGTTCTCGTTACATGACATCATACTAGAGACTCCACAGCATAGTGCGTCTTCCCCCGTGTGTTCCATTTCAACCAGATTCACTCCCTCTACAGAACCTACCAGATCTCTAGGCTCATCGTAGATGTTCATTTGTCTACCCAGCCTACATGGATCGTGGTAAGTCACGGTAACCTCGTCATTGGTCTTCAGACTCATGTCGAAACCCTTCTCGACGAGGAATTCTGTGGTGTGCATTACTTTCATGTCATCTAACTCATAGTCCAAGGCGAAGGTCCTGAAACACTCAGCACAAGAAGTTACTAGCGTCTCGATTCCACTCTCTCCGAGCTTCTTTTGGTTGTAAGTCTTCAACTTCTCGAAGACCTCACTCATCCCTTGCCACTTCTGGTCATGCCCACAGCACTTTAGGAAGTCTCTGCCCAGATATGTCACATCCTCGCCCATCTCTTCGAAAATAGTGAATGCAGAAGTTGTTGCATCTCCCAGATCCATTGTCCCCTTGTTCACATGACTGAAGACCATCTCCTGATCGATATAGTCTACACACCCGGGATANTAACCAATNCTTGAGTCTAGGGGGTACTCTTCCACCGGGATGAATGAGTCGTCTGCGTCCTCTTCTGCTTCAGCAGCTAGTACTGCTTGCAGGACTGTATGTGGGATCTCTGTAGCAGGTGGCCCTCCCACCACAAGATTTCTCCTGATGTCAATATATGAGTCATAGTCAACCAATTGGGGACAGGCATTGGTGCATGCCGTGCAGGTNAAGCAGGAGTAAAGAGGGACNCCATCGTNCTCGTTGTTCCAGGTATTGTAGATGATGTTCAGCTTATCTCCTGCGTTGAATAGNCTCACNGGACAGGCATCGTCACACAAGTCACACCCGTAGCACTTGTTCATCTCCCATTCGTAACCTCGTGCCATGCTCCTNAGCATCATGAAAACAAGAGCCCCTACNCCCAGGCATGGTATGAACATCGANTAGATCAGCTTAGCATCCAGACTCTTNGGATTCTTCTTGTAGGTNGGATTAGAGACCGACATNGAAGCTAATTCCTCNTCGCTGAGCGNGACTTCTGATCTNATNAGTGCAGTNCCNTCTTCNCCCAGTAGNAGAGGCTGATAAGAAACAGCCGAAAAGTCAGAAATCATTGTGACNGAGTCATTGACTTGTTCTGATAGGGTCGTGAAGGAAATAGTGTAAGATCTTCCAGAATCGAGGTAAATTGACCCTGANTCACAGGTAGAACCGGAGTTCGACCAAATNTCCTGACCNGCATCATCGGTTAGAGTCAGACTCTGAGNGTGCTCACCAGCATTTCTAACGGTTGTTCTGAAGTTGCAACCTATNTCTGTTTGAACCTTGGATATGCCTAGGTCCTCNACCTCGAACTGGATGGATTCTGAAATTGAAATCGGNCTTCCATCATCTTCNCCCTGATAGATTATTTCATTGGCCCCAATATTNCTAGANGTTTGAGTATCAGCGTGTCCGTTAACCCCACTGAAGTCAATAATCTGACTACGAGTTGGTTGGTAAATCCCCCAGTTCACAAAATGTTTTGCAGGTAAAATACACCATTCAGAATGCGTCGTCCCTTCCTCCATGGTCTCCCATACTGANAGGGAGCTAGTTTGCTCGTATGGCAGACATTCGTCCTCCCACTCCTCCCAAACGGGACCTTTATCAACATGAATCAGTGTATCTCCGGGTTGACCCCGAATTCCATCAAGCTCCACTAGTTTGGCATCATACTGGTATTCCCAGAATCCCATTGTACCCAGCCCTCTCTGATTCCAGAATCCATTCTCGTAGACTGGCCAGGTTACTGTACAAAGAAGAACTGTGGCTACNACNGANCCTACNGCAACCTGTCTGCCNAGNACAGGAGTCAACCTGGAACCCATCGGACCTATCAGGAACTTCCTCACTGAGAAGTAGAGTACTACGAAGATGAATACTCCCGTGAGGATCCATGGAACCGCATTGAATACCTCNGCAGTCCATGGGGGTTGCGTCCCACAGAAGAATGTCCCATGAGGGCCAGCCCAACAGTAATCGCTTCTATTCTGNCCATACATCTCNAGGAAGATGTTTATCGAGAAAACGGAAATGAACCAGACGTGTGCGAGGTAAACNGCNCCTGCAGTTGCGAACCATGGGTCTTCTACGCCCCTCTTCTCTCTCTTACCAATTATGAATGGTGGCAGCGCTAGAATAGCAACTGGGAGCCCTGTTATCATCGCCCCCCATACTCCCGCGTTCCATGATACGATAGGTTGTCCGAAGAACTCCCCTATTGGTCCAGCAGGAATATCAAATTGCGGCAAGTACTCCCCCCATCTTAGATATCCGTATGAGAATAGAACGTACCAGTCTGGGAAAACGAAGCCCGCCTGAGCGTAAGGATCAGCCGCATTGTGAAGGGGCGGAGGGATAATCCACGAGTAGAATGCTATTACCATCACGATGGAGGCGAAAATGATGGTNTCTCTNAGGACTTCAGTNGGCCAGAATGCATGGCCNGTATGCACCCTCCTCCTTTCCTCTTCTGCCCCTANTAGTTGCTCCTTCTCACTAACGTATGTGTCGGCAATTCTTCCAAATCTCTCTAACAAACCCATTATGATTACCTCAGTGCGGCTCCGCAATTCCCTGTACCCAGACAATGAATAGATGGGCTAGAATAAGAACTGTAACAATTAGGGGCAATACGAACACGTGTAGGAAGTACATCCTTACTACTGTCTGGCCTGTCAATGTGGTNCCTCCGAACATGGCATTAGCCACCCACTCNCCAATGAGNGGGGTNGCCATAGCCATGTTGATTCCAATGGTGGCGGCTCCAAAGGCCAGACTGTCCCAAGGAAGCAAATATCCCGAGTAACCGAAGAAAATCGAGAAGAACATCAGAGCAACCCCAATCAACCAGTTCAGCTCTCTGGGGTTTCTGTATGCTCCNGTAAAATAGACTCTGCACATGTGCAGAAATACCGCTGCAACGAAGAAGTGTGTCCCCCAATGATGGATAGACCTGATAATGTATCCAAAAGGCAACTCCAGCATNATGAATTCCATCGATGCATAGGCAGGTGTCGGATCAGAGTCTAAATCTCCTCCNGGGACATAGTAGAATCCTAAAATGGTCCCAGTAATCACCAAGATGATGAACGCCAGGAAAGAAATCCCGCCCAAACAGTAGAGCGGGTACCAATACCAAATNATTCTCAGTTTGTACTTTTCGGCGTGAGTAAGAGGCATCTGACGATGCATGCTGTAGTAGGAGTCNTTACTCATGCCCCAGTAGTCTTGAATCCTGAATCTAGTGTCCAGCCAAGAGAAAGCCCATAGAAACAACTTCTCAGCCAGTCCCATGCTACCTGCATTNGTTTCTACTGCCCTCAGGATGTCCTTCCTCGGCATATCGTCTCTTTCTCTTCTCAGTGTGAAGGCGACTATTACTACAACAAAGGCGATGAAAATCCACAGGAACCAGAATTGAATCATTTTTTTCACCTATCCGCAGAATGTGTACCAGTCCATGAAATCTGGAAGTGCCTCAATNACTCCGCCACTTACTGTAAACGGAATAAGTGGCATGCCGTATGGAGCCGGACCACCAGTCTTCTTCACTCCAATGAAGTCGAACTCCTGTCCATTGGACCTGTTTCTAGCCGTGTTCTTTTCTATTACTGTATGATCGTACCTGCTAGAGTGGCAGATGCAGAATGATTTGTTNCCACTTGAGTCAGTTCCACCAGGTAGCCAGCTATCTGCAGTGAAGTCATTACTCACCAATTGCCATCCAGGGATGCAGCATAAGTGAGGACATCTAGCGAAAACTATGATCAGGTTGTCATGAATATTCAATGATGCATACTCCTCCTTTTCTTCGATTTCGTAACCAGAACCCACGTATGCACCACCGGCGGTGTATCCATCCATTAGTTGGAATCTAGGGGTCCCTGCTTCTAATGGCTTGTTTTTATTTTCTTCATGGGGGACATATGTGGCAATGATGGGNAATCCTGACCATAGGCCTGCAGCCCCAACCATCCCAGTAGTTGTGTTGGCAGACTCGTCTACGAACGATTGCAAAGTCATGGGCTGATCAGCCATATTGCTGTACCACACGTCTGAACCCTTGGGGACGTAGAATTTTATGGATGAGTCCGAAGAACCGCTTTCCGCTTGACCCATCAGGAAAGATGCGAATCCAACNCTGCCGAGTGAGGCCGTGGTGATTAATCCAGCAGCAGTGTTGAATGACAGCCTCATGAACTCCCTTCTGTCTATTGCGCCGCTACTCTCGTGAATGGCCTCATTCTCGGAGGAGATAGGTCTCAGCTTGAATTTTCTTGCCATTTTCAGACCTCATACTTTTTCCAAGAGTTTGTATCGTGACTTGTGATGTACTTGTTTCTCCTGTGCTTGACAATTATCACGTCCGGTAGAACATATTTTAGGTAAACAATTCCCATGATGATTAGCGTCAGAAGGGTCATTGCAAGATTGAATGCGAGCAGTTGCTGATCCCAGTGTTGGTATAGCCCATATGCCAGGGCGCCTGCCCAATAAAGGGTCCAAAGAATCCCCCAAAGCCCTACCATTATGATCAGCCAAGAATCTCCAGAAGGTGCCAGACTCGCTCTAACAATTGTCCCAGGTTTGACTTCGTTGAATACTCCATGATTCACTGCTGCTTCGAAGGCCTCCTCAGTCAGCGCAGCATCTTCAAGGGCCACTCTAGCGTCTTCGACGCTGACCTTTCCGGACTTTACTTGCCGCAGAAGCTTCATCACGGTGTCATCTTTCATAGTTGATCGCCCCTTCTAAGATGCTTAATTCTTAGTTTCAGTAGGTTACTTCTTCCCTTGTAATGTCTGGAGAATCCATATCTAAGGAATAGACCGCAGAACAAAATCACCAGCATTACTGCTCCGAATCCAAGGAGCCCCAACCAGTGTGCTAGGAGTTTAGCACCCATTTTATGGATGTCTTTCTTACCTTCAATCGGAGCTGGAGGGTTTATGTCTCCATTACCTGAAAATACGGCTTTTGTCCTTCCGTTGTCTTCACCTTCGTCAACACTAGTGGTTAGGCGATTCCAGCGATCTAGGCTAGATGGGGCCAGGTCTCCATTTACTGAGTTCCCTGCAACATTGAAAACCACCGACCCAGAACCTGCGGAAGGACTTGTCCAAACAAACATCCACGACCTATCGGAGGTTCTAGAACCCGCATCGGTGTGTGTCAGGGAGGTTTCGTCTCCTTCCCAATTCTGGACCATTGACTCGAACCCTTCAGAAGCGCCCAGAGATCCCTCGCTGACACTCATTGCAAATCCAGCAGTGTGCGACTCAAGATTAGCCTCAGGCCCCCCGATTAACTGTAACTTCATCTCGTAGGAGGTATCAGGTGCGTAGTGGAAGGGAACTCCGTCGATAATAACGGTAACAGAATTGTCGGGCTCTTCCGCATGACAGGTGCACCCAGCAATGGAAACTTCCCCTTGACCGTTCGCGTTACCTCCGACCCCAGTATGCAAAGCTTCACCGGACCCTGCAACAAATACTGATACTAAGATTAGGACCAGTATCTTCTGTCTAGATGCCATCTTTCGTTCACCTAGCATCTGCTACATTTGACTCCAGAAAAAAGGGGGATATTAACGTTCCACTACGGCCCCTTCGGGGC
>NZTJ01000017.1 GCA_002697065.1 Methanobacteriota archaeon
CCGGGGCACACTGAAAGATCGGGTGTTTTTGGTGCGAAAAAAGATGCACAAAATCGGATTAATTGGCGGTACCTTCGATAGATTTCATTCCGGGCATTTGTCGTTGATTGAGGCAGGCCTTTCTAATTGTGAGAACCTCCAAGTTTGGATAACGAATGATGAGTTAGCCAGGTCGAAGGATAGGCGAATCCAGAGCTGGCCCGAAAGAGAGTCAGATTTGATCGATGCTACATTGGAGCACTCCTCTAGAATTTCTACTCATCAACTCGATGACAAATTTGGACCATCTTTGAATTCAATTGAAGCATCGGCAATTATCTGTACCACTGAAACAATGCAGGGCTGCTTGGAGATTAACTCCCTTAGAGGCAAAGACGGCTTTTTACCACTAGATATTATCTCCGTTGATAGAGTTATTTCTTGGGATGGAAGCCCAATTTCTAGCTCAAGAATCAGAGATGGAAAAATAGATAGAGAGGGTAAGCCATGGATTCCAGAACTTTTCAGGATTTCAGATCCAATAATGACCCTAGAGGTAGAGTCTAAGCTCAAAGAACCATTTGGCGAACTTATTGAAGGACCGGAGGAGGATATTTCTGTAGCGGCATTAGAGGCCATTTCTAGAATTGTAGAATCTACAAAATTTTCTGGCCCACTTATTGCCGTAGGAGATGTCACAGTCCTAGCATTTCAGAATTCAGGAAGACCTGCAGACATAGCAATAGTAGACGGGCAAACCAAGCGTGAAGAATGGAGGGGGTCGAAAGACATCGATTTCAGTTTGTATGATAATCTTCTAGAATGTAATAGTCCAGCAGGATCGTTAACCAGATCACTACTAAAATCATGTGAATGTTCAATATCATCATGGATGCAGAAAGAAGAGAGTAGCATAATCAGAGTAGTTGGAGAAGAGGATCTTTCCCCCCTCCTTCTACATCCTTTGGCACCTATTGGCTCCGTAGTTCTCTATGGGCAGCCAGGAAGGGGTCTAGTCATTAGGTGGTGCGACGAAGAATCAAAGATTAGGTGCAGAAACCTACTCAGAGGTTTTTCCAAAGGCTAGTTTTCTGCATCCCTTATCCAATGAAGGCCCAAACCCACTGAAACTAGTGCGATCATTACTGAGTATACTCCTGGATCAACCCACGTTGTTTCCTTGAGGCTCCATGAAAAGTAGTAGACAATGCCTGATAGCATCATCCAACTAGCTATCGTTCTAATAATATCCGAATTAGGGGAGATCAAACTTTTGACTATCCGTTCATTAGGTAGTCCAGATATCCAGCCACCAAAACCATCCTCTCTTGAGGATGCTATCCCCATTACTCCCATCCAAATCAGTATCGCACTAAATATGGTGAAGACGACATCATCGGGGACGTTTAGTCCAATCTCGTGAGCGGAATTGGTAACCGGGCCATTAGTCATGAAGTCTATCCAGTTCACCTTTCTTCCATCTGAATATACTCCCGAGATTATATTGACAAGGGTGAGAAATGCCATCCATGATCCCAATAAGAATGAGCCTACAGACATCGTAATACTCGGGCTCTTCAGGACTCCCATCCACTCTTGGTCAGCTTCTGACATCGAGCCGCCGTCCCGGAACCTCTGTTTAATCGTTGTCAGGACTATTCTATAGATGCCCTTGAAGATTATACTTGCCCATTGCTGCCTCGTTAACTAGAGTTTCACTTTCACTCATTAGGACGATTGCATCTATTGCTTTGGGTATTGCTGAGTTAACTTGCTTACTCCGCCCGCCCCGTCCTTTACTGACATTTCTCGCCATGATGAGTCCCATTGTATCTAATTCATTCAGCAACGAAGAGACCCTTCTGGTCGTCAGTGGTTCTGTACCTATCTTTGAGCAAGCTTCTGCATAGGTTCTGTAAACCTCGCCGGTTGAGATATTTCTCAGACCATTCTCTTCGTTTAGGCATATTGAGAATAGTACTAATTTTTGATGAAGCGGCAGGGTCTTGATAACTGGGGTCACCTGATCATATTCTAATTGACTCTGGGCTAATTTTACGTGTTTGGTATCAACTCTATTCTGTGATCTCTGTTCCGCTTTCTGTACTGAGATTCTGAGCAAATCCAACGCTCTTCTAGCATCACCATGCTCTTGCGCAGCTAATGCCGAGCATAGCTTGATTACTCCATCGTCCAGGACGCCTACTTTGATCCCCATTTCAGCTCTTTCATTGAGGATGTTCTGGATCTCAGTGGCCACATAAGGGTGGAATACTATGTCCTCTTGACTTAGTCTTGAGCTAACTCTAGGATCAAGGTGTTGTGTAAAATGCAAATCGTTACTGATCCCGATTATCGAGCATCTTCCCTTGCTCANAAGGGTATTGAGGCTAGTTAACGCNTANAGAAGATCGTCCCCCCCCTTATCGACAAGGTTGTCCACCTCNTCCAGTACNATTATGTGGACNCCNCCTACNCGACTCATTCTCGAAACAACCGTATCAAGAACCCTGTCGGTAGGCCAACCTGTGAATGGAACAGGNGCATCCCCCCTCTGAGCCAATTGAGTAGCTATTGTCTGTACCACTCGATACTTAGTATCCACATTTCTACAGTTGATTTCGTAGGTGTGGACCGATTGGCCCATTTCCGAGCCTTTCTCCCTTAGTTGACTGAGAACGTATCTGGTTACCACAGTTTTCCCAGAACCGGGAACACCGTATAGGAGCATATTTGATGGGATATGGCCATTCAAAGCATCTACNAGATTCCTCACTAAAGCATCCAATTCATGCTCTCTNTGGGGNAATCTTGCTGGTTCGAAAGCGTGATCAAAGGCTTTCCTATCNGTNAAAAGACTATCCTGTCCTAAAATTTCTTCGAAAATATTTCCCTTCATTTTCTTTCACGCCAAAAAAACTCCATGAAAAGCAGTTGCTCCCTCCCATAGGGAATGTAGCTTATCCTGGGGTTTTCTGAGCGACTGTGTTTGTGGTAATAAGAGTGACTCGATTTTCTTAATCATAACCTCTTTTTGATTACATCTAGGTATACAAATTAATTCTCTCCTAAAGTATTTCATATTGCTAAATTGAATAATCTCAGTATAACGATTTTAAGGGTTTTTTTACGATGTATTTTCTACACTAGATTAGATTATTCATCGATCTAAATTCGTCTTTAGGTAATTGATTCTGCACCTCTCAATATTTCGTCGAGTATGTCTAGATATATCTGCTGTAGATAGGAAAATATTTTTCCATACTAGATTCGAATATATATATTGGTAACTTTTTAATTAAAATTATTTACAGAAAAATTTCCATTCTCATGAACTATAATGCTGGCTCCATCATTTAACTGAACTATCTGTTCTGGCAACTCAGGAATGTCGAAACCAAACTCGCTATCCGGAGATTTAGCATAGTTGTGCGTCACTAAAACCCTAGTTTCGGGAAATCTCTGCGAGAATGCGACTACATCTGAGGGCCTATGGTGATGGGGAAAATCTCCGATGTCAGGCATCCCCATCTCAAGTAAAACTACATCGGCACTTCCTGCCCTACTTTCAATTTCTGAACAGGGTCCCGAATCTCCACAATGGAGTAATCTGAATCCACTTTGGTGGACTAGCTCATATCCATGCGGATCAGTCTCAGGCGTATGTAGGACGGGAAACCTATCATATTTCCATTCTGAACCGTCCAATATTCCCGACTCTTCTTCATTCCAAAGAATTCGGGACTCTAGAAAATCCTCTAGACTTCCCGGAAATCCCAACTTGCTGAGACTGGTAAGGTACTTCTTTCCGCCAGGTCTGTGGTGTACTGATAGGATTTTGTCACCAGATGGATCTGAGATATATTTTCTATCTAATATTAAGAACGGAAATCCAAATGCATGATCGCCATGCCAGTGAGTGAACAGAACATGTTCCACCTGATTTGTTGAAATATTCGATCTTCTTAGTTGAGCTAGAAGTGTCGGAGGGGCATCAATCAGAATTTTCTCATCCAAAATTGCTAATGCATGCATCCTTCCACTAGGGCAGAAAGCATTACCCGTGCCTAGGAAATCGATGCGTGCCACATTTCTCGACATGGGCTCTCAGACTTGACCCCATCGTTTCGATTTAAAGGGTCATTTCCTCACACATTTGTTCATATATCTCAGTTTACTCCGATCAATCGAATACATTATGGCGGGTAAATCATCTAAATCCGAATGGTCAGCGAAGAACCCATTTTTCACCAAAATCACAGACAATTTCGTCTTGAACGGGGAATCTTCACGGAAAGAAACGAGGCATGTGGTTTTCGATCTGGGAGATTCTGGTTTGGAATACAAGGCAGGAGACGCTCTTGGAGTAGTCCCAAGATGCCCTCCCGAGGTAGTAGATGAGCTGTTGAGAATTTGTGAATTCTCTGGAGAGGAAACAGTGGAAACTAATCTTGGAGAGTGCTCACTAAGAGAGGCTCTGACTGANAGGTATGAGGTTCATCGAGTTTCGAAGAAGTGGATNAAAGGACTAGCAGANAGATNGGGNGACGATACCCCTAAGTCCGAAATTAGAATCGTCTCAAGAAAGAGGTCGTCATCAGTCGATGGAACTCTAATTGTTGACTGGTCGTCAAGCGGTGATGATGACGTTCCCGAGGGCTATGTTGAGATGGGAGAGATGGGTGATAACTCAGCAATTCTGCTCCATGAACTTATCAACGATAACGATGCTATGGAGGACTACATTTGGTCCCGGGATTACGTGGATGCATTGAGAGATTTCTCGAGTTTCGGCTTCACTCCCCAGCAACTTTTGGAAGGAATGGATCGCTTGAAGCCCAGGCTGTATTCCATAGCTAGTAGTCCCGACTTCGAAAAGGGTACAGTCCATCTGACCGTAGCTATAGTGAGATACACCCACCATGAAAGAGATCGGACGGGCCTTTGCACGGGTTTCATGGCGGATAGGTGTGTAACCAATAATACTGAAGTTGGAGTTTACATGTCACCTACGAGATCTTTCGTTCTCCCGGAGGATGGTTCAAAGGACATAATTATGGTGGGGCCTGGGACGGGGATAGCTCCTTTCCGTGCGTTCCTACAACAGAGAGAGATAAATGGGGACTCTGGAAGGAATTGGCTTTTCTTCGGAGATTGGACGGAGGAGGGAGAGTACCTATACAGAGATGAAATGGGTGATTGGAACGAAAGGGGAATCATCTCTAAACATGACTTAGCCTGGTCTCGTCAAGGCTCTGAGAAAGTATACGTCCAGCACTTGATGGAGAAAAATGGAGAGGAAATTTGGAAATGGATAGATGGCGGTGCATACTTCTATGTTTGTGGCGATAAACAGTATATGGCAAAAGACGTCCATTCAACACTGATAGGGATCTGCTCTGAGCATGGCGGAATGAGTTCTGAAGATGCTAAGGATTTCGTAGAGACAGGATTAATGAAATCCGAGAAGCGATATCTTCGAGACGTATATTGATATCCGATTCACTCAAACGAAGACACACCTAGCAATGGGTTGTGTTCCGGCGTGTGTTAGTGGCCAATCGGGGCGAAATAGCCCTCCGAGTTGTACGTTCATTGAGGGAATTGGGGATTGAATCGGTAGTTATCTATGGAAGAGAAGATAGGATGTCCCTTCCAGTTCGACTTGCTGATGAAGGCTTTTACATTCCAAGAGAAGATCCCCTTGCTTCATATCTGGACATCGAAGCTATAGTTTCTGCAGCTAAAGAAGTAGGTGCCGATGCAGTACATCCCGGGTACGGGTTCCTTTCGGAGAATGCCACATTTGCACAGCTTCTATCTGATGCAGGCATTACATTCATTGGTCCTTCACCGGAGTCACTTAGACTTCTAGGAGACAAAATTACTGCTAGAGAAGCCATGTCTAAGGCAGGCATACCAGTTGCTAAGGGGACAGAAGAGCCCATAACCGATAACGATGAAGCTTTGGAAATAGCATCACAAATTGGGTTTCCTTTGATGATCAAAGCCGCATCTGGAGGCGGAGGGATTGGGATGCAGATAGTTCACGAAGAGTCTGAATTCAAATCTGCTCTGAGATTATGCCAAGGTAGGGCCCAGTCGGCTTTCGGGGATAACAGAGTTTTCATTGAGGAGTATGTAGATTCAGCAGAGCATATCGAATTCCAGGTTTTAGCCGACGGAAAGCGCGCTATTCATTTCGGTGAACGCTTCTGTTCGATTCAAAGGCGCCATCAGAAGATAATCGAGGAGGGGCCTTGGGTTAGTGAGGAAGAAAGACAAGATATCGGCTCCAAAGTAGTAGCTGGAGCAGAGGCCATAGGCTATCGTGGACTGGCCACATTTGAATTCCTAAGGAACTCCAATGGCCAATTCTATTTCATGGAGGTAAATCCCAGAGTTCAAGTTGAGCATACGGTGACAGAGATGTTAACCGGGGTAGACTTAGTTTCTCTGGGAATAATTGTTTCTTCCGGTGTTGATTTGCCTCTAGATCAGGACGATATTGAAATCCGAGGTCATGCAATCCAAGCACGAATAAATGCTGAGAACCCATTCACCTTGGAACCATCTCCCGGGAAGATTTGGGAATGTCATTGGCCTGGAGGTCCAGGAATAAGAGTAGATACCCATGGTTTTTCGGGATATGAGATGCCTGAAGCATTCGACTCTCTGCTGGCAAAGATAATTTCTTGGGCCCCAGATAGGGAACAGGCTATTGCGAGGTTGGACTCCGCACTCGATGAGACAATTCTATTGGGTGTCGATTCATTGATACCCCTCCATAGGGCGATTTTACTGGAACAAGATTTCACAGAAAGAAAGATTACTACAGACTATCTAGAAACTCATACAGATTTGCTAATTGGTGGTGGATAGTTGGACCTGGTCATAGTCGGCAGTATGGGTTATGATGACATAGAGACCCCAGTTGCAACCGGTTCAGATATACTCGGGGGGTCAGCAGTTCACGCAGGAGTNTCTGCATCCTTTCACCTTCCTAGGACTCCAGAAGGAATTTGTAGGGTTGGCATGGTTGCCCCAGTTGGAATGGATTTCTCAGATTCACATCAGAGAAAACTAGAGGAATTGGGAATTGATTTCTCCGGAGTGGAGAAATTACCAGGGAAGACATTTCGCTGGTCAGGAAGATACTCTGGCACAATGGACAATGTCGAGACAATTTCCACAGAGGTAAATGTCCTAGGGGACTTTTCCCCAGAAATTCCNGAACCATGGAGGTCTCCCAGAGTTTTATTCTGTGCTAACACTCATCCATCCTCCCAAATATCCGTTCTAGATCAGTGTCCAGGATCTGAGATTACAGCAATTGATACTTTTATGCTGTGGATTGAGACAGAGTTTTCAGAACTTTCAATCGCACTTAGGAAGTCAGATTTGGCCATTCTCAACGAAGAAGAGGTATGTGCAATATCCGGTGAAGATTTTTTCATGAAGGCGATAGATCCGATTATGTCTGGAGCCTGCCTTCATGGGGGTGAATCTGCAGGAAGGGGACCAAGGGGACTCGTAATAAAGAGAGGATCTTGTGGGGTTTTCGCCCATCTCCCCTGCGGGATTATTTCCCTGCCATCATATCCAATTAGCGAACTGGTAGATCCTACTGGATGCGGAGACTCCTTTGCTGGTGCGCTATTGGCACAGATTTCTGGAAGGAAAGGTGTAATGAACGATCTAGAATCAATGAGGTCAGCGATGATCCATGCGACTGTTACTTCCTCATTCACTATCCAAGGGCTAGGTACTAACAATCTTCAGGGATTGGAGAGAGGACTTTATCATGCTAGAATGGATAGATATCGAAGGATAGCCGGCCTTGATTAGCCCAATCTTCTTACTCCCGGTAGTGGATTGGGGTCATCCTTTGATGAAGTAGGTTTTAGTTGGCTGAACTTCAAAGAATCATTTGGGGTATCAAGCATAACTTCTTGTCCGTTTATCTCACCGGAGATATTTCTAACGATAGAGTCCAGTTTATCCTTGGCAGTAGAAGGAACAACTCTCGAGTTTCTCATGGCCTGTATTCTTGAAGCCAACTCAGCTTGATGGTCCTGATCGCTTCTCAATCTCATATGCTGTGACGTCTGGAATCTTTCAGTCTCAATCTTGGAGTTTACGCTCTTATTAGAATCCCTCCTGTCTAGGGAACTTCCCGGGCTCAACAATCGTGAAAGCCATCCTCCAGACGCACCCCTGGTACTGCTAGAATTTGTTGCTCTGGTGCCAGACATTGTAGAAGCTAGTTTGTTCAGCGCTGGATAATCTTCTAAGTTTGCAGCCTTAATGCCTAAGTTATTAGCACTCTGATTTCTCAATTCCTGTCTAGCCCTTGCTTGTCGAACAACGCCTGCTCTACACTCCTGCCTCACTGCTTCATCGGTAGGTGGTGGAAGAAATGTTCCCGAGTAAGGCTCCGCTGGAGCACCAAACTCTTGGTGGGCTCTCTTAATCATTTGAGCGCTAGATTGTACCCTCTCGACATCCTCTGTGGAGACTAACTCTTGATCAAAGTCGAATAATCCCATGCCGCTTACATCCGAGCTTTCAGNNCTTCCTTCNTTGTCAAAAAGNCCACCCGGTGCAAACATGTCCAGACCTCTAGCTGCATCTGAGAATGCCGTNTCCATCCTGCTGTCAGAAACTNTAGCTTCATCCTTCTCNTGATACCAATTAGGCGCCTCCGNCACNCCCCANGCTCTCTCGTAAGCATTCTGCTTNACGGAAGAATTCGGNATATCGACAGGATNCGNCTCTCTAATTTCCGAATTGGCGNGTNCTTCGGTTTCTGAAAAATTTCCTATCGNGGGGAAATCGAACAAACCNGCCTTCTCNTGATTACTAAATCCACNTTCTGNNTGNAAACTTTCCTTCCTTTCCTGAACNGGTTCAACTGGAGGAGAATATTCTGGGAGAAATATCTGCGACTCTTGACCAAGCTGACCAGTTGCAGTCCTAATTGATGGGAAAACCGGAACCTCAGAATCAAGATTTTCTAGACCCAGCAAAGCCTCCTCTATGGGACTGCCATGCCGGACTCTATCCACGATTAAGCAAAGTTTCAGTAGGTTCGACTCACTTCCTGAAACTAAGTGCCTATCTCCTGAACCAGTTTCTATTGCCAGAATTGAGTATCGAGAAGCTACATTCGCGATAATTATTGATGCTCCCGTTCCAACTGCTAACCAACTCATTGGTGCAACAATTGTTGTGATGCCNANATAAATCGCAATCAGTCCCAGAAGTACCGATCCAGAGGGAAGCATAGGTATCTTCAGATGCCTCATTCTCTCTATCATACTCAAATCGAGTCTTACTCCCTTCCCATCAAACCTTTCAATAGTAAGCTGACGCTCAGTAATCAATGCGCAGAACTTCCCTCTCGCTCCGACTAAGTAGAGGCCACCGACTAACTCGGAACGCCTCCTCTCAGTCGGGCCCGTAGGCCCGGCTAATCCCATCCGTATCTCGAGTGTACAATCTAAGGTATAAGTCCATGGTAACTTCTAAACTAAAATAGCCTCAATTCTATGCACTTTTCATAAAGCCGAATTTGCATCAACGCATAGCATCTCTAGCGTCGGCTGCTAACTTCCACATCTCCTTCTCATCATTTGTTTCAGGTTCGAATTGTGGAATTTCTACAGGTTTCATTGACTCATCAATTGCNACCATAAAGAAGAAACCAGAGCAGATTTCTTCACCAACCCAGTCAGATCTTGATAGCCTACATGAGGTGACGTGGACCCCAACAGTTCTAGGCGAGGTCCAAACTACCCTCGACGTTGTCCTAATTATATCTCCTTGGAATGCGGGTCTTTTGAATTTCAAAGCGTCGACAGAGACAGTAACGAAAACCCTGTGTGCGAACTTTGAGGCTACCATGCCTGCAGCAGTATCCATTATCGACATTAGCCTACCTCCAAATAGAGTATTCAATGCATTTGTATGGCCTGGAAAAACCTCATCAAGAACCACGACCGGCTCATTTGAGAATGGCATATTACTCTCCATCAGATACTCACGCCACACCATCTGACTTGAATGCTCCAGTCTTTGGAGTCCTCAAATACTAGTTTACCGCTTAATTCAATGGATAGGCGTTACTCGGTCAAACGTGGAAGTGCCAGAACTTAGGTGGGAATCTTCAATTTTTCAAGACCCAGATGGGGGCTCTGCGATTCTATGGCCATACCTCCCATGCGTTAGGATGCCCATGAAGATGAGGCCTAGGGAGTGGGATGCACTGGCTCTAATTTCATCTTCAGACGAACTTGTTTCACTTAGAGAAGAGGAGGAACAGGATAAGGAGAGTCCGGGTGTTCATCTAGAGTCCGCGACTGCTTCTGGTACTACTCTGGGAATGCTGGTCCGTGATCTATCCGAACTACAGTTAGAAGGACCTGCAATACCAGATCCCGAGAGAATCAGACTGCTTAGGCATGCTGAGAATTCTAGAGGAGGNATGCCAATTTATGCAATTGAACCGGGTATTGATGACGAAAGATGGGCGGATTGGCAATCTAGATGGGCCGATGAGCAAGTAAGATTTAGAAATCTCATAGCCACAATTGGTAGGAGCCGGAGATGGACAAAGATACGGAGTAAAGCAGTCTCCAGCGTTCAAAAGCCTACATTTTCCATTCCTTACGATTTGGGGGCAGCAGCAGCTGTATGTGCTGCTTGGTGGATAGAGGAATTCATATCCCTGACTCCCGAGCTTTCCATAGAAAGAGATGAAAGATACGCATCAAGAATAAGGGGGGCGATCTCAAATCTCAGAGAACAAGAAGATGTAGATTGGGATGTTGGCGGACCATCGCTGCTTGTTCCAGTTCAACAGTGCTATTTGCCCAGTCTAGAGGATAGCCTAAATGCCTGCGGGCCCGTGGAGATGATGGAGAGGGAGTAATGGCCGACCTTGAAGTGAAAATCGAGACTCAGACATTCAGGGCCATCCCTTCTGAGAGAGTAGGAATAGAGGAAGCAGTAAAGTTTGCCAATGCTAGGAGTAATGGCGAGTTCGCAGTGATCGAGCACCAAGATCCGCATGCATTGATCGTCATCGATAGTGATGGCTCAATTCTAATCCATGGGATTTCTAATCTNGAAGCAGCCTCCCTTATTGCGAAGGAAATCCTTCTTAGGATTGGCCTCTCAGAGAAGGGACTAGCTCTAGAAAGAGGAGAGGTACTAGCAAGCTTCTCCATAGGAAGAGCAGTACTCATTGGNCTCGCAGCTGANCGATTTAAGGATGCAGAGCATGATTTGAGNCTGGACGCTCTAAGGATAACGGCNAAGAGNCACAATTGCACGCTTCTGTTATTCAANAATGGGAAGGGNNTAGTNATGGGNCAAAATTCTCGCAAGGTCGCAGAGATGGCTGCTTCACACTGGGTCAAAAGATTGAGCGAAGAAGGGGCTCTGGCGTGAGAAGATGCTCGAGAATGGCAAGTGGGTCGGACCGATTATCGACCAACACATGCATCTCGACAGGACAAATTTGTTCCTCGAAGCAATCGCCGATTTCTCCAGTTCTGGTGGAACGGGGATTATGCTAGTGCACAAGCCAGCATTTTCAAGCTCACTTCCAAGGGATATAGGAGGTTACAGGAGTGCCTATTCTGAGACAATCTCTATGGCAGAAGAGGTTCGTACAGAATTCGGATTAGGAGTGGGAGTGGTGCTTGGGCCCCATCCTGTAGCTTGGGAAAAGCAGATTTCCGAATTAGGAATCGAAGCATCGTCAGAACTACATCTAGAAGCAGTGAGCTTGGCTCTAGAGTACATAGATTCAGGTGTAGCACACTGTCTTGGAGAGGTTGGAAGGCCACATTACCCGGTCGAAGAAGAAATTTGGACAAGGGCCAATGATCTACTTCTGGAAATCCTCTCAATGGCATCTTCAGCTCGTACATCAGTGCAACTTCATGTCGAGGAAAACGATGAGAAAACCTACAGAGAATTAAGCCAATTATGCAAGTCTTCAGGATTATCATCCGAGAGGGCGATCAGACACTTCGCCCCTCCAAACGTTAGCTCCGATTTCACCCACGGCCTGTCAGCTACAGTCAACGTGGGCAAAGGAAGCATAGAGAAAATAGTAGAGACGGCTAGAAATGCAGTATCTCCGTGGGGGATGGAGACTGACTTTCTTGACGATAATAGGCGCCCAGGAGCGGTATTAGGTCCGAAAACAGTTCCTAAAAGAACCCAGGAGCTCTGTTCAAGCTTGCTTTCTGGTGGGTGGAGTGAAAACGAAGTTGAGACTCTCCTGACAAAGGTTCACTCCGAATGGCCAGAATCACTCTACGGATTCTGACGAAATCTAACCTTCGGCATAAAAATCAATACACACCCAAATATGAAAATTACAACTGACAATACCATGAAACTAAACTCTCCTAATGGAAACTCCATACCTGCTGACTCGACACCCATTCTCCATAAAGGGCCGTTTATCGGCAGAAATAGTATGACAAGTGCAACTCCAATCCTCTGCCTTGGAATCATGCCCCATCGTGAAGGCTTCTACTTTTGAATTTCCTCAGCGACCGAATCGGTTTAGAGATGCCATACTCTCGGACAATCACAAGCGCCTGTAGTGAAGGGGTTATCACAAGAGGTTTCCAACCTCTTGTCCCGGGTTCGAATCCCGGCGGGCGCACCATCGACACCATTAGTTCAGCGTGATGACTGAAGNATTGAAACANCAGCTGCNTTTCGAAANGATATGAACTCAACNGGAGGGGCTGAAGTCACTGNGGTGACATCAATCAGCAAGGACAACTCCGATCAGACAGATGACCGTCAGATAGTAGGCAGGAAAATTTGGAGAATATTTCCGTATGTTAAGAAATACTGGAAAAGTGCAGTCGGAGGAATAGCTGCAAACGCCGGAGCTCGAGCATTCGACTTGATNCCATTCATCGCCATAGGAATGGCTGCCGACTATTACCAATCTGGAACCTTTACCAGTGAAAGNGTGGAGGGAATAATGACCTCAGATTTCCTTCCTTCTCTGGGGCCCATAGAATCCGAGGAACTAGGCTTCGGGCTATTGATACTTTCATGCTTCACTTTCTTAGCAATATTTCAGGGCCTTAGTAACCAACTTTGGCAAGCAACCGCTTACAGAGCCCAGCATGACATTAGAATGGATGCGACTCAGTCACTAATGTCGATGGAGGCCTCCTATTTCGAGACTAGGCAGACAGGAAATCTGATGTCCGTACTATCTGCAGATGTCGCCCAATTGGAGGATATCATCTCGGATGCCAGCACTAGTATCATCAGAATAGCAATTACTTTCTCCACTGCTTTTGCGATAATGTTCTGGATGTCCNNCAAGCTTGCTGTGATTCTCTTCACGCCTCTAATNATCATANTACCNATGGTAGTGTGGTTCTCTACGAGAGTCCAGCGTAAGTATCGAAAGCAGAGAGAGAGTACCGGAGGGATAGTTGCTATTCTAGAGAACGTCCTTTCCGGAATAACTGTAGTTCAGGCTTATAATGCGAAGGAGTTCGAGAGATCTAGGATTGATACTCAGAGTGGAAATTACAGAGACATGGCCATTCAGGCGGCATTCATCAGGAATCGTTTCATACCTGGCATATACGTAGTTGCAGGAATCTCTTTCGGACTCCTGGTATCTGCAGGAGGGTGGATNATGGCATCTGAAGAGATNACNGTTGGTCAATTCGTAACTTTCTTGCTCATNTCTACTAGGATGACAATGCCGATGTTTATCCTAGGGATGCTACTAAACCAGTTGCAGAAAGGTGAGGCTGCATCAAAGAGAGTATTCGCAATTATCGATTTAGAACCATCGATTTTCGACAAAGAGGGAGCCATCCCCTTGGAATCTCCAATTACTTCGATTAGATTCGAAACCGTTTCCTTCTCTTACCCTTCTTCAGAATCTAATGTTCTCAACGATATCAACTTCTCTGCCTCTTCTGGAGAATTCTTAGGAGTGATGGGGCATACTGGGGCTGGAAAGAGTACAATTCTGAAACTTGTAGAAAGATTCTACGAACCCCAGAGTGGACGTGTCCTAATTAATGATACAGATATCAATCAGTTCCAGATAGAGTCTGTAAGAGCTAGGATAGGCTTCGTCTCTCAAGACCCATTCCTGTTTTTTGGAAGTATAAGGGATAACGTGGCCTATGCGCGCGAGTGCTCTGATGAGGAGATTGACCATGCTTTAGGTGCAGCAGGAGCTCTAGAGTTCGTCTCTCAACTACCAGATGGAATTGATACTATGGTGGGAGACAGAGGAGTCATGCTTTCTGGGGGTCAGAGGGCACGGATTAGTCTCGCTAGAGCGTTGCTAAACGACCCTGATCTGCTGATTCTCGATGAAGCTAGTGCGGCATTAGACGCAGAAACGGAGAAGAGAATTCAAGAATCACTGTTTGGAAACTCAAATGGAGGTAAGAAGAGGATTACCATAGCAGTGGCCCATAGATTAGCTACAATCAGAAATGCTGACGAGATTGTAGCAATGGTTGATGGCGCCATAGTTGAGAGGGGGACTCACGAAGAACTGATTGCTAGGAACAATGTCTACGCGTCACAGTGGTCAATACAGACGGGGGAACTGGGTTCAGCGGAGGGCTGACCTTGTCAGGTTCTATTGAGTGGTCTGAGGTCAAACCTGGAATNGTGNTAATTGGATCCGATAACAGGTCAATATTATTCGGAGGCATTGGNCCAAGGCATGAGGTCTCAATCGGGTATAGTTNCAAAATCTCCAGAACNCCAGTTCCCTCAAATGAGGTATTGAAGATTGTTAAATCAACGGGAGCCGAGATGGCATCTGAGTCAGAATGGGAGCTTGCTAACTCAAGGGGNCTTCTATCTGCAGAAATAGGTTGTATCGAGGGACTAGAAGATAGGTATCATGACTACTGGGGAAAGGCTTGCGATGGTAGGCCGCACTATGGGGGCAATAGCGGCCTAGNAAATCTCAGACACTGGTCAAAGAGAGGNCCTGTTCCGATCCATNGNTCTCCTCTCTCAGAAGCTGNAAAACCAGANTCTGTTCGTCTTGTAATCAGAGAAGNTCCNAATTGGNCCGATGACCCNCCCAGNATTCCTATCAGGAAGGACAATCAGAGAATCNTAATTGAGGAGGTATTGATCTCTCTNTTCTTAGGNGTCATACCCTCCTTCTTGTGGGCTANCTTTAANGCAAGTGAGGGATATCTAAGGGAGGGATGGCTCAACCTAATAATCGGAGGAATTTTTTTCGGACTNTTCACATCTCTNTTCTGGCGGCCTAAACAACCAACGTGGCAAATAAATTCTGGAAGAATGACCAAGAAAAAGTAATACTAATTTCTTGCTCTATCGTCAATCTGTGAAGACGAACTNCCACTAGCTATTGCGACTCTAGCTTTGTTGATGCCCACTCCATAATCCCATAACAGGATGAANGAAACAATGGGAGATAAGAAAACAGTTGAGGNACTCTTACTCGGAGATGGGCCTCGNACTGCTCCTATCCATGCAATAGTGTTGAACAAGGCAACTAGAGTAGGGAACTGGTGNACCATTGCCCTCTCAATCCCCATGGGGACAGCATCCGTGGAAATATCCCAGAAGTCAGGCCAAGATAGNCCTCCGTTAGAACACCCCCAAATGAAGGAAATGAAAGACATCACCACTAGTATTGGGAATGAGGACACCATGCTGTGGCTGAATCCCCATAGCTCCGGGTACCTCCTCCCTGCCAATGTTCTAACTAGTCCGTAGTTCCGGATTTGCATCCTTACTCTTCTGATTCCACGTCTACGGTGCCANATTACGGCACTGCCATCAGACCACAGCCGATATCCTGNCAATCTGATGCGATGATCCATCATTACGTCCTCCGCTCCAATAGCCCCCGAGTCAAATGAACCCACCTCGTCTAGAACTTCTCTCCTATATGCTGAGTTCACTCCAGGCAACTGCTCAACTTCCTCTAATTCCGTCATTGCCCTCTTTCCGTAATTTGTTCCAGCGGTTAGAAATTTATTACAGAAAGCGACGTCAATGGTCCTCTGCCAGAAGGAAGACTCCTCTACGGGTGCAAAATTAGGCCCCCCGACTCCTGCAACTTCCGGTCTATCGAACCACCTCTCCAGTTTTTCGACCCAATCACTGGGTACGAACACATCATCATCGGTGAAGAAAACAAGATCAGAATCGGTCTCTTCTATTGCTACATTGCATGCGTCTGCTCTATTACGGGCCCCCCTGTCATCAATAAATCTGAATCCTCTACTTTCAGCCTCCACTCTGCCCCCGTCATCCTTGGGGCCAACAACAACTACCTCCATGTCTCCATAGGTCTGATTAGCCAGCCCGTCAAGGGCTAGTGCCAACTCGCCTGAGTTACTTACCGTGGGTATGATCACACAAACTCTGCTTGGCACAAGAAGCCCGGAGCGGAGGTGATTGATGAGTTCACGGGTCAGTCATTGACTATTCTAGGGGCTAGGAAGTAAGTCCATCTGGCACCGCCATCGTTACTCATCCACGTCAGCCTCAATGGGTACTTCTCTTCAAACTCAAGAGAAACCTCGTTGGTGAATCCTCCAGCTAGCTTCTTGGTCAACTCTCCAAGATATTGCAGGGAATAAGTCGAGTGTGTAGGGGAAGCACAGACAAGTTCGCTCAACTCTCCAGATTCAAACTTCACGTTAACCCCCTCCCCGGCCTCGACAGTTACTGAAACAGCAAGTTGATTCTTGTCCATGCTTAGGTCAACTTCTCCTCCAACAAACTTAGCAGCCCTCAGAGCTCTCGAAAGCTTCTCCGAGTCTATTGTAGCCTTTGACTTGAATTCCAGATTTGGCTGATTGGGATTATCCATAGTGCTAGTATCGATGCCTCTCAGAATCATCAGAACTTCACCTACTCTAACGTTAATCGCTCCCACCGCGTCATCATAATCCATCTCAACCAAATCACTAGGCCCAGCTAGAGTAAGTAGATCGCGCATTTTCTGAAGGTCTAGCCCTATCTCCACCGGCTCTACCTCGTATGTCTCGAAGCACTCATCGGCAATTGTTGCAGAAAGAAGGGCTACATGAGAACCATCNACAACNGATATACTGAGNCCCTTTTCNCCCCANACCAATTTTGCTTCTGATGTAAGAACTGACAGGATATCTACGATTTCCCNCATCAATTGCTGCTTGGCTGTAATTCTTANCACGTGTACACCTCAATTTATGTCTTAACTGCCGGAGGCTCTTGATGATTATTGGCCTAAAGCCTGCTGAATTTACTGGTATTCCCTCCAACGATGGCCGCAGTCGTCGCAAGTGCAAATCTTTGTCTCTGGCTCGTCTGAGGACCTAGTCTGCCTGAGCTCAACGTACGTCCTATCCCCATCACATTTCGGACACAGATAGTCTCCCACTCTCAGAGTCCCTCTCGGTCCGTCCTCTTCCACAACCTCAGTAAGATGCTTGAGTGACTTAGAGTCGGTAGAAGCCATGGTCTTGGAAAGATCGATTGTTTCACCTGTCATTGGATCAGTAAATTCTGCCCCTTTACCATCCTCTCCAGAAAGAGGTCCCTCATACCCACATTTGTAATTCGGGCACTTGATCCAACCACGTTCATCGGGATAACTAAGTGAGCCACATTTCGGACAAAACATCTCTACCACCATTCTCCTATAATCGAGAACCGAACATTGCTGGACCTCCCGACTATTCAACTTATTTGTCTAAAATATAGCAAATACCCGCACCGTTCAAGCCACTGAACCTATTGGGGCTCTTATGCAAATCCACTTCGATTGGAGATTGGCAAGGGTCGTGGACAATGATGGGAATATAGTGGATGAGCTCGAATGGGACGGTCCAGTAACTCCTACAGGCGTATCAAAGAGACTGATGATTATGCAGAGTGGTAGAATTCTTCCAGAAGTCTCAACCCTTTCTGAGCGTTTTCCGGATGCGATAGTCGATGAAATGGGTGCTCTATCTGATCCTGATTGGCCAGTGATTGTAGATTCAGAGAGAGTTTTCGAGAGGGCTACCTTGGAATTGGCGAAAGNCNGTGTCGCGGACTCATCAGGAAATTTGGANAGGAGGNTAGANATGCTTGTCTCAGCAACACAGGAACTAAGANCATCCTGGACAACATCCGAGNCTAGATGTGTTGAATGGGCAGGCCTGTTCATCACCGAAGCCAACCTCGACTCCCAGAGAAATGAAATACCTGCGGCAATATCTTCCTCAACAACAATCTCAGAGGCTTCAGATAAGCTAGGAGTGAATCCCCCGAAGCACCTCCCGTCCGACTCTGAGTGGTCATCAATGATCTCTCACGCTAATGCAGTGACTAGGTCTTCAGAGATTCTAGACCAGCTCGAGGACTCAATTAGAGAAATTGCGAATACTCACGTCCCATCTCTGAGCGCACTCCTCGGCCCTATTTCAGCGGCCAAACTGATATCCTTGGCAGGAGGCAGGGAGAGGTTAGCAAGAATGCCCTCAGGTTCACTCCAGGTTCTGGGTGCGCATGCAGCAATGGCAGCCCACAGGAGAGGGGCACCCCCGCCAAAGCATGGGGCTGTGCTATTTTCAATGCCGCAAGTAAGCCGCTCACCTAGATGGGTTAGAGGTAAGATAGCAAGATATCTTGCTGGAAAGGCCAGTATAGCAGTACGTGTCGATCACTTTGAAGGTGAGAGGTGGGACGAATCGATAGTAGAGGAAATTAACTCTGAGATTGAGGCGATTAAGGATAAGTTCCCAAAGCCCCCTAAGAGGAGGGTGTGATCTGCCAAAGACAACGCCAATTTGCTGGGGTGTCAGGAAGGAGGGAAGGACGCTCTGGACAAGAAATGCGGTCAAGGGTAAATCGGTAAGAGGGGAACGTAGGAAGAGAGACGGGAGGATAGAGTGGAGAAGGTGGGACCCCACTAAGTCCAAAGTGGCAGCCGCTATTCTAAGGACTTCATCTGAACCATCTTCGATTCTCCCAAATCCAGGCTCAACATGTCTCTATCTTGGAGCTTCTAGCGGAGGTACTGTCAGCCATATACACGATTTCGTTTGTGGAGCAGAAAACCACCACGGAGGGCAGGTCGTAGCTGTGGAGATTTCTCCTAGGATGTCACGTGAGTTAATTTCCGTCTCCGAATCTCGTCCCGGGATGGTGCCAGTGCTCGGTGATGCAAGGAAAACCCAGGCAGTCGCTCCATTCATTAGATCCAAGGTCGATTGGATTCACCAGGATCTAAGTATTGCCGATCAGGCAGAAACTTTCGTAAAGATAACTATGAATTTCCTTGTTCCGGGTGGCATAGGTCTTCTAAGTCTAAAAGCTGCCAGCGAGAGATCTTCAGAAGGTGATGACAGCGCTAGATTCCATAATGCCGAGATAATCCTGAAGAACTCCAAACTCTCCCTATTGGAGAGGATAGAACTCAGAGGTCTAGAGGAGCAACACGTTCTATTTGTATGTGGACTAAGCCTCTGAGGCGATAATTAGTGCACCCAATGCCCCATAGAAGAGAACAACTAGAACGAATAAACCAATTCCTATCCAAGAAATGATCTGGGCCGCCTTCGCCATCCCCTGATCCGGATGTCCTGGATATTGCTTTGTTGTCGCTAGAGCACCGTTAGCAATAATCAGGCCGGGAAGTGCAGTACAGATTGAGCACATCACAATCCCCAATATCGAAAGGACTAGAGCAAGTACTGCATTGGTCGTAGGCAACATCGCTCCCGGACCTCCATATTGGCCCCCTTGGACATAGATTTGCTGAGGGGCCCCTTCAGTAACGGAAGGGCTACCATCGAGGATGACTTCTGATTCTGGCTGGACATCCGATGAGACCCAATCAGGGACTTCATTCTACTCCATGAAACTACAAAGTGGGATTATCAATTAACTCTGCCTATCTAAGAAAGGTAATGGTCTAACCGTCTCAGCCTTCACACATGCCCGAGTTGCCAGAGGTGGAAACAGTCCGCGTTGGTCTAGAGAAGCACCTATTGGGCAGGACAATTTATTCAGTAGAACTTCGAAGAAGTGATCTGAGATTTCCATTCCCGAGTAACTTCGAAGCCTCTCTAAATGGAAGGTCGGTAGAATCAGTGGAACGTCGCGCTAAGTACCTCCTAATCCGACTTGAGGGAGGGGTAACTTGGCTCTGTCATTTGGGAATGAGCGGTAGGTGGACACTAATTGGAGATGGAGTAGTAGGTAGGCCGGGAAAGTTCTCCAGCGGAGCTCCTNTGGGAAGTGGTGACGGACCTCACGATTGGGTCGTAATCCACCTAGATAGCGGGACTAAGGCGGTCTACTCAGACCATCGTAGATTTGGATTCATGGACTGCTTCCCTACTTCACAACAAGCAAAAAACANGCTACTCTCTGATTTGGGCCCAGAGCCTACTCCAGACCAACTAGCCCCACATGATCTCGCTGAAGGACTAAGGGGGAGGAAGATGCCAATCAAATCAGCTCTCTTGGATCAGAGGATCATCGCCGGTCTCGGGAACATCTACGTCTGTGAGATTCTTCACCGAGCCGGAGTTTCTCCAAGAAGAAAGGCCAGCAGTGTNGCTGGATTANNTGGAATCTCCAGAAGAGTCGAGCGAATCACAGCGGCAACACACGATGTAATCACNNAGGCCATAGATGCTGGNGGCTCCACTCTACAGGATTTCAGAGGAGTAGACGGAGACGAAGCTATGGGNTACTTCATTCACAACTTCNTGGTTTACGGAAGGGAAGATCAGGGATGTCTGAAGGAAGGTTGCTCTGGCNNAATAAGGAGAATAGTTCAGTCGAATAGATCCACCTTCTACTGCCCATCCTGCCAACGTTGANGGACGTCCAGTCTACNATAAGTAATATGTCAGANGAANCCGNTATGAANGCCAAACTNATTACTGAGTTCATTGGGACATTTTTCCTNTGNNTNACAATCTGTGTANCGGGAGTATTTGGCCTGTCTGGTCCAAACGCTCCTTTCGCGATAGCNGGTACNCTGATGGTAATGATATATGCAGGTGCNCACATCTCAGGCGCGCACTACAATCCGGCAGTCACCATCTCNATTTGGATCAGGGGGTCATTTGACAAATCTGANGTATTGCCCTACGCGATCTCACAACTCGTAGNAGGATTCCTAGCGGCTCTGATTGCTGCTAATCTAATCGTCACCGGGAGTTTCTCCGAGGATTATCCAATTGAGATGTTCGAACCTTCAGGAACGGAGACCTCAATCATTGTCTCCGAACTACTCTTCACTTTCGCATTAGTTTTCGTGATTCTAAATGTAGCAACCACTGAATCGAATGAAGGAAATGGATTCTACGGTGCTGCCATAGCATTGGTAGTCCTGGCCGGGGCTCTAACTGTAGGGGACATATCTCTGGCGTCTTTCAATCCGGCGGTCTCGATCTCTTTGGTAGCGGTCGGGAAAATGGCTGCTGCAGACTTATGGATGCATTTGGCTCCTCAGTTGTTTGGAGCCAGTGCGGCGTCTTTGGTTTTCAAGTGGAATGTCTAGTCTAACTGCTGAGACATCTCTATCCCCCTAACTAGCGCCATTAGTATCTCATTCCGAGGTGTTGGCACTCCCAACTCCTCTCCCTTTGAAATCACGGCCCCACAAAGGACATCTATCTCCGTCTTTCTTCCAGCCATGAGGTCCTGAAGCATCGAAACTCTGTTCTCAGAAGTTGATTCGACCACCTTCCTGAGATAACTTTCAGAGTCCGAGTCTCCAAGATCCACGCCCGATGCTCTGGCGACTGCCTCAGCCTCTCTCATTGCTTCAATTGCCTGATTCCACAATTCTGGAACCTCTGCCAACGCCCCATTCCTNACTCCAGCAATAGCACAGATTGGATTTATTGCTACATTAATCATTAGNTTTCTCCAAATNTCNCTCTCGATATCAATCGACCATTTTGGCATTAGTCCTCCTTNATCNAGCAATGAAATGAATTNAGTAGCAATAGCACTNGGCTCCNCGGNATTAATTGAACCTAGGGAAATNNCCCCTCTTCCAGTCCAGTGGACAGCACCCNCNNCATCCCTCCAAGCTGAGTGAGTTGTNGTTCCGCTTAGTACTCGATCCCAACCGACCCTACTGGCAATGANTCCCGAATTCCCGAGCCCGTTCTGAATACTNATTACAAACGNCTCTTGTTTAATCAGGTCTTCAGCTATGGATGCCAATTGAGGAGTCGAACCAGACTTCCCGGAGACTATTGCCACATCACAAGTTCTGCACATTCTCTCTTCGAGAGGTCCCTTCTCACTATCGATAATCTCGAATCGCTCCCCGGGAATCATTTCCACCGATCCCTCGGGGGTGAAAAGAGTCAGACCCTCCAATAAATCTCTAGCTGTCCGACCTCTAGAAACACAAACTAGCTCAGCATTGGTATCAGAAAGACATCCTGCGAGTACACCGCCGATTGCTCCAGTGCCAAGAATAGCAATTCTCACTCGCAACCCTCCGAGGGACATCTAGCCGAGAGGTGTACAACTACTCCTGACTCGTCCGCAGTTACCCATAACGCCCTCTCTAGATTGGAACTACCGTTTGCTACATACTCGACGAAAGACGAACCTCCGGAGTCAATCCAGTCTCCGATGCTTACCTCCCATATTCCAGACTGAGGGGAGTCTCCGTGCCATTCCAAGGACAGGCTAACTCTCTCCGAGCCCCTGTTGAAAATATAGAACGAGTCTACATCAATCCTGTGGTTAAGGCCTATTGCTGCGTATTCCCCATTAGAATCTCCTGTGGAGACAAATATATCCGGTCCCTGGATAATCTTGTATGAGGTCAGGGAACCATCGCTACCACAGATTCCTAGCCACCCTTCCTCTCCGATACCTATCGAACCATTCCCGCTCAGATCCCCCTCAAGTCTGACCGAGGAGTANTTGCCCATCTCTACTGACCAGTTCTCTCCAGTGTCCACTTGTGCCGCGACCTCGCTAGATGGGCAGAAGGGAGATCCCCTATCAGAGTGGTAGAGTATATCTCCGGTGGAAGCGAAACCAGATGGAATTTTCCACTGCCCATCCATAACCTGTATGGATTGCTCAGATCCATCAATTGAGATCGTCCATGGTCCTTCGGTGGAGTTCTCGCTCTCAAAGAAAACAACAGGGCCAAAGGATCTTCCTTGTGAATCAAAAGACTCCGAGCTCTGAATCGCGCCACTGTTTCCTCTAAGGCACAACTCTTGGTTTCCTGAACTTAGATTACTCCCATTCATCGACTCCCAATAGGCCCCTTCAACGAATATTCTCCCACCATTTCCAGCATCAAAATCAGTACAAATTACCGGCTTATCAAATTCTCCAGAAAGAGCCCAGAACGGACCAATCAAACCCTGACTGGATAACTCATGAAGTACGATTTCATGCTCTACCTCGAACCCTGAAATTTCTATTAGTAGCTTTAGTACATGATCCGAGAAATTACCCTCTGGAGGGGTTATGGAGATATCTACGAAACTGGTCTCTGACTGGGTAACTTCATCAAATCGACAGGTATCTAGAAAATCAGAACAATCACTGCTGAGTACCCACTCCTGAGATCGTGACCCTTCAATCCTCATCTGAAGCCACCCGGAGACAGGCATCACCCCTTCCGGCTCTAAATTCAGCGAAATGACTTGCAACTCACCTCCGGAGAATTCTATCTCATGTGGCCACTCTTCAGTAGATATTCCTGCAATGTAGTCCTCCATCTCGTAGGAGGGGACAGATCCCGGTAGACCTGCCAGAAGTATCACACTGGCTATGGCTACGAAGCGACTCTTGAACCTCTCATCTAATCCAGATTGTTCGTCAAGGACGATTGGCTGAGGGAGACTATCTGGATTGAAACGCTGCCATGCAGCTACGAAGGCAAGGAAGATCCACGGGGTCCATTTTGCTGTGGCAAAAACTACTACCATCAAGAAGAGCACAATTAGGAATACCGAGGTTTGGGTACTCCCGCTTCTCATTTCCGCAGGACCAATAATTGCATGGAGTAGCCTATCTCCTGGTAGGCCGGGTATCGGAAGCATCATTATCCAACCAACCAAGGAAAGTCCTACTCCAGAGATTCCAATTGGGTGCAACCATTGTAGGCGTATTTCCCGATGTTCCCCCAACAAAGAATCAGCTAGGGAGCTAGAAATCAAACTAGTCTCGAAGACAGTGGGTGGGCCTGTTAATTGAGGTGGGGTACTTGGAGTAAGAATCAGCCCAACTACAGTGAGAAAACTTCCAGCAATAAATAGGACAAGTGGAACTGCTAACTCAACAGACCCCAACGCCCTTCTGGACGGCATTGGCACCATATCGAGCTTCCTCTGCCCAAGGGCCCCAACAATTCCGAATGGCCACCAAGTGGGAATTGGAAATACGATCGGGGCAATATGTCCTATTTCTATGCCGAATCTCCTTGCGACAAGAACTCTGCAATAGCTAGCTATGGATAGAGTGACTATTATTGGCATAGTAAAGAAAATTAGCGAGTTCATTATTTCGCTATTTCCCGTCGAATTACTGCTATATCCATATTCAGAAACCCAATGTGATCCCGACATGGTTAGGAAAACTGACATGACTGCCCACATCAATACACTCTGGTAATTTCCCATCACATTGCTTCCTTGAGGAATCCTAGAAATGATCAGAACCGGGGGGTTCGTTTCTTCTAGCGAACCAACCAATCCCATGGTGTCTAGGTGTGAGTTGAGTTCTTCCAGTTGATTACTCACATCCTTGCCTTCCAGACCTCTGACCTCCCATGAATTGGGATAGCTGCCCTCGTTGCCTAGTTCGAAGAATCTAGATGCTATTACCTCGAGTAGTTCTCTGGTGCCCCAGGTCTCAGTATCAATGACAATCTCCTCTGGCATGGTGCTCACTCCCTGCTCATCCCCGCAGGATGTCAGATTTTACCCCTGCTCTTTGATAATCACTTGTTTTTGAAGCGCTTGAGGCGGAAAGTCTCCTCCCTCTCCATCTCCTCAAGCCTTAGTTGGATGAAGGTCTGAGCCTCTTTCATCTCTGGAATTACCTTGAACTCGAGAGCATTCACCCTTCTTTTCGTAGCTTCAATCTCTTCCAGAAGCCGCTTCAGAGTGGCCTCCATCTCTGCTGCCTTGACTACCTTCTCAACGAGCAGCGAGTA
>NZTJ01000018.1 GCA_002697065.1 Methanobacteriota archaeon
CTGGGCGCCTTCTTCGAGATCTGGGATAGAGAGGGGGGGCCAAAACTTATGGGTCCCGATGACAAGACGTTCGATGTCAACAGGAACGGAGTCTCAGACTGGGAAGAATTTGACATATCCCTCACAGTCAACGGAGAAAGCAATGACAAGTTCGAAGAGTACATCATGGAAGACTATGACGACATCGAGCTGATCTTCGTTTCGAAGTAGACTATCCCTTGATCACAATCAGGGGCCTGAGCCTGGCAACCGGGCGTGCGAGTCCGGCCCTATCGGTAAGTCTGATGACATCGTCAATGTCCTTGTATGCATCTGGAGCTTCTTCTGATAGGTACTTCTCATGAGTCTCATATATCGCAATGCCCTTCTCGCTTAATTCCCTCTTCACCTTTGCACCATCTATTTCCTCTCTGGCCTGTGTTCTGGACATCGCCCTCCCAGCCCCATGACAAGATGAACCAAATGCCTGATTAGTCCCCGTTTTCGGACCTGACATTACGAAAGAAGACGTCCCCATATCCCCTGGAACTAGAACAGGTTGCCCGATTCCCCCGAACTCGCCGGATAGCTCATCACTATCCCCTCCGAACGATCTAGTCGCCCCCTTTCTGTGGACACAGCAATTGCAGTTTGAACCATGAACAACGTGCTCCTCAACCCTGGCAATGTTGTGGCAAACGTCGTATATCACGTCAACATCAACTTCTGTGCCCATATGTGCCTTTAGTGCTCCTCTTAGGCTTTGAGTCACACAATTCCTGTTCGCAAATGCATAGTTTCCAGCTGTCCTCATCGCTTCGAAGTAAGACTCTCCCTCCCGTGAGAAGAATGGTGCGGAAGCCAACTGAGGGTCAGAAATGGATATCCCCCAATCCTCTGATTCCCAAACACCTCCATGGTGCCTGTATCGTCCCTCCAGTTCCTTCACATGCTCAGAGCAGACCTGGTAACCAAGCCCCCTAGATCCGGTATGGATCATTGCTGTCAATCTCCCTTCCTCAAGGCCAAATGCACTAGCGGCCCTTTCATCAATGATTTCGTCTACCACTTGAATCTCCAGGAAGTGATTCCCCCTGCCGATGGAGCCCAGTGCAGACAAGCCCCTTCTCTTGGCAACTTCGGAAATACTACTGGCATCTCCGCCCAAGTTACCCTTCATCTCCATTCTCGAAAGATCATCGTCATGGCCTATGCCAATTTCTGCCGCACCCTCTGCCCCTCCAGCTAGGATTTCATCCAGATCATGGGGACTCAACTTGAAACCGCCCTTCCCAGACTCTCCAGCAGGAATTCTCGCCTTTAGCCGATTTCCAAACTCCTTACTTCCACTCCCAGACTTCTTTCTGGTCAAATGTACTAGGTCTTCCAAACCCAGATCAATAGAGCATAGACGAACTCCACAGTTGATATCGAAACCAACACCACCCGGTGAGATTACTCCGCCATTTTCTATGTCGGTTGCCACCACACCTCCGATTGGAAATCCATAGCCTTGATGGAAGTCTGCCATCCCCCAAGCTTCACCAACTACCCCTGGTAGAGATGCGGCATTGGTCAATTGATCGAGAGATCTGTCATTGCTCTTCCCTACATGTTCTGAATCGGAGACAATCACTGCATCGACAAGCATCCCTCCTCTCTTCTTTATCCTCATTAGAGAATCCCCGTCGGGCTTGAGATAATCTCTCCAGTCCTCCATCAGCCTTTCTGAGAACCCCTATCCTTTCAACACACCGGGAGTATTTCTCGCATTGACTTCAAGACCCGGTATCCAATGGGCTAGTCGAGGGGGACACAGTGACCTTTGGAGAAGTAGAAATTCCCTTTTGGGAAGAATCGGGCCACGTTTGTAAGACCTGCACGATAACCGGCTCCAGATTCTGGACTAGAGATCAGAGTAGGGAAACCTGTGGAGATAGCACAGAGGATCCCTACACATTCATTGGAGAGCCGATTATCGACGGATTTCAGATCCTTGGCAAGGAACTCAAGGACGCTATGAGGGAAAGATTTCAGGACTTCTTCGAAAATAAAGGACACTCCAGAGTTTCTCCATATCCAGTAGTTGCAAGATGGAGGGACGATATCCACCTTACTATAGCCAGTATAGCAGACTTCCAACCCCATGTGACTAGCGGTCTCGTACCCCCTCCGGCGAATCCACTGGTAATTAGCCAGCCCTGTATAAGGCTAACAGACGTTGCCGCAGTCGGAAGATCAGGGAGACACCTGTCTACATTCGAGATGATGGCACATCATGCCTTCAACCGACCCAATGATGGAGATGTTGTGTATTGGATCGACCAGTGCGTCAGATATTGCGACGAGATGCTAGTTGAGTCATTCGGAATCGATCCGAGCGAGCTAACGTATGTGGAGAATCCATGGTCTGGAGGGGGGAACGCGGGCCCTGCACTAGAGGTNATTGTNGGNGGNCTNGAACTGGCTACNCTCGTCTTCATGAATCTGGAAGAGCANGAAGANGGGGANNTAGANATNAAGGGNCTAAATTACAGNGAGATGGACTTNCAGATNATCGATACNGGNTACGGGCTTGAGAGGTTCTGCTGGGCTGCCGCTGGAACCCCAACGATTTACGACGCGATATATCCCGAATCTGTGAAGTGGCTGAAGGAGATGTCGCGCTTCAATAAAATCGTGGAAAACCTAGGGCTCTCTGTCGANACTGAGAATCTTCTNGGGGANATTTCTAGATTGGCAGGAATTCTGAANATTGACGTAGGGACGGATGCCGAGTCACTCTTCGTAAAACTCTCAAGCAGACTTGGAGAATCCGGCTTGGATGTATCCGTAGAGGATCTCAAACTACTCACCGAGCCGCTCTCAAGCATTTATGCAATCCCTGATCACATGCACGCAATATGCAACATGCTTGGCGACGGTCTTGTGCCCAGTAATTCCAAGGCCGGGTACTTGGTTAGAATGCTGGCGAGAAGAGTTTGCAGGATGAAGGATGATCTCGGACTGGAAGTCTCACTATCCGAACTAGGATCTCACCACATNGATGAGAATCTAGACTTCTCTAGTTTCAAGCAATCCCGCGAGGGAGTGCTACAAATCCTAGATCTCGAGGAGNAGAGGTATTACGTAATGCTGAGAAAGGGGGAATCGGCAGTTAGAACCGCTCTTCGTGANNTCCCTAGGGANTCCANAGNGGCTCCAGATGAGGTACTCTTCCGTCTTTCCGAGGAGCGTGGATTGAACCCNGACATGGCCATCTCCATTGCCAAAGTATCGGGTTGGCCAGAATTAGAGGTCAGAGTAGGTTTTGCNGCAGATATGGCGTCAAGAAATGCCGAGAGAACCAAAGCCGCAGCGAAGGAGAAATCCANGGNNGAAATATTCCCCTTCCACGATTTTCCCGATACATCTAGAGATTACTACGGCGATACTAGCAAGACCTCTTTCCAGGCAACTGTTCTGGCTTGTAATAGACTCAGCGACTCTCAGCTTAATTCGCTAGAACTTTCCACGGAGGCGGGGGGTTCCCCGACTCACTATGTAGTCCTGGATAGGACTCTGTTCTATCCAGAGGGGGGCGGCCAATTGGGCGATCAGGGAGAAATAGGCAACTCCAGAGTTGTAGACACGAGAATAGAAGCCAGTGTGATTTTCCATCTTACCGACTCNGAAGTTCCACTTGGAAAAGTATCCGGAGAGGTTTCATGGGAGAGGAGAAGGNGACTCATGGANCACCATACAGCGGTGCATATCGTNGGGGGGAGCTCAAGAGCTCTCCTGGGTCCTCATGTCTGGCAGGCAGGGTCAAGCAAGGGCTCCAGATTCGCTAGAATTGATCTGACTCACCACTCCAGACTTTCAAGGGAGGANCTGAACGACATAGAGGATCACGCNAACTCAATCATNGAGGCTAACACCCCNGTCGAGAAANTAGTGATGCAGAGNGCCCAGGCAGACGGAGAATNCGGTTTTGAGATATACCAGGGNGGCCCTCCAAAGCAAGAAGANATTCGAGTGATAAGGATAGGGGACCATGACACACAGGCCTGNGGGGGGACGCATCACGATACGACGGGANAAATTGGGGAATTACGCATCATCCGCTCCAGTCAAGTCCAAGACGGGGTAGAGCGTCTGCAAATCGTGGCAGGAGACACGGCGCGCGAACACGCAAGGGAGCAGGAGCGCCTACTGAATGAGTCTAGTGAGGTCCTGGGGGTTTCCCCTGAGGACCTCCCCAATGCCGTACTCCGGTTCTTCGAACAGTGGAAATCACAGCAGAAGCGGATCGAGTCTTTGGAGGCTGAGATAGTCAGGTTACGCACCGACGGAGGAGGGAGCGACTCCTTTGAAAAAGATGGTATTCGCTATGTTGTCATGGAAGTAGAGGCTGAAATGAAGGCACTGATGGCCATGCTCGGAGAACTAACAAGAGATCCAGACAGACCAACCCTGGCCGTACTCGGAACTAGGGAAGGAGGGGGAAAGCTCATCGTCGCCAGTACCGAAGAATCACTAGCAGAAGAGAGGCACAATGCAGTGGAAATTCTGAACACCATTTCGACACACATTAGTGGCGGGGGCGGGGGAAGTAGGACCATGGCTCAGGGNGGNGGCTCGGATCCCGATGGAATCCCNCTAGCTCTCGAATCTGCTCGTGAAATTCTTGGACTGTGAGAAAGTGAGTAATCCAATAGAAGCCTCAAAACGCGCCGCAGCGATAGAGTACGCAATTCGTGATGTAGTCGTCCCGGCAATCGAACTCGAGAAAAAAGGCCATGAAATTATTCGCCTAAATATCGGAGATCCTCTTGCATACCAAGGTCTCCAGACCCCAAGTCACATGGTAAAGGCGTACAAGCATGCACTCGATTCACAAGACAATGGTTATGGCCCNTCATATGGAATTTCTTCACTGAGAGATGCAATCGCTTCCGCAGAGAAAAAAAAGGGATGGGGGTGCACTGAAGACGACGTATACGTTACACATGGCGTTACCGAGGCATTGCAAATTATCTTTGCAGCATTTCTTGAGCCNGGTGATACNGTNCTGGCACCAGGNCCCCACTACCCCCCATACATGGCCTATCCCCAGATGTATGGGGCGGAGACCATAGAGTACAAGTTGGACCCTCACGATGGTTGGAAGATAGACATCAACGATATCCGTTCCAAGATGGACGANTCAGTGAGGCTNNTGGTNTTGATCAATCCGAACAATCCAACTGGTAATGTACCGANNATNCNGGAGATNGATGACTTNATCTCAATAGCNCGTGACTACCCAAGGTGCACAATCATCTCCGACGAGATATACGATGGCCTGGACTTCTCTGGTAACTTCGTCTCATTGGCATCGCGATCGAAGGATGTTCCCGTGATTGTCCTGAACGGAGTCTCAAAGGTGTACTTCGCACCAGGATGGAGAATCGGATACATGGCATGGCACGATCCCTCAGGGGTCCTTTCCGAGGTTAGGGATGGAGCGGAGCGCCTTCTTAGAAGCCGCCTATGCGCATCTACTCCAGCACAGTATGGCTATCTCGCCGGACTATCGGGGGAATCCGATTGGTTNGNCGGTCATCGTACAAAAATAAAAAGGAGGCTAGACTACTCATTGGAGAGGATAAACTCCATTCACGGACTCGAATGTCAGGCTCCAGGAGGGGCGTTCTACCTATTCGTGAAGATCACTGATCCGGTACATTCCATAGATGACAAGAAATTCGTATTAGACCTGCTCCACGAGAAACACGTACTACTTGTTCACGGATCAGGATTCTCGCCAGAGATGGGGAAGGGACACTTCAGAATGGTCTGCCTTCCTGAAATCGAATTGCTTTCCGAAGCCTTTGATAGNATAGATTCATTTCTCAACGAATCCTGAGTTTNTNTCACTCAATACTGCNCTTTCTACATTTTTTCATAGGTCAATTCCCGTCAATCATTATAGCCGAACCCAATTTGCATGAAACGCCCTCTAGAGGGCGGGGTATTGTCATGGCCTTGACTCACAACCAATATGCCGTTGCTGCAATCACAGCAACTCTCTGTTTGGCCGGCCTGTACACAGTTGTAGGGGCCGGCCTTTCCAGTACCGATAGAGGTGGATTCGAGTCAGCCGTGGACGATCTAGAACTCACACAGGGAAACCAGAGGGAATGTCCCCCGGATGTCCCTACAATCGGATGTGATTGGGACGGCGATGGAATTGCAGACAGGATGGAGAGCACGTTATACGGAACAAACTGGCAAGAGGCAGATACTGATGGTGACGGACTCGATGACGGCTGGGAAATTGAGAATGGGTTAGANCCATTGGACACAGGGGAACCCTGCATAACCATCGGAGAAGGACTTACCGAAGTAGAATGCGAGGACATCCCAGTTGCAACAGTAGACACTGAGAGGGAAACAGGGGAGCAGAACGAGACTTTCCCNAATCCCGACAACGGCCCACTGGGTGATCCCGACAGGGATGGCCTAACCAATCTAGATGAGGCCGAACTAGGAACAAATCCACGCCTGAAGGATACCGACGGGGANGGCCTGAATGATCGNTGGGAGTCTGAACATACCCANGAAGTTACAACNCCNGCCGGAATAGTCGTTCTACTTGACCCACTAGATGGAAACTGGAACTGCCCGCTCCTGACTCCCTCGGTTAGGGCCGAGATTAAGTTGGACATTGGTGACGATTTGTGGGAGGAGATGGGCTCTCAGTTCGGACACTCCTGCGATGCTATCTTAGACTTGGAGCAACCAGAGCCAGACACTCTCAGGAACTTTGTCGAGGAAAAATATGACACAAATCCCCGTGCCGCGGACAGCGATGGAGACCTAATTGACGACTTGGTCGAGATTTCCACGCACCTCGTTGACCTGAAGTCATTCTGCGGTAGGCCTACCTTCGGAACACTCACCCTTCCAGCCCCGCACCTGAGGGCATTCGCATCGGAGATTGTTTTCAANGCTCAAGAGCTTCCAAACGGAGGACTCCANACAACACTCCAGAAGAAGAGCCCTCTAGATAATCCAAACTGGTTCAATGAGGATATGGACGGGGATGGCAGACTGAATGGCCCCGGAGATTGGGATACGGATGGTGACGGCATGCCAGACGGATTCGAATTCTGCTATTCCTTCAACTCNGANTATAATTGGTTCCTTAATCCNGCCAACTCAACTGATGCGTATGGGGACTTTGACGGTGACGGACTAAACAATGTAGAGGAATTCTCTGTTTCTTACGACTGGGGGCCATCGAACTTCACCAATCCACTTGATCCGGATACAGATCAAGATGGAATGCCAGATGGTTGGGAGTTCCAAAGTGGAATCCATCCAAACGATGGAAGCAATGCAGATGAAGACCCCGATTTCGATGGCTATGATGCTGATGGGGATGGTGCAGTTACCTACAAGGACATGATCGGGGCCACTACTATAGAGAGGATTGACGTTGTACCCGGNCAATATGTGCAAGCGAATAATACAATCCTGTGGGTCCGAACCGTTGTTGACAGTAACTATGTCAATATCCCTGTTAAGACCGATACCTCCGGGTGGGTCTACCATATTCATGTAGAAGTCGATGACGAGGTAAGAAGCAGACTCCAGGAACTTGTTACTGTCGTGGAGCAGCATGAGAGGTTCACCAACCTAGACGAGTACAATGCAAGAGACCGTGATGGAGACGGAGTGGTCGATGGTAGGTCTACCGATCCACTTGATTCTGATACCGATGCCGACGGGTTAATCGATGGGATAGAAGTGATTGGCTGGAAGATTAGGATAGTTGACTTTGGAGTCCGTGAAGTCATCGTAAGATCGGATCCGGGAGTTTTCGACACGGATAGAGACGGCCTTTCTGACTCGGTTGAATACTACGAGACATTCACTAATGCCACTGACAAGGATACGGATAATGACGGTCTTGAGGACTACAGGGAGGCCGTAGACGGCCATCCATGGTATGATAATGGTACTCTAGTCTACTACTTCACCAACGCTTCTGCATTTGACACAGACAACGACGGATTGGAGGATGGGGAAGAGGTGGTCGACGGCCAGGATCTGTACATCACCCATGGAAATAATGCGGACACCGATAATGATGGTCTGAACGATGGTGACGAAGTACTTTTTGTCCCCAGGCCATGGCAGGGTGCTACCAATCCACTGCTTAATGACACTGACGGGGATGGTC
>NZTJ01000019.1 GCA_002697065.1 Methanobacteriota archaeon
CCCTGTCCTTGGCCCTGACCCTGTCCTTGGCCCTGACCCTGTCCTTGGCCCTGACCTTGGCCCTGTCCTTGGCCCTGGCCGTCCTCTCCTTCTCCGCCGCCTTCGGTGCCACCGTCTCCGGTTCCATCNCCTTGGAAGTCNGGATCGTATGCGTCGGGGATTCCGTCGCCGTCCGAGTCCGAAGCAGCCCCGTCGTTGGGGTCGTTCGGATAGGGGTCATTCGCGTCAGACGTCCCATCGCCGTCGGTATCTGCGTTGTTNGGATTGGTTCCTGACTGGTACTCCTCCAAGTTGTCTAGTCCGTCACCATCTGGATCTGCACTGCTATCACTGGCGGAGTTGGGGTTAAGTCCGTAGTTGACCTCCCAACCGTCGGGCATTCCGTCATTATCGGTATCTGCGTTGTTCATGTCTGTCCCAGCGGCTTGCTCCTCCGCATTGGTCAATCCGTCCCCGTCCCAGTCGGCTCCTCCATCGGAGGGGTCAAGGGGGTCTGATCCATCGGCTGCAACTCCGGTAGAACCGGCCATTAGCACCAAGAGCAGGGCTGTCAACAAACTTGCTTTCTTCTGATTGTACATTTGTAATTCACTTCCTATTTTCCGTTTATCCAGAGTAGGTTGGANGGTTTCTTAGAGCGAGTCTAGACACGTGTCCGGTNACTGCAATAACGCTGCACTGAGCGCGATTCCAGATATTTCCGAACCCTCTTAATTCTGTCCTGACTCCTCCTTTTCTTGTCATCCAATCTCACTGGCTTTCTCAGGGAACCCTCTGTTCCCTCTGGGNTTGGAGAGGCATGTTACGTATTTCAAGGATTCCCGAGCAAGTTTCACGGGGTGATCTTTGCTAATTCCGCGAGGAACCTCGTCTTCCCCATGAAGTGCAGGACTGGAACGACCAGTGAGGAAACCGCAAGGACCCCGAAGAAAAGACCTGACCAGAGCTCGATGCCCCTGCCTATTGAGAGGAAGAGTAACCACCCCATGAGCACTGATACCCAAGGAAGATGCCTCCTNGTGTAGAGGGAAAGCCTGGCATTGAGAATCTCATCCGAGTACAGCTGCGGGGTGTCTTCCGGGTCAGCTAGGCCATGCTCAACCCCACACCTAGCACAGACCTGGTACCTTGGCCCGTTCCCGGTAATGAACTGGGACTGAGGGTAGTTCTGCTTGCACATCCTGCATACTGGCATTACGCTCACAACAACCAGTGGAGGATTGTCCTTCAAGGCTACGGTCTGGGAGNCTGTCTCAATTGTCGTCTAGGGCATCATCTAGGAATGACACGTCGATGTCCACNNCCTCTTCTTCCAGTTCATCTGCAAGNTCGTTCAGGCCATCGAGACCGATCTCNTCGGTTTTNGAGCTNAGAANTTCCCCNACTGAGGTGTCTGGCTCCCATGGCTCGTCCAATGGTATTTCTTCTNTGGCNGGTTCTTCCAACTCNTCGAACTGGTCCTCTGATATTCTGTCGGTCTGNCTCAGGATTGAGCTCGAAGCTATTTCCTCCTCCTCCGATATGCCGAGCGCCTCCCTGGTAAGCTCCTCCTCCAACTCTACCTCCTGCGTCCCCATCTCCCATGGTTGTGGGGCTGCCCTCTCCCTGGGTCTGATGATTAGCGCGGCGCCAAGAATGATCATCAGNGCCGAGACCATCAGGATGAAAGTGTTCAGATCGCCATCAACNAGCTGGTCGAACCACGACTCNCCCCCCGAACCAGACCCATCGCCATTTCCTCCGGGNGACATCTCAGAAAGTGGGTATACTCTGATGGAGTCCACGGCTAGCCTGTGGACTTCGCCATCGAATGCGACTACTGCAATCCAGTATNCTGTAGACGANCTCANTGGGGTGGGCCCAAGGGACTCGAANGACGAGTTCGANGTTGTNATCGAGGACTGCACTTGAATGGCGTCCCTGGTGTCNGAGAACTCCATAGTGCTGGCGTATATGGTGTACGATTTCACCTGAGTATCTTCAGAATCTGTCCAAAGCACCTCTATCCTACTCCCGGATGGATCCCAGTATGCCATAATCTCTGAGACCTCAGGGAGGTGCATCCCTGGGTCCTGGGAGTTCTCGTCAACTGGGCTTATCATGGAGGTCTCGAGATTGTTGGTCCAAGCGTTTCCTGACGTGTCCACGGGCACCACTGCAACCCAGACTGGGATATCTGGTTGGATGGCCCCCCCTCCGGAGACTACCTCGAGTAGGGTGCGTCCCCACTCGGTCCTATCNAGAGTTAATGCCGGGTCGAGNCCCTCCGTGCTATCGAATGGGGCNCCTGCTACAGCGAAAAGGAGGTATTCGCCGATGTCCGGAGCAGTGCTGGAGGGGAACGTGACGAACACCCCATCGCCGGAGTCTGGTGACCTGTCCTCCAATTCTGGAGCTGCCAGCCTCTCGGGNGGGNANNTNTCCCCCCTGTTGTCNATTGGNGTGACTAGGGCCAAGTGATCGCTCAGGTCCGATAGGAACACGTTGCCAGCGATGTCATGGATNGTGACCGTGACGTAGAGGGGGATGTCCGGCGATATTCCAGATGGGATTAGAGAGTCCGNNCCTGTACCATACAGGGCGGTNGTCAGAGTCACATCCAACCTTGGTGAGTTTCCTATCTGCCTCTGGTCTATCCTNAGGACGTTGCAGTTACCACTGGCCTCGCAATTTGCGTACACATCCGTCAGGTCATCGAGAGGGAAGTCGGATGCCCAAACTGTGTAGTGACTGAAATCATCAGCCATCGTCCTATCCCAACTGACNTCTATTGCGGACCCNTCATCNTCGGGATGGTCCCAGGCTTGTAGGCCNGAGACTGCGTCGGGCGGGGTGAACTCGGAAGANTCTAGCTCGGAGTAGCTTGCTGTTTCTACCACTAGCACATCATCTACGTTCTGATTTCCCCAGTCATCTACCGCAACGACTCCTATCCAGTAGACGATGTCGTTCTCCAGAGTGGAGTTTCCGATTGAGTCGATTACAACCTCATCGGTGGTGCAGTCGGGAATTATCTCTGCTATGGGCCAGCCGTCTACGGAGGAAGGTGCGGTCCACCCAGATGCGGGGAGGATGAAGATGACGTGATAGGAGCAGTCGGCCTCCTGGTTTGGGTTCCAGCTTACCTCAATACGGCTCCCCTCGTCATTGGGGGCGTCATTCGCGGAGGTCCCGGTAATTGGTGCTGGTGCTATCCCGTCATTGAGTCCTCCAGCAGTCACAACAGGTCCCACGATCGTAGCATTTGACGGGTCGAACTGGCCTGACTCATCTACGCATACGACTGCGAACCAGTAGGGAACGTTTCCAACCAGCTCTAGAGTGGTCGAGTTACCAGCGGCGAATGCGAAGTCCATCGGATTGGAAAGTGCCAGGGCGCTCGTTATCTCCTGCTGGACTGCCCAGATTCTGGTAAGTTGGGGGTCTAACTCCTGGCAGGCAGACCACTCTGCTGTGACGGTTCCCGGAACCCCACCCGATACGGGTTGGACGGACAGCCATTCTGGTGGAGATGGCATCTCATCGGTAGGGGTGGCGTTTCCTTCCCATGAAGTAGGGTCACCGAGGCTTCCGTCGGGATACTCGATTGCTATTGCTGCTCTGTACTGCCTCTGGTCTGATAGTGGTACCTCCGAGCCATTGCTGTTTCCGACGTGGAACACGGTGCTAGTCTGGGCCCAGTATGGTATTCTCTGGAATGAGGGTAGGTCATCGAGGTCTTCCTTGGTTGGATTCCAATCTGGGTTGTCCGTTGAATCCCACAGATACACCCTGTAGGCATACCAAGCAGAGTCCTGAGCAGGCATCCAAGACGCATGCAGAACCCCTCCCCCGTCATTGGGCCTGTCATAGAGGCTGGTCATTACCGTGGGAGCCTCTAGCCTCTCCCAGTCGTAGGTAATCCTGATCTTGAGTTTGCCATCAGTAGGAGACTGCAGCTGCAGGTGGACTGTAGAGGATAGGGAACCTGGTTGAGTATTGAAAATGGCTGTCTGGAAAGCCTCCTCTATCCCATGGTCAAGAGAAGACAGGTCCCAGCTTCCAGTGTAATTCAGGCTAGTCGATCTTGCCCATACCCAAGAGCCGCTCTCCGGAGAAGAGAAGGTCAGGGCCCCTGGGTACAGAAGAATCTCTGAAGAGTTGCCCTGATTTTGATCCAGTGGAATCATGATTGAGTCTTCGGGAGACGCGAATACTGTCTGCATACCCGGTCTGGTGCTTTCGGTGATGTCCATGGTCCTGTCGGCGAAAATTGCCGTCAACGGGAAAGCTCTACGCTGATTCTCCCGCGGGATCTCCCTGAGCGTCTCCATTGGCTTGAAGATGTGAAGCCCGTCATCACCTACTACTGCCAATCCCATCCACAAATCTGCATCCCCGGATACTGCTCCAGCCATCTCTCCAATCGTGACAACTTCATGGTCCCCTGTTGCCTCTACCACGCTAATCTTGCTGGTCGAGATAGCGGCTATGTGATTGCCATCGGATGTAAGTTCCAAGATAGGCCATGCTTGGAGGTCTATTCCTCCTGGCCCTGCCTCTATTTTCATCGAGGATGCGTTCCAGTGAACTAGAGGTTGGATGGAGGTAGCGATGTGCACCCCCCAAAGATCGGTCTCAACAGCGCTTACGTCATTACTCGGGATCATGTCGATGTTGTATGTCCCGTTCGAGCTGTCTGTACCTAGGTCCCAAGCAGAGACCCCGGGCCTCGTCAGTCCTTGTCCGTTGTGCGAGATGAACAGAGAGGCGTCATGGTGTATAGTCACCATTGAGCCGGTGGATGTATCGTTGACTTCCCTAGAAACCGAGTCGGCATAGACAATCCCTGAGACGAAGTCCCCGACCAAGCCATCCGCTCTACCTATGGAGCCGACCACTCCTAGGTTCTGATCGAGGACGATCATTCCTGTCGGACCACCGACCAGTACAGAGCCGTTTCCGAGCACTGGGGAGGGAGGGACGAAGAGGTGATTCGAGATCGGTGTCGGTAGGCCGTCGACAGTGGTTATTGGGTCGTCCCAGTCATACTTGGTTTGGTTCCAAAGGCCTATCCCACCATGAGTGGATATCAGTACGTGCTCTCCGAACTGAACGAAGTCGGTGACAATGTTACTGGGCANTCCGGCCAATAGGCTTCCCTGGCCCCAAGTTCGAGAGTTCGGATCGAAAGACTGGAATCCAGCAGAGCTACCATCCCAACCCATCAGTCCGATGAACATCTGCTCTCCATCAACTAGAAGTCCATCCATCTGATTGTGGAGAGCGGGGGATGTTGGNAGGAGTGACCTCTGGGTNAGGTTGAACGAGAAGAGTCCGTTTCCTACAGTTGATGCCCATATTTCCCCGTCCACGATCATGATCTCATTTATCGATTCGGTGAATGCGTCGAATCCATATTGCCAGAANACTGACCCATTGTCCTGGATTTCGCCCTGAAGAACAGTAGAAGCGAGGTAAGAGTACTCGGACGATCCCACTGTCACCCATACGTGAGTCCCGTTAGAAATCATCTCGTGAATGACTCCGGACGGAAGCCCGACTAGTTCGTCGAAGCCGCCCTCGATAAGACCCGTGGCGTCCAGCCTATCCACTCTGTTAATCCCAGATAGGTCTCCAGATCTTCCTATTGCGTAAGACCTAGCAGTAGTAGGGGCTCTGACTATCGAGCACGAGTCCATGCCCTGCCCTATCACCTGACCTGAAGTAGCNGACGTGCCTGAGGTCANCACACGAGTAATGCCCCCGTCACCATCGTAGTGGGAGACCAGTAGAAGATCCTCGTCGAANATCATACCTCCGGGGAATACAGGATCCTCTGAGACNCCCATGTCGGGGGTTAGAGTGTCTAGGAAGTTATTGGAGGAATAGTCGAATCGGTCTATNCCCACGTTGTCNGTATCGAATCCTACGTACAGAATCTCGTTCTCTTCATCGCAAGCTAGTGCTCTTGCATCCTTATCTGCCATGTTGGAGTTGTCCTCAGTGATTGGAGTAATCCACTCCTCTGTTACACCATCGCCGTCGTGGTCAGATAGATCGAAACGAGCGATTCCTCCGCCAACTGCCCACCACTGCCANGCGCTGAAGCCCACCGCTATGTGTACGATGTCTTTGCATAGCAAGATGTCTGCTCCGTATCCATCGGGTATATCGTTGGTGTCCACGTCCCAAATGGTCCAGTTACTATTGTTCCCTGAAAGACGCATGACATGGCCATCGTTACCATATCCGGAGGATGCCCAGAGATCGTCCTCTACCACTTTCATGGAGTAGAAGTCCAACTCAGCATCCTGTGGTAGCCCGTCTCCGGGAAGCCATGATGAAAGCCATGTCTGGTTAGTCGGGTCCCACCTCAGAATCCCATTCATGCTGGCGAAGAGGTACTCTCCTTGGAATTCGACCATTCCCCTGATTCTTCCATCTACGTCGTCCCACTGGTTGAGTAGGGTCATGTTGGGAACCGAGAAGCGTCTGAGGATGTTTTCCCCATAGGCCACCCAAAGTTCGCAAGAAGCGTTGAGGGGGAAGCAGTCCCCAAGGTATTGCGCNTTTACCCTGCCCACGTCTCCGATNGTCTGTAAGTCGTCCTCCCAGTCCCCTGAAGTCGTGTTCCATCTGAGGATAGTTCCTGGGTCACCAGAGCCCCCCCAACCCGATGTCTCAACTACACTAATCCAGACTTCATCTCCTATCTGGTTCATTCCGTGAATTACGCCGTTGAAGCCCAGGCGAGCCCCAGCATCAATCGAGGGGAGCGAGGTGTTGTTGTCTAGGTTAATCCTAGAAACCTCGTCCCTAGAATTCCAAGGATTGGCCCTTTGGGGAGAGTAGTACATCAAATTGTCAACAATCAGTATCTCAGCCGGTGAGTAGTTCGGTAGGGTTGGCCCGTCCTGGTTGTTCCCTCTGTCCCACTGAGCCATGACGGTCTCGTTGACTAGATCGATTAGAGTGAGTCCGAAGTCCCCACCGGCCCACATGGTTCCCTCCTCCCTTCCTTCGATTAGAACTGTGACATCGTCATCATCGAGTATTCCTTGTGAGCCGTCCCACGAGGATAGCCAGCTTCCTGATGTGAGGTTGAAACGGGCGATTCCCAGGTTCTCAAACCCAAGGTAAATGGTATCTAGGTACTTGTGAACTCTGGCCCTCTCAGTGTCGTCTCCTGCAGTCCAGACCTCTACAACGGTCCCATTTGAGGTGTTGATAACCGCCGCTCCCTCTGTAGTTCCGGCATAAAGTAAGTCGGGGCCGATTGGATCGACGGCAATGACGAAGCGAGAAGGCATTCCGTCTCCACCTCCGCCCCCGCCGCCGTTTCCTCCAGAGGTCCAGCAGTCTTCGAGTGTGAACTGTGATTGAGGGTTGTTAGGGTCGGGCCAATTCCACATACAGGCACCTCTGTTTGTTCCTGCATAGACTCCGTTCACATCGCTGGAAACATCGTAGAACTCGAATGGATCGTTGTTCCATCCTGGGATACTAGTCGGAAGGAGTTGCCAATTGGACCCATCCCACCTAGCCAGTCCTCCATTTGAGCCGGCACCGGTGTTCTGTACCTCTGAGCCCACCAACAGGCCTCCGAAGAAGTCCAATGCCAGTGTGTTCACATCTTCATCCGGAATGCCGTTTGGATCGTCAGGGGTCCACAGGTCTACAATATCACTGGTCAATCTGTCGATTAGAAGAATCCCTAGTCCTGGAAGACCCAGATAGATCACCTCGCCATCTACTGCAACCGGAGCAGAGTCTAGGTTGTCCACACCTAGAGATTGCCAAGAGCCGATAATCTCGGGAGTGGTAAGATCAATTCTCATCACACCGGCATCCTCTGTTGCAATGTATGCGATGCCGAATCTGGTAGCGATGTCTCTAATTCTGTTTGAGTCGAGTCCTTCCGATTCGGAAAAGGTATCGATCACATTGTTCGAATCAGTAGAGTAGAGAGAGATGCCCGCGTCTTCGTGCCCGACAACAAGAGTGGCGGTGTTAGAGTCAAACGCCAGACTGGTGATTGATTCCGAGTTGGTTCCCTGGATTTTTCCAAAGTAGGCGCCATCTACATTGCTGAGTCTATGGACTCCACTATCGGATGTTCCAACCCATACCCAACCGTCATCGTCCTGCTCTATCGATGTGATTGACACTTCTCCCGATTCAATTGAAGAGATACTGTCAGCGATGTCCACGGGTTCCTTCCAAAGATTGTCTCGCTTGTCCATCATGTCAATTATCGTGCCAGAAGCAATCCAGAACTCGCCTGCTTCTCCATCATCGATTATGGCTGTAATCTGTGCATCGTCTATTGAGGGACTGCTTACTAGGGGGAAGGAGCCATCCGAGATATCGACTAGTACCCTTCCCATTGTGCCTGAGGAGTCTCCGATGATTGCCAATGAGTCAGAAGGGGAGCGAGATTGCCCTCCGGGCCAGGGATTGATACTTGTGCCAGATCCCGAAAGTCCCAATTCTGACAGGGAGACTTCGTTACTGAAGAGCAAGAGATCGGTGTCGTAGGGCTGGACCTGCTGCTCGCTAAGAATGTAAAGCCATCCGGGAGTAACCGCCAGACCGACGGTGGAATCAGAGGACAGCCAATTAGATGAAGTCCATGAGGGAATCCAAGACTCCGATGAGATGTCGAACCTGTCAATGCCAGAGTCAGTAGTTGCAATGTATAGGATGTCATCGGAAACGGCGATATCGGCAATCGAGTTCCCAGACAGGAGGTTGGAATCGTCCCAAATCACATTCCTCTCTATAACAATCGAAGTTGCATCTCCTGATGAGATGTTGTATTCTATCACTCTCATGCCATGGTCCTCTGTTGCAATGAACAAGTTCCTCCCATCGATGTGTAATTCCAATGGAGTCTCTTCCTGGAAAGAGGAGCAGAAATCCAAAGACTTCCAGAGAGATCCCTTGGAGGGCATCAGGTAGTGTAGGGTACATTCGGATGCACCCCACAATACACCGAAAATGTCAGTTGCCAGCGCAATAATTGGATCGGTCGTGGATGAGTTAACTTCCTCGGGGAAATCTGGAACAGAATCTGAGTCGGATAGCCCCATGGCAGTTACATTGCCTGTCACATCACCGATATACATCATATCCCTATTCGGGTCCGTTGTGATGGAACGCCCGGATATATCTGGGATTATGTCTATAATACGCTTGTTTGCATTGTCGTCCAATATTAGCAGATCTTCGTCAACCAGAATGTATAGCCTACCATCGAATGGGTTGTATGCGCTTCCGTGGATTGATACCTCCAGAGGACTAAATGATAGCTTGGGATCCACTGGACGAAGCGCCTGAATAACCAAATCAGTGATTTCAATTCCGGTTGGAATCTGCCAAGATGCGTCACTGATTGTGTTTGGTTTCAAGGACGAGTCAAGAATTCCANCGACAAGNCTTGGGGGNTTGTCAGAGAAGACGTTCTGCCTCCCCAGATCGCCACGTCCGCTCCAGTCCAATACGCTAGTCTGGGTATCCATAACTGCAATCTGAGGTTNATTAACCCAAAATCCATCGCTTCCGTTTACAGCAACTTCGAAAGTTAGATTGTCGATCACTGCACCGGGTGCGAATTCCATGAAAAAATCAGAAAGCGCAGGAGTCCCGTTNTCAGGGTCTGANCCTGTGGCATCTAGGACNATCCAACCAGTGTCATTGCTACCGTTTACCCCCCANNACTTACTCGATGTGTAGCTCGCTTCGATGAAGTTAGATTCGTTCATTTCCCANTCTGANTGTGGAGACTGGTTTGCNCCCCACGGGAGCAANATCATCAGNGCGACCAAGCCAATTGCCTTGACTCTCTCACNGTTTGTAATGCGACTAGCGTACATGGAACGAAGCGAGTCCCTCGTTGTGCAATTTATGAAGGGTAGGGGTAGTCGTCCGCGACTTGCTCATGATNTGGAAAAATGCTAGATGTAAAAAAANCGGAAACAAGGCCATATTGGCTGATAATCACACGATTATGAATAGGATAGCATCAAAGGAGATGGTTGTTCCGGNTCATCCGAGGTGACACTGTGAGCAATGACCAGTTGCGCGAGGATGCATTGGAATACCACTCTTCAGAGCCAAGAGGGAAGGTCACAGTGGTTCCAACTAAGCCACACGGAACTCAGAGGGAGCTATCTCTGGCATATTCTCCAGGGGTAGCATTTCCCTGCGAAGAAATCAGAGATAACCCCGGAGAGGTATACAAATACACGTCAAAGGGTAATCTAGTAGCAGTTATCAGTAATGGTACCGCAGTTCTTGGACTAGGAGATATTGGGCCTCTAGCAAGTAAACCAGTAATGGAGGGCAAGGGGCTTCTGTTCAAGGCATTCGCAGATATCGATGTTTTCGACATAGAGGTAGACAGAACCGATGTGGATGGATTCGTTGAGGCTGTCAAGGCAATAGCTCCTACCTTTGGAGGAATTAACCTCGAAGATATAGGGGCACCNGAGTGCTTTGAGATTGAAAGAAGGCTAGTNGAAGAGTTGGACATACCNGTAATGCACGATGATCAGCACGGGACCGCAATAATCTCCGGAGCCGCTCTGCTAAACGGACTTGAGGTAGTGGAAAAGGAGATTGAGGAAGTTAGCGTAGTAATTCTGGGAGCCGGGGCCTCTGCTATCTCATGTGCGAGGCACTACCGAAGATTAGGAGTTAGGCCCGAAAATATGACGATGGTGGACTCAAAGGGAATTGTTACTTCCAAGAGGATGGAGGATGGAGAATTAAACGAGTACAAGTCCGAATTTGCCAGNGATGTTCCTGAAGGTGGAATACGTGAAGCATTGGATGGAGCAGATGTTTTCCTCGGACTATCCAAAGGAGGTTTAGTATCCCCAGATATGGTCAAAAGTATGAAAGAAAGACCTTTGATTTTCGCACTAGCAAATCCTGATCCAGAGATTACCCCCGAGCAAGTATCGACGGTAAGGGATGATGCGATAGTAGCAACAGGTAGNTCCGACTACCCTAACCAGATAAACAACGTTCTTGGTTTCCCATACATCTTCAGAGGAGCATTGGACGTTCGAGCTAGGGAAATAACAGAAGGAATGAAAATGGCAGCAACAAAGGCGCTTGCTCAACTTGCTAAGGANCCTGTGCCAGATGATGTTTCATCGGCGTATGATGGTGAGCAGATGTCGTTCGGTCCTGACTATTTGATTCCGAAGCCGTTCGATGCGCGGGTACTGATCTGGGAAGCNAGCGCTGTGGCAGAAGCAGCTGTAAATGAGGGAGTTGCAGGATTGTCTTCTGATGAGTTCGACTTAGACTCCTATCGAGAGAAGTTGGAGTCACGCCTAGGACTGACTAGATCAATAATGAGGAAGGTCATAAATCAAGCCAAGAGGGACAAGAAGAGGATTGTTTTCAGCGAAGGGGAGGACCCCACTATAGTCAAGGCAGCATCCCAGTGCATTTCAGAAGGAATTTGCGNGCCAATTCTTCTGGGNCAGAGGAAGAGGATTGAAGCGGTGAAGGAAGAGTTGGGGTTGAGNTTTGATTGTGAAATGATTGACGTCAGATATGACGAAAGGAGGAGAGGTAGTTACGCAGACGAGCTGCATCAGCAAAGAGGTAGAAGGGGCCTTACTAGAGATGATGCGATTAGACAGTTGAACTCAACTACATTCTTCGCACCCATGATGGTCAGAATGGGGGATGCCGATGGATATCTTGGAGGNGTATCTCACCAGTATCCGGATATAGTGAAGCCTTGCTTACAGGTAATCGGACCCGACCCGAATTCGCACAGAATTGTAGGCATGTACATGATGACGGTNAANGGTCAGTTAATGTTCATCGGAGACGCAACTATCAACATCTATCCCGATGCTAGAACCTTAGCAGAGATAGCTGTTCAGACTGCAAAGGTTGCCCGAAGGTTTGGNGTGAAGCCAAAGGTTGCAATGCTTTCCTTCTCCAATTTTGGGACATCAGGCGAAATGAGGACGGATAGGATTGAAGAGGCAATCGAGATAGTAAGAGAAATCGAGCCTGATTTAGTAATTGATGGACCGATGCAGGCTGATACTGCACTGATTCCCGAGATACAGCAAGACTACCCCTTCATGTCATTCAATGGTCCTGCCAACGTCCTAATTTGNCCCAATCTTGCTTCTGCAAACATTGCCTACAAGCTACTTCAGAGAGTGGCGGGTGCAGAGATGACTGGCCCCATATTGGAGGGCCTTTCCAGGCCTGCTCATGTTCTTCAGCGTAGGGACAGTACAAGGGATGTTGTACACATGGCTGCGATTTGTGCNGTGGATGCTCAGAGGGCTGCCAGTCAGAGACTAATCGATTAGACTGGTTTTGGGCCAGCTGCGATTACTTCCTCAGAGCATCCTTCCGAATACTGCTCAAAGTTCTCTATGAACATCTGAGCAAGAAGATTGGCTACGTTATCGTATCTCTTCTCGTCATCCCATGTTCCTCTAGGCTGTAGTATACGATCGGGGACTCCCTCACAAGTAGTAGGTATCTCAAATCCGAATCGCTCATCCTTGACGAAGACGACATTCTCCAGATTTCCATTGATGGCTGCATTAAGCAGATTTCTGGTCCAGCTAATCTTGATTCTACTACTTGCATCTGCCCCACCTGCAATCCACCCGGTGTTGATTAGCCAACACTTCGCATTATTATCTCGAATCTTCTTGGATAGCAAGTCCGCGTAAATGCTAGGATGCCTAGGCATAAATGGTGCACCAAAGCAAGTCGAGAATGTTGCCTGAGGTTCAGTAACCCCCATCTCGGTACCAGCAACCTTGGCAGTATATCCTGACATGAAGTGATATGCGGCCTGTTCGGGTGTTAACCTCGAAAGCGGTGGTAGCACCCCAAANGCATCGCAAGTTAGGAACACGACATTGTTTGGGTTTCCNGCCATGGAATCCGGNGTTCTGTTCTCTATGAATTCAATTGGGTAAGAGCCACGNGTGTTCTGGGTTAGAGANCCGTTGTCGAAGTCAGGAGANCCGTCGGCATTCAAAACGACATTCTCTAGGATTGATCCNGGCATCTTTGTTGTCGCGTATATCGCTGGTTCGTCCTCCTCGGAAAGTCGGATTAGCTTAGCATAGCACCCTCCCTCGAAATTGAATACCCCCTTGTCTGACCAGCCGTGCTCATCATCCCCCACAAGTGCCCTGTTCGGATCCGCTGATAGTGTAGTTTTACCCGTGCCAGAAAGACCGAAGAAGAGGGCTGCATTCTTCCCGTCNGTATTTGCAGAACAGTGCATGGGNAGGAGTCCCTTGGAAGGCAAAATATGATTCATTATTGTGAATATGGCCTTCTTTATCTCTCCAGCATAGTGAGTTCCGCCGATAATCACCATTCCCCTATCTAAAGCGATTATTACGAAGACGTCAGAGTTCACTCCGTCGCTCATACTGGACTTCATTTCTGGTACATGGAGTATCGTGAACTCTGGAATGTGAGAAGATATCTCATCTTCCGTGGCTCGAACAAACATATTGTGCATGAAAGCTGCATGCCATGCCTTCTCGGTCACTAGTCTAACTGGCATCCTGTAGTCCTTGTCTGCTCCGCAGAAGGCGTCCTTGACGAATACGTTCTCTACCGAATTTAGGTGTTCTTGGACCTTGACTAGTAGCCTATCGAAAACCGCTGGAGCNGTTGGTCTNTTGACCTCTCCCCACCAGACTTCCTCTGCCATTCCGGCTTCGTCCACAATGAATCTGTCATTTGGAGAGCGGCCTGTTCTCTCCCCCGTAACTGCAAGTAAGACCGAGTCAGATGTAAGTCTGGCTTCGTCCAACTCAACCGCCATTTGGTGAAGTTCCTCCGGACCCATGTTCCAGTGAACGTTTCCACTAGGTTTCAAACCATACTGGGANAAATCGACTGCCCTTCTTTGAGAGGAACTCTGAATCTCGACTCCCCCCNAACNANCCGAGAGGGGACAAGACTTCAAGCATTACGGCTCGAAAAATCAACTCTTCATTTCAATAGGGTTCGTTTAATGTCCCATTAGGGGATGTGATTATGCAATACATCCTCTGTTAGGGGCCCAATGGGAGACGATGATTCACCAGACAAGGTCATCCGTGAAAGGGAGTTCAGGCTTCCATCGGGAATAGACATAGGAAATCTGGATGCACCTGAAAATTTCGATGATTCGGATAAGTCCCAGGAGGATGATGCGATAGGGGACTTATTCGACCCATTCGCTGAGCCCAACGAAGATTCACCTGGAAGGGTGAGGAAGGACGGCGGTGTCTCTTCCCCTCCTGAGCGAGATATTGTTTCTCAACTATCAACGGAGGGCGAACAGAGGGTAAATTGGATCTTGATGGTATCGATGATCTTGATTTACAGTGCCATCAGCATACAGATTGGCAGAGTATTTGATGCCCAGATTGGCACAATTCTACTNTTAATTCTGGCTTTTTTTGGTTTCGGGCTAGGAGAATTGTGGGTTCCCAAGGAGAGGCTTAGTCTACTAGGAATTACCTGGGTGATTATCTCAATGAAAGTCCTCTACGGACTGGCAATAGAGTTGAGGAACTGGGGGGTAATCGAGGATGATCTTCTCCTCGGTATTGTATTGCTACTTCTAGTAGTAGTCAACGTCTTAGTCGCCTACAGACACGATCATGATGCTATAGCNGCTCAATCTACGCTGGTTCTTCTTGCAATTGGATCTACTGCAGGAACAGAATTCGGGGAGTTAGGGGTGGCAGTCATGATCCTGATTGCGACTATTATTCTACATGGAATCGCAATTAACAGAGGATCAGGGAATCTGGCATCCCTGGGAATTGCGTCTTCTAATCTATGGATTGGGATGCATGCGATAACACCTCAATTTTCTGCCGGACCTCTGCAGGTCTTNCCTATTGAGGAGCCATTGCTATTGTTCNTGCTTCTAATGGTAGTCACCTCAATGAACGCGTACATGGCANCTGTCTTCTCAAAGAATGAGAACTGGTTCTCCAAGGGATTCGAAACTTTGGGTCTTGGAAAACCAGGGCTATGGGGGGTCTCCATTTCGCTGGGCATGGTTGGAGCCGTTCTAGCGGTCGCATCAAATCGTGAGGACATGGGGTACGCTCTCGGAATGGTGACCTTCCTCGGAGGAGCATTTGGTGGTTCATACCTTGTTGTTAGGGGGGTTCAGTCACGTAGGGTATCTCAACCACTCCTGATTACTGCCACAATTCTCACCTTGGTATTGTTGAACGATGACTATGTTGACGCGNCTCTNGGAGTGTCATCTTATNATATCTTCACNGCGATTGGAGCNATAGTAACTGTTTCCATTATCCTAAGAGATCAGAGTAGCGTCTCGGACAGAGTCCTGTGGATTGGATCTGTTGCCGTNTTAGCNATACTGGTTCTNCTGGTTCCCACTGACAGCANATCCGATGGAGATGGTGGATTCGCCCTNCTGGGAATACTNTCGATACTGCACATNGGAACNGCANTTCTGGCGATTAGAAGAAATTCTTCCTCACTGACAGGAGTTACNGTNATTCTNCCATGGTCNTGGATTGTTATAGAGAAAATGGTTGAAGAGACCGTACGAACGATAATGATCGCTAACGACCTGAATGATTACNGTGGAATNGTTCANTTGGAACCTCTGCCCCTAGCGATTTATCTTGCGCTTTCATCGGTACTTCTGTTCCTNGTAAACTCGAAGATGGGCGANANCGGNGTNAATCTTGCATCTGGNTTCATGGGGATCACCGAAATCTCCGCTTCAATAAGGGATTCTGGNGTGCTGAATCTATGGAGTATTGGTCTGTGGTTACCTATGCTGACAGTAGTNATCCTAGCTCAATTTGACGNTTTCAATGCTTTTTCNCTGGTTTCTCTACTGGTACTAATTTCCACCTTACACATCNTTAGTTTTGCTCTGGGACTGAGGAACAGTAGTGAAGAGGGNATAATCTGGATAATNGCAATTACTTACCTGACAATCCAATGGAGGCATGGACTTGATGAAGNNATAGTNGTTCTGATGTGCCTATCCATCTCATCAATATTGTACTTCGGAAAGGATACGGTATACGGTCTAGGGATTGCAATGGTCGCAGTGCCAATGCTTGTTTTCTGGACAGGAAGGGAGCCNTCNANGAGTTTGTCCTCTCCAANATGGATCTCTGATCTGGACTCGGGGGTCCTCTCTGGGAACTTATTCGACACCGAGTTCTTAGCAGTAGCATGTACGATTGTGGTTCTATCTGTATATTTGCCCAGGGCTGAACATATGGAAAATATGCTTAGGCCTGCTTGCTCGGCGCTTGTTCTAGTAGTGATCTCGGGCGTTCTGTCTTTGNAGGCAAACTANNGTCTCCTTCAGATTTCATCAGCGATAGTTTTCGTTTTTACTTCTTTTTGGCTGATTTCTAGGGGCGAGATTAGATCGGAATTGAAGACCATTGCAAAGAGAGAGGCAGCGATCAGAATGGTCTCGGATGGAGTGCTTGTCCGCGGATTTGGGTCATTGTCCTCCTATAGTCCCAAGGTGGCTGAGATGGAACAGNTACGAAGGAACAAGAGGGAGTTGTCAGATACTGAGAATATGTCAGAGCTCCTTACCTCTGANATCACNCATACNCCCGTTGTTGGAATGGTAGTTCTCATGATAGTATTGCTATCAGGAATNCTAAGTTCTGCTGTACTCGGGATGGGTGCTCTGATACTGGTTTCTANCGGTGTTTTCTGCTGTGCAATAGTATTCCTAATCAAAAAGAGAACCAGGGGGCTAGAGTTGGATTTGCCTCATATCCTAGGAATGGAGATGCCCATTGCACTCTCAATAACTGGAGTGTGCTTGATTGTGCTATCTGCACACGTTTTCCCACCGGGAAGTAGTCCTAGGCTGCTTCTGGATATGGCCGTTGCATGCTCGTTAATTCTTGTTTTGTTGATGGTTTCGCTACTGGAGCACAAGAATCTGATTGACAGGATTTCGATTGCAATCGACTGGTTCGTAATCCCCCTTTTATTGACCCGTCTGATTGGAGGGGCCTTGGTTGGAGCCCTGCCTCTGCCCTTCACTGTGGAGCCTTTCGATGGAGATGCTCTGGAGTGGACTATGCCTTGGGTACTTCTAGAGTCAACACTTGTTGTGTGCGCTATTCTAGGTTTCTGGATCGAGGGGAGGAGGAGTCGCGGCAGTAATCGTGAAACAGATGGCTTCGGTTCTGGAGTTCGAAGTCTTGCGATTGTCATGATGTCGTTTGGTCCTGCTGGCATTCTAGCAGCTTCTAGCTCCGCTGTGAATAGTGTCAGATCCTCAAGGCCATCAGAACTGAGTATTGCTCTCCCTAGTGGTGTCCTAGCTCTTTTCGCACTTTCCAGATGGAACGAAAGTCTACTCGATTGGTTCGGAGAGATTACGCTAGTATTCGGAATAGTTGTGATGATTGGTTGTGCGCTTACTATCATTTTTGAACTGCCCAAATGGACGTTCACTCTAGCAGCAAACGGCCATATTTTTGTTATTTCTGGGTCTATTGCAGTTGGAATGGTAGGAGAATTTGGTTTACCTATTCTACTGATTCTGATGTCTACGGAGATTTGGGTTATCGGGATTCTACAACTAAGAAAGGGGTTCAGAATCTGGGGACTGGCGGATCTCGTTGCTGCCATCCTGTGCTTCCTAGTATTCGCTTCTGGGGATATTGGACAGAAAGAAATATTGCTTGGAATGATCGCTCTAGCAGTGGAACTAGGTATTGTAGCTTGGCTGGGACTAGCTAATCAAGATGAATTGCTCAAGGACTAATCCGGAAGTGCCAACGTTGATGACATACTGGCAATTCTAAGGACTCGTGACGAGATCATGGATAGCCGATACTCCCGATGAAATTGAGCATCCTCCAATCCCGCTGGGACTCAATAAAATGGCCGTTCCTAGAGCTGCAATAGTTCTCTCTGTGATTACCGGGATAAGTCTGTTATTGNGCTCTATCTGGGTGGGAATTTCTGCAAAGGGTTTCCTTGATGACATGGATGCTGTATTCGGGACAACTGATATTGAAGTCCTAAACGAAGACGGNCGATGGCTCTGGGAAGTAGGGTTGCTCTCCAATTCGTGCTCNTCNAGGGAAGATGATTGGGAGTGGCCTCATGGGTNTCTATCAGATCAGGAAGGTGTATTCCTNCTCCCTGGCGAGGTTAGATGCGACTGGACGCATCAAGGCAATGGAGACTCGACCAGTGTGGCCGTCTACAATAGGGCGAACCAGACCCTCAATTTGGTATTGGAGATAGCCGGAGGAGGAGTTGTNTTCTCTTCAAATAACGAGCCTTACCTGATAGTCAACGATTTAGTGGGAAATGATGCTGNTNTTTTGGAGATATATTTGATTGAGGATATCTCAGAGAGAGAGATTAGCATTACTGCTACCCATATATCGCACTTAGATGCNCAAGTTAGGTTGGATCTCAATATTTTCCAAGGTGCAGAAAATAGAGATGTTCACATACAGNATGGAGACCCTTTTGCTGTACAGTATACTGTNTGGGATGCTGATTCAGGNGATGAGTTGGATAGCGGAGACTGGAGTGATTCTGCCGGAGATGGGTGCAATTGGTCCATTGAGGGTTTTTGTTGGTCTGCAATTGGACTGGATATTGACAACGATAGAGGACTGATTCCGGGAATTAATACGGGAACGACTCACACCACCCTTCTGCCTCCTGATATTGCATACGGTAACAGCGACGGGCATGAGCTTCAGGACACGTGGTTGAGGTTTGAATTGGTCCTCAGAAGTGCACCGATATCAGAGTAAGTTTCACGAAAGAGACTTGACTAAGTTCCAACGGGAACGACTGTGGAAGAAGGGGGGCACACAGCAATAGTTCCTTCGAAAAGACTGGTTAGTAATGCAAAAAGGAAGAGTAAACCAGAGTCTGCGAGAAAAGGAGAGCCTGCGTTCTTCATGAGCGAAGGTATGAGGAGGTTATCCACACCATGGTCTGTAGCCTCTATTAGAGCCAGTCAGATCGATCCGATGGATCTTCCTGCTGGTGTAATCCTAGATGCTGCTGCAGGTTCCGGAGTCCAACTTATCGCATTTTCAAAAATTCTCAAACGCCCTGCACTTGGTATAGAAATAGATAGAGATGTGGCCAATCTCTGTGCAGCAAATATGCATCTCAATTCTGAGGGAGACATTCAACGTTCTCTCGACCGAGTCCTGGTAGGTGATGGATGTTCTGCAGAATCGGCAGTTTCGACGTACTGGTCTAGTCTAAGAGAAGCAGGTACGAGGGCTCATCCTCCCGTAGCAATGCTGCATATTGATCCGGCTAGGCCGAGAGATGCCCAGAATCACAGTCTAGATGAGATGGAGCCAGATATTAAATCGATTCTGAAGGGTTGGAGTAGTCATTTACAAACAGGACCGAAAGGACCTGCAGTTCTATTGGACCTGTCTCCAAGGCTAGATTCTGTTCAACGTGCAATGGTCGATGGCATTCTTGAAACAACTTTTCCTGGTTCTTCGTGGACATGGGAATGGCTAAGCAGAGGCGGTGGTAGGGTTGACAGGCTCTCAGTATGGGTGGGATCACTCTCATCTGATAGTCCGAACAGATGCATAAGAGTTGGAAGGAAGAGGGTCATTTCCAGTATTGAGGGAAGGGGCTCTGGAGCGAATATCACGCCATTCGGAAGTGTAATGGAAATTCCTCGGGGGGCATACCTGACAGTCGTAGATCCAGTACTTATCGAGAGTGGTCTTCAGAGTTCCTGGCACAGTAAGGCAATAGCGAGTGGAACAGGTTCGTCTTGGGTTAGGACCGAAGGGAGGAGGCCCTTGCTAATACATACCGACGAAATCTCTGATGATGATGATGTGAGGGGCTTCGTAGTGGCTACTGGGAAGATTGTACAGCACAGGTTAACCCCTCCAGAATTGAATACAATAGACCAGGTTGCATCGTCTGTGGCAAGAAAGGGGATTTCGAATATAACCCTCAGATGCAATCTGGATCCTGAGATTCATCCTACCCTTCAGAGAAGGATTACACGGGAGTTGAAAGGTTCGGATGGGACTAAGGGTTTCATGGTAGACATGGAGATAGAGAGACCTAACGGAGCTCAGAAGTTGTACNTAGTATGCAAGGAGTAGNCATTCCGCAANATATTGNACCTCCAATCGGTTCAAATAGGGACTGTAAGTCGCGAGGATGCCCAAAAGGCCACCGAAAGGTGAACACGGGGGAACCGTAATGCCAAAAGTAGACGAAGCCGAATTAGGAGACGACTTCTCGTATATCGTCAGAATAGCAGATACTGACATCGACGGATTGAAGCCTATCACATACGGATTGACGTCAGTTAAGGGTATAGGAATCAGGACTTCNATGATGATTTGCAAGATGTCCGGNATTGACGGAACGAGACTTGGGGGGCACCTATCNTCTGACGAACAGGACAAGCTCAGAAGTGCTATCGATGAATATGCAACNAACGTNCCTTGGTGGATGGTNAACCGTCAGAGGGATCTAGAATCAAACGAAGATGCTCATATTATTGCTAACGAGGTTGGCATGACTAAGGATGACGATGTGGCAAGGCTAGCAGAAATCAAGACTTGGCGTGGAATGAGGCATAGGAGTGGACANAAGGTAAGAGGTCAGAGACTTAGGTCGAACGGCCGAAGAGGTTCCGCGCTTGGTGTCCAGAGGAAGAAGTGAGGTTAGAAAATGGGCGAGCCAAAATTCTCCAGACCTAGGACACAAACTCCTACCCACCCCTGGAAGCAGGCTAGAATAGACGAAGAGCACGATCTGAAGGAAAGGTACGGTCTGAAGAAGGTTGGTGGCATGAGAGAAATCTGGAGAGAGAAATCCGCACTCNGNAGACATCGAAATCAGGCGATGAAGTTGATTGGNAGGGTNGACTCAACTGAAGGTCACTATGCGAAGGAGAAAGATCAATTGCTGAATTCTTTAACTAAGAAGGGGCTCCTACAAACCGGTGCAGACGTAGGTGACGTACTCGAGATAAACGTTGAACACATGCTATCTAGGAGGCTGCAATCAGTAGTTTACTACAAGGGATTGGCCCCATCTATGAGAGCAGCAAGGAATCTGATTGTGCATGGGCACATCTGTATCGGTGATCAGCGGATGACGGTNCCAGGNTATCATNTTCTAAAGGAGGAAGAGGATTCGCTGAAATATAGCGANAACTCTCCGTTTGTTGATCCTGAACATCCATTCAGGAAGGAATTGGAGACGCTCCGNTANCAAGAAGATGANGAAGAGGAAGCGGAAGAAGATTCCACAGAAGAGGAGGAGTCGTGATGGGNCACAAAGCTATTCTACATATCTACAGCACTTTCAACAATGTTCTGATTACTGCTACCGATTTAACTGGTGCAGAGACGGTCTGCAAGGTTTCGGGAGGGATGGTTACTAAGGGTGGAAGCGATTCTGGTGGACAGTTTGCTGCAACAAGAGCCGCTGAGAAGATTGCTGAGATGCTAGCTGAGAAGGATTTTGACCAAGTTATTGTGAAATACAGAGGGGCCGGGGGAAACAGATCGAACAGCGCTCCCGGGGCTACTGCAGCCATCAGGGCACTGACTCGTGCTGGAGTAAGGATTACGAGGATTGAGGACGTAACTCCNATGCCAACNGATGGAACCAAGAGCAAGGGCGGAAGAAGAGGCAGAAGAGTTTGAATTGGAGTGATAAAATGGTTAAGATCAAGATACTGAAAGAAGAGGACAATAAGATACAGATACTTCTATCTAAGACAGATAGGAGTTTTGCCAATGCACTCAGGAGGTCGCTAATCTCAGATACTCCAAAAATGGCTATTGACAGCGTCAGATTCCAGCTTGGTACAAAGGAGCAAGATGAGGAGATATGGGAGACTACTGGTCCAATTCCCGACGAAATGGTCGCTCAGAGGCTTGCGATGATCCCTATTCCTACGGTGCATGACAAGTTCCACTTCCAAGATGAGTGCCCTAATTGTAAGGATCTTGTTGAGGCTGACAGAGGGTGCTTGGAATGTCAGATGATTTACACCTGTGTTGTATTCGGAACTGAGGAGGGGCGTTGGGTTACTGCGGGTGACATGAAGTATCTTGGAGAGGAAGCTCTTGAGATTCCTGACGAGTATAAGAGCATACCAATCACCAAACTAATGAAGGGCCAGATGATTGAATTCTATGCTACCGCAATCATGGGTCGTGGAAGAGACCACACAAAGTGGTCCCCAGCATGTGGAGTTACCTTCCATCCTAGAAGGATTGGAATCCTGAACAACAAAACCAAGGCAAAGATTCTGTGGGATATGAATCTAGAAATCTCGGCCAAGGATTTCAACAAGGATGGAAAGTTGGAAGATGTTGACAAGGTTGCAATTCTCTCTGATGAGTTGAATCACGTGGGAGAGGGTACAGAGGAATCTAGGACATTCAAGGACGCAATTTCTCTCGAAGAAGTCGCGGGAGAGTATATTCTTTCGTTCGAGACAGATGGCTCGATGAGCCCAAAAACTGCTTTCATGAAGGCGGTCGAGGAACTTACAGGAAGGTTTGGATCTCTTGAGAAGGACCTCTCTGGTTCTCTATGAATTACAATTATTCATTACCATCTCTCTGGATGAGTTATCATGTCTATGTTACTGGGAAGGGGACAGTGCGGGGCGCACATCACTCTACTCTTCACGATTGATGACTCAAGTGAAGATCCAGTGAATCAAGGAAGCAGAGGTGCGGGCATTTGCCTCAATGACGGAGTCGAGGCAATAGCGAAAGGAGAGGATGGCTCTGGAGAGTTAATTGTAAGATTCATGCATGGCAAGTATGACTCAGGCATTTATCGGGATGTACTATCTGAGTTAATTTCGGAGATTACAGAGATAGGAGATTTTGACTGGGAATTGGACATCAGAATGTCCTTGCCAACCTCACAGGGTTTCGGAATGTCGGCCTCGGGCGCAGTTGCATCATCGATGGCTATTCAGAGAGCAATCGGGATTCCCCACGAAGAGTGCGTAAGAAGATCTTTCCTAGTCGCTCACATTGTTGAGAGAAAGAGATCCAGTGGTTTGGGCGATACAACTGCTCTTTCCTCAGGAGGAGTGGAGAGAAGGATTACTCCCGGATCTCCATTTTCTGGAAGGCTCTTGGATAGTGGTCCGGGAGTCTCCCAGGGTTGGTCTGTCGAAATTCCGATTCTAATATGTTGGAAAGAGAAGACTGGCATACATACCTCGAGTTATATCGATAGTGAAGAGTGGAGGAGGAAAATTTGCCGAGCGGGTGAAATCGCAATGGAGAGAATTGGTGAAGGAGAATGGGGGGAGCACAGGTGGTCGGAACTTATTGAGGAATCANTGATTTTCTCCTCTGAAAGCGGCCTTGAGATGGATGCATCGAGATTGGAAATTATCGAATCTGTGAATAATGCGATTCATAGGTCAGGATTCTCCGATAGTTTATCTGCTATGCTTTGTATGTTGGGCGAGAGTGTGGTGATTGTACCAAATGATCCTCATAGAGAAGAAGATTGGATTTACAAGATTTCTGAGGCATTGGAGATTTCTGGCCTTTCCTCATTCCCTAGTAGAGTAGGTAAATTAGTGTAGAAGACTAAGATTTCGAGTTCTCGTGGAATTCCTCGAGTGGCTTAAGATCCAAGGGACTGGAGTCTAGTTTTATCGCCCCTCTTAGCCTTAGACCATCGCAGAATCCATGNCGATAAACTAGCGCTCCATGCCCATACTCTGCCACATATCTGTCTACCTGCTTCTGAGTTTTCTTCTTTGGAAACTTTAGATCGGCTCCGAAGAAGTGCTTAGCGTCTATCCAAGCACATGGAATCCCATTGATTCGAACATCATCTATCAGAAGTAGGTCTGGAGTGATGATTGCTCTACCTTCCTCTTTGGTCTGTTCCCTCAGTAACTCTTCCTGGCGCCTGAATCTTATCCCCAATGAGGAGAAGTGGTCACACAGTATCTCTTCGAAAACCTCTGCAGCGCTCTGAGTCTCAGTCTGGTTAACTGAGCTGACTCGNTCTACTGACTCNGCNAGTTCAAACTGCTCCCTATCTCTCTGGTTTAATTTGGACGGATTCTTATTTAGTGTATCCTTNATCCTAGTCTTTGTCCATCCTCGTCCAGTTAGTATAGCCCTGAATGTGTTGACTGGAGGGGCATCAAACCTCTTTGATAGCGCTATCACGCTTTCCCCTGAATCATACCTCCTGCTGAGTTCATTTGATCTTCGCATCAATTTTGAGTGAGAGTAAACGCTCTTCTCCTGATTTAGTGCCGCCCTCAAGGACAGAGCCTGTTCCAATGAGATCGGTAGACCATCAAGGTCAGAAGCGATTTCCTGAACTCTCTCCTCCGGAAGAAATCCGAATTCCCCGGGGATGCAGGCAATCTTCCCTGCTCTGTTCTGAACCTCCCTAGAAACTGCATTTGTGTTCCATCTGATTTCGACCTTCCTCGGAGGGGGATCGATTTCTTGTGGAATTCCCATCGGTCTGGGATCAAGAGTAAACCTAGACAGTGCTCTTTCAATGTCCTCTGATTTGGCGCCCCTGCCATCATCCATGGGGGGTTTGTTCCCCTTCCTTGGTCTTCGGCGACGCCCCCGACGTCCTCGACGTCGCTTGGCACTCCCGTCTTCACTCAATAGTACTCGCAGATGTTGGAGCCCCATGAACCCACCTGTCGGAGACTACTTTCTCATTCTTGCATATGCATCATAGAAGTAGTCCCGAATAGGCCAAGGTACCAGAAACATTGTTGATGCTAAACTCCAGGGGAATACAAGTTGCCTGCATACCCTCCAAATTGCAGCGCTCTTTGGATACCATCTACCATCACTGGAAATCAGGAAAATGGAATCCAATCCCTTCAAATCGTCTGGGATGTCCAGTAAAATCTCCTTACCCTGTTCACTGTTCTGACCCACGAGTTTTACTCTCGAATCTGGATCTCTTTTCTGAATGAATTCTGCCCATCTAGTACATTTCCCGCAATGGTCATCGAAAAGGACGGTGTAATCGAAGTTTGAAGCCATGTTTCACCTACTGGAATGCTATTCCGGGTTCTAACGGGAAGGCCATTTTGGCCTTGCCTCCAACGTCTTCTGCGGCTCCTGCTGTGTATGCTTCGACGTCCTCGACGCCCAAGGCTGAAGCAATGAAATCTGAGTTGGCTGAGATTATCCCTACTTCGTCGATTCCCTCTGACAGTAGATACCTCTCCCCTTCGGACCAAGTGTAGAGTTTTCCTCTTGTTTTCTTTCCTCCGATAGTAATTGAGTTCCAAGTTTGGAAGACCTCTCCTCTCGTCGACTCTTCCTTGAATATTTCAAGAGATTTTAGGTGCTCCTGACCGTTTCCTTTGAAGTCAAATTCCAAGGAGTGTAGGCTGATAGCCTCAGACGCCAGATCTAATTTCCACTTTGGTGAAGTCTGGATAACTACGCTGGAGATACCTTTCTCGGAGTGCCTCTCTGCTAGAGTCTTGAGATTCCTGGAACTGGAAATGATGTTCTTCACGTATTCCTCTTCTGCAAGGATATGCAAGTCATCAGATTCAATGTTGATCTCAGGAATCTCAAGTACGGCTATGAGTTCCTTTCCGCCGATCTTTTTCCAGAACTCCTCTGCTATGTGAGGTGTCGCAGGGGCTAGCATGGGAATCCAGACCTCTAAGAATTTCAACGCAGTTGCCCTATCGAGACCTCCTCTTCGAAGATACCAATTCCAATCGGAAAGCATTTCGAAGTGGCTAATCATCACCCCCTCCCTTAGACTAACTTCTGACATTGAGTGTATCCACCTTTTCCTGCTTGCTCTCATCCTTGACAACAACCAATCATCAATATTCGATGGTTTATCTGGGAGTTGTAATGCTTCGTCGATCGCGTCGAATAGAGATTTGATTTGGCGGTGNTTTGCTTCCAATGCGCTATCAGACCAATCCATTCCTGCCTCAGGATTAGCGCCGAAGAGGATGAAAAGCCTTACTGTGTCGGCNCCGAATCTTGAAATCATCTCTTCAGGACTGACTGTATTTCCAAGAGATTTGCTCATCTTTGCTGACCTTTTGGATAGTTTTTTTCCACAGGATGGGCAATCAGATTCGAAGTAGTCAACATGATACTCAGAGTTACAGTCAGAGCAGTACGGGGCGGGAGCGTTNAGCATCCCCTGNCAGACTAGCCTTCCAAATGGTTCTCCGACTCCATTCATTCCAGCATCTCTAGTGAATTTTGTAAAGAATCTAGCATAGAGAAGGTGCATTACAGCGTGTTCTATCCCGCCTATGTACAGGTCAACTCCTCGTTCCATCCAATAGTCGACAGCAGAGCGATCGAATGGAGAGTCGTCATTACCCGCATCACAAAATCTCATGAAATACCATGAAGAATCGTAGAATGTGTCCATTGTATCCGTCTCTCGCCTTGCCTCACTTCCGCATTTAGGACAGTTAGTTTGCACGAAACTCATGTGCGATTCCAGAGGATTACCACTTTGCTCCTCGGAGAATACGACATCCAGAGGTAGTTCAACGGGGAGATCTTCACGTGGCACTGGGACAATTCCGCATGACTCGCAATGAATCATAGGGATTGGAGTGCCCCAGAATCTTTGTCTACTAAGTAGCCAATCCTTCAGACGATACTCAACTTTGCCATAGCCTGCTTTCTTCTTTTCTAGAGTGGAAATTACTGCATTCTTTGCTTGATCTCCGGAGAGTCCGTCAAAAGCATCGACTGGAGAGTTGATCATCTGACCGTATCCTTCGAATGCCCTAGTCATTGGTTCGTTAGGATCACTGTCTTGATTTTCTTCGAGTACCCTCCTTATCTCAAGGTCATACTCCTTTGCAAAATCGAAGTCTCTTTGATCATGCCCAGGTACTGCCATCACCGCACCTGTTCCATAAGTAGCAACTACGAAATTACCAGCGTATATTGGGACCATCTCATCGTTTAGTGGATTGATTGCGAATCTCCCTAGGAACACTCCCTTCTTATCCTTGAGCATGTTTACTCTCTCGAACTCAGACATTCGTGAGCATTCTTCCTTGAGTTCCCGCCATCCTTCTTCCCACTCACTCCCTGAACACAGTTCTTCACACAAAGGATGCTCTGGCGACAAAGTTAGGAAGGTGACTCCGAATATGGTATCGGGTCTAGTAGTGAATACTCCAATTACTGATGATGAGTCTGCCACTGGGAATTCGATATGGGCTCCGTTTGAGCGACCTATCCAGTTCCNCTGCATGGCCTTTACATTCTCGGGGAAGGANATATTGTCGAGTTCGTCAAGTAACTCGTCGGAGTACTCTGTCATCTTTACGAACCACTGAGCCATGTCTCTCTGGACGACTTCTAAGCCACATCTCCAGCACCTATTGTTCCTTACCTGCTCATTGGCCAGAACGGTGTCACAATCTATGCACCAGTTTACCGGAGCAGACTTACGCTCAATCAAACCTCTCTCATTGAGTACTAGGAACATCTCNTGGTTCCAACGATAGTAATCCACATCGGATGTCGCTAGAAATCGCCTCCAATCATATGAGTAACCCATCCTTTCCTGATCGGAACGGATGCTAGAGATGTTGCTATGTGTGACATCGTGAGGGTGCCCTCCATCTTTCTTGGCAGCATTCTCTGCTGGCATTCCGAATGAGTCGTAGCCCATAGGATAGAGTACGTTCTTGCCCATTAATCTCTGGAATCGTGCCATCGCATCGCCGATTGAGTAATTCCTGACATGCCCCATATGCATATGTCCAGATGGATATGGAAACATCTCCAAGCAGTAGAACTTAGGTTTTGAATGATCAATCTCAACTTCGAAAACCTTGTCTTCNGACCATTTCTTCTGCCATCGCGATTCAATCTCTTGGGCATCGTACGGCATTTGCTCAAACTTTGCGCTTGGTATGGCTTGTATATGCATTACGACTTTGTCCTATGTCTTCCTCGCAAGGTTAATGCTGTCTGAGGGAGAGTTCCACACATCGATTTGGGAAGACGGTGTAGAGGTCTGGNTAACACAAATGGGGTCTCTGATGAACATGAATACTGCCTTCGTGGACCGAGCAAACGGAATTGTTGCAATANTTGATCCATTCGATGCAGAAAAGTGGTGCACNAAGCTGGAAGAAGAAGGCCTCCANCCCACTCATCTNCTNTACACGCATACTCACAGAGACCATGCAGNAGGATTTCCAGGTATGATCAGGAGCTACCCAGAACTTGAGGTCTGGGGGCACGAAGATGCAAGAGTGCCGAGCTTATTGGGGAACATCGTATTCAGAAAAGTAGATTTCACGAATACTTGGAACTGTGAACCCGGGNAAAGTGTGGTTTGGTCTGCAGGATCTATTGAGATCACAGTTACCCACTCGCCTGGCCATGCACCAGGTCACGTAACCTTTCACGGACATGGAGTGTATCATGCTGGAGATCTTCTCTTCGTTAGGAGTGCAGGAAGAGTGGATCTTCCCGGAGGAGATNCNCANGCACAGCAGAGGAGTTTGATTAGAGCCAAGCAGATTCTCAGTGGTCTACCTCCNGATTGGAGNTTGATTCCGGGGCACAGATATGATGACTTCAAAGGCGAGGTTCCAGACTGGATAAGTCTGGGAGATGCATTAAANCACAACTACTTCCTTTCCAATATCACTATGATCGACTGATTTTATCTGCCAAGCATCCTTCTAACATGTGTGCTTTCTTGGTCTAAAGAAGGTGTTTCCTCGNCCCTTATCTTCTTCAGAGCGTTCAGAGGAATCCAATCATCTGGAACTAGCCTCCATGGAGTTACTCGTGCCATAATCCCCAACAGGATTTGGCTGCCAGGAATCATGAATACCCTCAGAGGAGGGACTACCAAACTCAAAGCNGCCAAGTCGTCTCTTGCCTGAATCCTCTCCTTTCTACTGACTCTTCTCCCGATCAGTATGTTTGCTAAGGTTCCTGATGTCCTCTTGAAATGNTCAGCACCTATTTTCGAAGCATCCCAGGCCTTCTCTAATCCTTCNCCCCACTTATGAGGCTCCTTTGCTACTTCTTTGATCTCATTCTGCGATTTGTCGGGAAGCCTGCGGTATGCTAACGAAGCACCTGTAATTACCCATGGAACCCATCTAAACATGAATCTGNCAGANTTTGATATCCTNCCCATTTGATATCACTCTGTCTTATCCATTCTCTCTCGGTTTAGATTCCTATTTCTCAATTCTTTCTCTACCGTCCCAGAGGGTAATGTNCCTTCTTGCTCTAATGCTGAGATTGCTGCAACAACAATGCTGTTTGTATCGATTTCGAAAAACGAACGCAGGGCTTCTCGGGTGTCAGATCTCCCAAATCCATCTGTTCCAAGGACAATGTACCTACCTCCGATCCATCTCTGAATCATCTCAGGTACTGAGGAGATGTAGTCAGAAGTGGCAACCGTAGGGATTTGATCTCCAAAACATCTGGAGACGTAAGGTTCTTCGGAAATTTCAGGATTAAGGCGCATTGATCTTTCATGCTCAAGACCTTTTCTGCGTAGTTCCCCNTAGGAGGTAACGGACCATACCTCTGATGATATCCCATAGTCACGATGAAGCTCCAATGCTGCTTCCCTAACATTCCTAAGAATTGGCCCAGATCCNAGAAGCCTAATCTTGTCGCTTCCATCTCCAAGTTCTTCTATTTTGTATGCNCCTCTTACGATGCCATCATCCACATCCGGTGGCTTGGGCATCTGCTGCTGATTCTCGTTGTAAAGCATCACATAATGAAAGACATCAAGGTTCTGCCCCCACATCTCATCTATTCCATGTCTGATAATAGCAGCCANCTCGTATGCATATGCAGGATCCCATGCACGNCAGTGGGGNACGGCCGAGGCCATCAATAGGCTATGTCCATCCTGATGCTGTAAGCCCTCTCCATTCAAGGTCGTCCTGCCGGCTGTGGCACCCATCAGGAATCCTCGGGCGCGAGCATCTGCGGCACTCCAAATCTGATCCCCTACTCTCTGAAAGCCGAACATCGAGTAGAAGGTGTAGAATGGCATAGTTGCAGATCTTGCATTAGAATATGAGGTTGCACTAGAAATCCACGAGGCAATAGCTGCTGCCTCGGAAATACCTTCCTGAAGGACCTGCCCTGATTCTGACTCCTTGTAGTTTAGGAGCATCTTATGATCCACAGGGGTGTACTTCTGACCTCTAGAAGCAAAAATCTCAAACTCGCTAAACAGTGGATCCATTCCGAAAGTTCTTCCTTCATCAGGGATGATAGGGACGACTCTAGGGCCTATATCTGATTTCATCAGATTTCTCAGTAGACGAACGAAAGCCATGGTCGTAGAGACCTCTTGGCCTTCTGGTGTCCCTTGGTCAAATGCTGAATAAGTGTCCTGCCCAGGAAGTTCGAAGTTTATTTTGGAAGGGTTTCTTGACGGCAATGAGCCNCCGAGAGATGTTCTTCTTTCAGCCAGATACTTGATCTCATCCGAGTCTTCTTCGAGCGGNATGAAGGGGTTATCTTCGAGTCTGGAATCGTCGATATCAATNTCCAGNNCNTCACGATAGGCCTTCAAGTCATCGAGAGTCATCTTCTTCTTCTGGTGAGTTGAGTTCCTNCCCTCAAAAGAGTCGATNCCCCATCCTTTTACTGTATGAGCCAGGATTACAGCTGGGCCCTCTGCAGAGATAGCCGATTTGTATGCGGAATACACCTTCACAGGATCGTGCCCCCCTCTAGTAAGATCTTCAATNTCTTTATCCGAGAGTGAGGTTCCAAGGGTCTTCAGAGACTCGCTTCCAGAGAACAACTCTTCTCTGAAATCACTGATAGAAAGGGTGCTGAGTCGTTGCCAGTCGCCATCAGCGATTCCCTCCATCTTCTCTAGTAGTTCTCCATTTGAGTCTCTCTGGAATACTCTATCCCATCCAGACCCCCAAATTAGCTTGATTACTGTCCATCCNGCTCCTCGATATANNCCCTCTAGTTCTTGTATGATGCTGGAATTACCTCTTACAGGCCCNTCTAGCCTCTGTAAATTGCAATTTACTANCACGATTAGATTGTCCAAGCTTTCTCTACCGGCTACTGCTATGGAAGCTATTGCCTCTGGTTCGTCCATCTCTCCGTCCCCTAAGAAGGCGAAAACTCGACTCTCCGAAGTATCAGCGAGTCCTCTTTGATCGAGATACTTCCAGAATCTCGCCTGCATCACGGCACCGAGTGGCCCTAATCCCATCGAAACCGTAGGGTACTCCCAGAATTCTGACATTAATCGTGGATGTGGATATGAAGATAGCCCATCTACAAAGGCCTCCTGCCTAAAGTTAGAAACCTGATCTGCGGTAATTCTACCTTCAAGGAATGCCCGAGCGTATATTCCCGGACTAGCGTGTCCTTGGATGAACAAGGCATCCCCAATCCCATTGAATTCCTTTCCCCGGAATACATGCTGGAATCCTACTTCGTACAAAGTAGAGCTTGAGGCGTATGTGGAAATATGCCCCCCGATCCCGTCCATTCTTCTGTTTGCATCGGAGACCATAGCGGCTGCGTTCCAAAGTACGTGATTCTGGATCTTTTTCTCCAAGGTTAGGTTTCCAGGATATGGAGACTGCTGATCAATGGAAATTGAATTTAGGTACGGAGTTCTAGATGGGGCAATGTCAATCCCCAGTGAGGATGCTTCCGACATTAACTCCTGCAGGAGTAGTCTTGCTCTTGACGTGCCGTGTGACGATGCTAAAGTCCTCAATGATTCCAACCATTCATCAGTCTCTTCTGGGTCCGAATCGGGAAGAGTCTGTCGGGGTTCTGGGGGGGACATGGCAATCACTGCCCTGTTGGGCAGAATCACCAGCCAAGGCGTGTTTTTTGAATGGGTCGACGGTTGTGTCTGCCTATGATGGGGATGTTGCGGGCCCCAACTCTATCAAATGGCATTCGTGAATTGTCCTGATTCCAGCAACAGTTATCGGAGAGTCCCCCGATACGCACCTCTCTCCTTTCCATTTCCTCACTGTTCTAATTACGGTCTTTGAGCCNGCTGTATTGTTCGGGTCGACCTTGACTTCTACGATCATTTCTCCAACCTGCCCCAACCAACCTAGAACTGCATCGATGCTGCGTCTGGCATATCCGTGTCTTTGTTCTGAGCTCCTGACCCAGTATCCCAAATTCCAAATCGCTCTCTCAGATCTAGTAACTCTATCGAAACCAACTAAACCAATAACATAACCATCCCAAGGACGGACCATCACCCAATGATGAAGGAGGCCNGATCTACCCTTCCTCTCAGTGTCTCGTATGAAATCCTCAATCTGAGGGCTTATGTCCTTATCTGGGTTAATCCAGGGCATTGCCCTCATCACATCTGGCCATGTCTCTTCGAATGCTTCGACAATTTCTGGGATGTAAGACTTAGAGGCTGGTCTCAGAACCAGGCCCTCGTCCACTCTTATTGTAGAGGTGGCTCGCCTTTGCATCATTCTAGGGGAGGAGTCCCGACGCATCAGTTCTGCGCATATTACCTAGGTTATGAAATCAGTTTCTCTCTTGCTCGGACTAGGTCTGGGTCATCTGGATATGTCTTTATTGCAGATTCCACCATTCTTCTGGCATCAGAATTTCTACCGATCGACATGAGTAGCCTTCCTACGGAATATACCAATGAGGTCCTATTTCCCAGATGAGGCCCTACTTCATCCAAGAGAACCGTGGCTTGGGCTGTATTCTGCTCCTTTGCTGATCTTATTGCTGATTGCAATTGCTTGATAATTTCCGCAGCGGGCCATTCTTCCTGTTGCTGCCATGGCCAGAAGGTGAGGGTTTCTTCGGAGGTCTCATTTGATTCTGCAGTGGTTTCTTGTTGAGGGAAGACTGGAGCGGAGGGTAACTTTGGAATATTTTCTGGCTGGACAGAGCCCTGCTCATCTTGTAATGGAACTGCAGTAATTTTCGGGATTGGAAATGAAGGAGCAGGGGGTATTTCTGAGGAGGTTCCCTGTTCTTCTGGCTCACTGAAGAATGCTGCTTCGAATTCGTCGATCTTACCGTCTCCATCGAAGTCTCCGGACTCTAATTGAGGTTGATCGGGAAGGGGCATACCACTCTCCTCGGCTTCTATGATCTCACTAGGAGGCAAGGGTTGTACGAACGTCGGAGTCTCAGAATTTGGTTGAACTAATTCGATTTTCTTCTGCTCAATCGTTTCCTCTTCCTCGGACGAATCCTTTGGAACTTCGAACTTCTGGACGAATTGGGGGATATCATCTGCNGTTAGCTCGTATTCTTCATCGACATCTTCCTCTGAAGGAATCATTGAATCGAAGTCCGGCTTTCTATCGAGGACTATTTCTTCCCCCTCTCCGTATTGTGAAACTTCAACTGTTAAGTCTTCCAATGCGAATGAAGGAGGCGTGATTTCCTCCTCCTCCTCATGTTCAATCTCAGTCATAAGTTGGTCCAGAAGATCTGTAGATTCGTCCTCCTCTAGTCCAGAATTCTGCTGGAAAGAAGGTCGGTCTATCTGATAGTAACATCTTGTACAAACATTTGTTCCCTCTNGGTTAGTNTGCTGACAAGATGGNCAAANTATGCCCTTAGAATTTGAATTACTCCATGACTTGAATCTGTCAAACACCAGTCCCGCCCCCTCTGGATNTTACTCTCGACTGCTGTGAGCGTTTAATTATCACTGGAAATGGATTGATTACTTGAGTCAGGGGCTCCTNAAGTAACCGTGATATGGGCAGGGGGTGGCGATGGGTCGTGGTAGGTTCTGAGAATCAAATCGCAAGTCGTTTCCAAAGGAGNCAGGACCATCATGAAGCCTATCTCCGTCTGATTAGATGGGAGCTAGAAGATGAGTTAGCAATGACTGAGGAGAGGCTGAGGAATTGGTCTGATAAAAAGTTAGAAGCAAATGGAATTGCTATTTTTGGTTTGAGCGCCAAGACTGACGGCTGGTTATTCGGCCAAAGAGTAATCAGATTTCGAAGAGGAGCAGGGAGGAATCTAGGNTCACACAGATTCAGACAGGGCGACATCATCATGCTTAGCAGAAGTAATCCATTGACTGAAAAACCCATAGAGGCGATAGTNAGCAATAGAAGTAGGGACTCGATTAGAGTGGTCCTNCCCGAGGCGCCAAAGGGACTTAGGAAGGGAACATGGAGGATTGATCGAGGAGCCAATAGAGTTGCATTCGACAGAATGAGGGATGCTTTGAATTCAATCTTCCAAGAGGATGGGGGCGCTCCACTAAGGGAGCTTCTACTAGGGCTTGTTCACGATCCAGAAGGGACTTCTTCGCTGGTTCCAGAGATGAAAGGTGCAAAGGAGATCAGGGTTCCTCTTCCTAGTGACTTGAACGAGGCTCAGAGGGAGGCAACTAAGAGGGCAATCTGCAGGAGGTTAACTTTGATTCAGGGCCCCCCAGGTACTGGAAAGACTCATACTGCGGTAAGAATCCTAGAGAACTGGGCAATCCAAGACACTGGTACCGTGCTGGCTGTTGCCGATTCCAATGTTGCTGTAGATAATCTGCTAGAGGGCCTACTTGAAAGAGGAATCAGAGCTGTCAGACTCGGACAACCAGTGAAGGTTAGAGANAATCTGAGAGAAGCTACTATGGATGCTAGAATGGAGAGTCACGAGTTAAACAGAGACTTGCTCGAAGAGATTGAGAGGAATGAAAAGCTGTCTCGCAAGATAAAGGGGATGCGAGGCGGTAAGGAAAAGGGACTTGCTCATAGAGACTTGAGTAGGGGATGGAAGGAGGTCAGGAGGCTCGAAAGACAAATTAGAGATGATATTCTAGATAGAGCTCAGGTTCTATGTTGTACGTGCATAGGTTCAGGCCATGAGCTACTTGATGGGAGGAGGTTTTCTAGAGTTCTTATTGATGAGGCAACTCAGGCGACAGAGCCAGCATCATTGGTTCCATTGGTGAAGGGATCTAGGCAAATTGTCCTTGTCGGCGATCATAGACAGCTGCCTCCGACCGTCATTTCACGAAGAGCGGAGAAAGGGGGGTTGAATAGGTCGCTATTCGAACGTCTGGTTGACATGGGTATCAGTCCGCTCTTGCTTACCACCCAATACAGGATGCACCCCTCAATTTCTGATTTTCCAAACAAGAGATTCTACGGAGGGAAACTGGAGGATGGAATAGATGAGTCCGATAGGGAGGCCCCTGCAGGAATGCTCTGGCCAAACTGGGACGCTCCTCTAGCCTTCCTNCCAGTCNATGGTGAGGAATTACTATCTCCAGACGGAGCCTCTAAGGAGAANTCTGCAGAGGCTTCTTGGGTAGTGAAGATATTGATGGGACTAATCGATGAGGGTGGGCTGGAATTCTCGGATATTGGGATTGTGACTCCATATGCTGGTCAAGTACGAGCGATAAGGGACATTATTCCGGAGTCAATGCAGGATGTTGAGGTCAGGACGGTTGATGGATACCAAGGAAGGGAGAAGGATGTGATTATTTTCTCCTGTGTAAGATCTAACTCAGATGGAAACGTAGGTTTCCTATCGGATGGCAGGAGATTGAATGTGGCACTAACTCGTTCTAGGAGAGGGCTCATAGTGGTCGGTGATCCGGATACTCTCAGACATGACGATAATTGGAGAGCTTGGATTGATCACATCAGAAGTAACAAACTTGAGGCATGGCACCTCTTGGGTACAGCGTGAGGAGTGACAATGGGCGATCATGATTCTCCCATCTCCATCCATGGAGGGGGGACTCTNGCTAAGGCCATCGTNTCCCAGGAACAAGATCATTGGTCGGTCCCGGATGGTACGATTCTTTCATCGTGGGCAAAGAGGCTTGTAGCCTTCGTGATTGATGTGGTTATNGTTGTCNNAGTTCTAAATTTGGCTACTAGAGGNATGATTGCTAATGCATTGAATATCTCTCTCTGGGCTTCTTCGGATTTCCACTATGCTNTTGCTTTCGCTGCCATTTTTCTGACTACCCANTGGTTATACTGGAGGTTAACNGGTTTGGCATTCTCTAGATCTCTGGGGCAAAAAGTCCTGGGAATCGCCGTAGTAATGGAAGATGGAAGTAAAGTGGGAAGCAACGTCTGGGACAAAAGGGCCTTTGCAAAGTTACTCTACCTTTTACCAGTTGTAAACTTNTACTTTGGTGTTTACGAATTAGCGAGGATTTCACAGAGGCACACTCACCAATCAAACCTCGATCTTAGAGTAGGTACAATCGTCGCGCATTCCGAGTCTCTACCACCGGCCAGTAGGAAGAATATCAGGTAGGTGTAAACTTGGAAGAAGCCATAGAATGGATTCNCTCAGGAGGTTGTGTCGTTTATCCTACTTCTACCCTNCCTGCATTGGGNTGTATCCCAAANTCGAAGNCTTTGGATAGACTCTATGGAATAAAAGGAAGGTCNAGTGNGGCTCCTGTGAGTCTCGGTGTTGTGAATCTGAGTCAGGCTAGTGAGATTGTACATGTCCCTGATGACGTGAGTGAGATTCTGGAAGTATTTCCTGAGGGGTCTCTGACAATTATACTTAGATCGAAGAGTGAGATGGATCCAAGACTAGGTGGGGACAAGGTGGCCATTAGAGTGGTTTCTAACAGAACTGCCAAGGAATTGCTTAGTGAGACAGGGCCATTGACCGCAACCAGTGCAAATATTTCTGGCGAGGAGCCTTTGTTAGATTGTATCGAAGCCGCAGAGTCTCTTTGCAGTGNCGAGGAAGCGGTTGTTGGAGTTGATGGTCTCTGTGAAGGNGGNCTNCCCAGTACTTTGATAGCATGGCATACGGTCTGCGANTCACCTGAGTCGNTGAGTATTGAGGTAATCAGNGAAGGAAAAATAAGTTCTGAGGAAGTTTTGNCATGGTGGAAGAGAAGGATCTGAAGCAATGGCGAGATGCCGGNCACGTTGCTAGAAGGACTCTNGAAGGGATAAAGGGAGAGATTGTAGAAGGCAAGGAGTGGTCAGAAGTTATAGATTCTGCAGAGAGATTCATCAGAAGGCACGGTGGAAAGGCAGCATTCCCCGTGACGATATCTGTCAACGANATGGCTGCACANTATACTTCCAATACAGAACTGACTCCTCCGGAGGGTTTTGAGGGTGAAATGGTCTTCCAGAAAGGGGACTTGGTCAAGCTAGACGTTGGTGTTCACATCAAAGGAGCCCTTGGAGACAATGCTCTAACAATTGAAGTAGGGAATGGGGGAGAGCATACTGAACAGATCAGAGCAGCGAGAGANGCACGTGATGCTGCTATNGAAAAGATGCATCCGGGAACTCCATGGCATGTGATTGGGGAGGCGGCACAACAGGCNTCGATAGATGCCGGATTCGAGCCAATCAGGAATNTGAGTGGTCACAAGATGGAAAGATGGAGCCTGCACTCAGGGGTTTCAATACCTATGTTCGCTTGCGGNCCTAACAATCCTAGTTACAAAGGAGAGGTTGANGCNGGTGGAGTTTATGCTATTGAGCCATTCAATACAACAGGAAAAAGTGGGATGATAGAGAATGTTCCACCCTCCGATTCATCCAATATCCTGAGAGTAACTGGAGATGTGAAGATTAGGAAGGCCCTNTCCAAAGGAAAGTTGAAGCCACTCGGAGCCACTATGGCAAGGTATATCGAAGAGAGATACAACACCTTGCCTTTCGCTGAGAGGTGGGCATTCCCTCTGCTTAGCAAACCGTTCCCAGAAGAGGATGATGAGTCCCTAAGGAGGAAATGGAAGGCTCTGATCAAGAAGTTGACATCAATCAGATTCCTNGAGGTCTACAGCGCTCTCAGGGATGTGGATAGNGGTGTGGTCGGCCAATTCGAGCATACTGTATTNGTTACAGAGGGTGGTCCAGAAGTTCTAACTGTNGAGTAACTGGNTGTTTTCTTCGAAAATTAGAGANAGTTTCGCNCTTCCCTCACAACGATTAACTATCTCCTCCTGTCTGNCNTAACNGTACAGGACGAAAGGTTCTCGCTGAGTGCATCCCATCCCCTCGCATTTATCTCTCTCCTGTACACCTTTTGATTGGTTAGCGGATAGCTTGAGCATTACAAGAAATCTGGGATTTCTAGTCGGTTTTCGCCTTTCCTCTATTAGACTCACCAAAAAGAGTAACTATGATAATTGCAGAGAAAATTAGTGTCATCCCGACTATCTGCTGTAACGACGGCTCCTCAGAAAGAAGAACCACCCCCCAGACTATTGTGAGAACCGGTTGCAAAAGAATAGCGAAGGAGGTATGTGCTGCTGGAAGGCGAGGGAGGGCGAATGTNATCGCAATCCACCCGATAACTTGGCATGATATCGATAATAGGACTAGCCAACCATGACCAGGCCAACTAACTGAGAAGTGTATAGGTTCGATATCTAAGCTTTCCAAAGGAGCGGTTCCGATCAGAAGAAGTCCGATCGCTGCACCTATGGTAGCATCGAATTGGAGGTTGACGGAGGGNGCTCTGATTCTATTGGAATATCTGTATAGAATCAGGAAAGAAGAGTAGAATATAGCTGCAACTATTCCCCCTATNACNCCCTTCAATGGATCTTCCCCNTATGGTTCATCGTCCCAAATACCTGCAATGAATACAAGTCCGACCATCACCATAGGGAGTGATAGNAGNATCATTCGATTCGGTTTCTCGCCGAGAAGCCACCAGCTGACTAGGGTGACGATGATGACCTGNGAGTTTCCGATCAATGTTGCTATTCCACTTCCAATNTAGTCGATAGCACTGTGATATCCTGCGAAGTCAATGGCCAGAAGNATTCCAGCAGTAAAGGTGAGCATCCTGCTGTTGATNNCTCTCTCNTCTTTCCTCTTCAGNNNCCAAACNAGGATGAATAGGANTGGTATTGCGTAAATCATTCTGAAGAAGGCACCAGTGATNGGGGTGGTTTCNGATTGTATGTAGAGNAATGGTGCAAANGAGAGTAGTGAAGCGCCTGCGAGGGCTATCATCATAATNNGCCGGTCATCTACCGGCGTCGACATCCNTCCCCCTCACTCTGAGGCNTTACTTTCGTCGGTAAGCATCTTCAGAAGATCTCCGGATTCATACAGCTCCANAGCGATATCAGACCCTCCGATTAATTCTCCATTNANGAATACTTGAGGGATNGTNGGGAAGTCGGACCACTCCTTCAAGGCNGGTCTTGCTCTAGGATCNGAAAGGACATTGACACTAGCATATGTCTCCATTCCAAGTTCATTTGCTACCATGCTGATAACTTGGGCACCTCTAGCAGAGAATCCACATTGTGGTTGATCTGGTGTACCCTTCATAAAAATCACAATNTTATTTTCATCGACTACTTGTTGCAACTCTTCCGGTGTCCATTCAAAACTCATTTCAATCACTCCTTCCTTGGTCTTCTGATATGNACCCCAAAGAACTCGGGCTCTTGACCATGTGGGTCGAAAGCTGTCTGAGAACTGGTCTCTGCTTGCTTTGGNGTCATACATTTTAGATCTAGTGCATGTACAGTATTATCTGAGATAAACGTCTTGAAGTGATTGAGAATTGGCTTCTGTCTTTGAAGAGGCATTACTCCCTCGAAGCTCGCGGAAATTACTCTGACATGGAAGTGATCGCCTGTTCCATGTAAATCGGATACTTCGACCTCCGCACCAGGAACGACCTTGAGTATCTCATTTGTCATCCAATCCACGGTTACCATGAAAAACGAAGGAAGGCATTCCGATATTAAACTAAGTTTCCATAGCACTGATTATTGATTCTAGATTCTCCGATATAGTTCCCTTGTTATTAATCAGTCCGGAACCTACTACTGCTACATCGATCCCCCATTCTGCTACCAGCTTTGCGTTGTGGTGCTTGATGCCCCCGTCTATCATCAGTTTTGTTTTCCTTCCACCATTTTCAATTTGCGAGTCTATCTCTCTTCGTAGAATCCTTACCTTTTCCTCTACTTCTGGGATGAAAGATTGGCCCCCTTTTCCTGGGACTACAGACATAACCAGAACTAGGTCTAAATCTCGCAGAAGTGATATTACCCCCTCTACAGGGGTGTCAGGGTTTAGAACACAACCGGAAAGGACATTGGAATTATGGAGATTTGAAATTAAACTGGGGAAGTCTTCTACCGCCTCAATATGCGCGATAACCATGTTCACTCCGGCATCTGCATATTGCTCCCATGTCTCTTCTGCGTTAGTTATCATCAGATGGCAGTCAATGAAAACGTCCGAGCCTACCCTTTCTCTTACAGACTTGATTAGTGCTGGTCCAAATGTAATTGTTCGATTTACGACCCAATTTCCATCCATTACGTCCATGTGTAACCAATCAATTCCCGCATCGATGGCTTCATCCAGAGTTTCGCCCAGTCTGCAGAAGTCTGCAGTAAGGATGCTCGGTGTAATCTGCATATTTACAATCNAAGGGGAAGGGGGGATGGTTCTCAATACCTTCTGAGAATTTTTGAACACTAACACACATGTTGATAGGATGTAAGTGACTAGGCAGGGCAATGGGCAAGGTCGTTGATACCGGTGATGCAGACTTTGACGTTATGACAAATAGTGATGAATGGGTGCTTGCGGATTTCTGGGCTCCTTGGTGTGGACCATGTAGAATGGTTGGTCCCGTTCTATCACAGATTGCTGATGAAAGGGAGATTACTATTGCAAAGGTGAATACCGATGTAAATCCAATTACTTCGGGTAAATTTGGGATTAGAGGGATACCTGCGCTAATCCTATTTCGAAACGGAGAGGTGGTCGATAGGATGACGGGTGCAATGCCTAAGCAAAGTATGGATTCCTGGTTGGACAGGCATATGGACGTCTGAGTCTAATTTTTTTTCAGTCTATTCGATCTTTCTTGGAGGTTTTTCCCGACATCCCTCAATAGTCTGGCTCTTAGTGCTTCATGCAACCACATACCGTCCTGCAAATCTAACATCAGACCCCTCTCGATTAGTTGTTCGGGGGGGTTTCCATCCACTTCAGCGGCCTTGGCTAGTATATTCCATGGTACTGGCCTATCGGATGTTGCCAAAATGGATAGGATTTCTCTGTGTGATTTCGGAAGAACATTGAGAATCTCTTCGTCCAGGAACCGGAGCCAGTCATCATGTAGTGTCTGTCCGTACATCTCGAGTAATTCTACAGCCAGAGGATGTCCGCCTGTCACCCTATGAATCTCGGAAGCATGAACATTCTCCGGTACGTTGATTTTTTCTATCCATGATTCTATCTCTTCTTGTTTCAGTCCGGATAGGGGCATTTCTGATACNTTGTCCAAAGTATGCACATATCTACGATCATAGAATGCTAAATTCGATCGAGAAATCATCAANAGTCTCAGATTGGTGTTTTCGGCTATCTGAAGAAGAGCTCCGAAAAGATAGTCTCCTTGACTGCCGATGTTGTGAACATCNTCCAGAATTACCAGTATTTCCTCTTCCTGATTCTGATTAATCAATGAGTCCTCGTCTAGAAGATGAGCGGTTAGTCGTCGTCTGAAAGANTCGATTTCCAANCTTGCCGCTGGCTTATACGGAAGAGTATCGAGAACGTTGTATGGGTCTTCAGAATCGCTTCTAATTCCTATACGATGTAGCAGACTAATCGCGATACCTAAGGAGGAGTCCCAAGGTTGGCATGGATAGTACATCGTCTTTGGTCTGCTGGAATGGGTCATCANCTCAGAAATCCAGTGAGAGGCNAGGGTGGTCTTACCACATCCGGCTATTCCAGAAAGGACAAGGAGGGGTTTTCCTGATTGGTACCAATTATCAAGGCTGCTCATCTCTTCTTTTCTTCCATGGACAATTCGGGTTTTTGGTGGAGTGGAATCGTATGTTGAATGGGCTCCAGTAAGGAGTGAAGAAGATTCGAGTTTTGATTCTGCATTTTCGCCGTCTACAAGGGCCCCAAAACGAATATCGCCGAAATTGAGTACTCCCTCGTGTTGTGCATGCATCAAAATTTGTAATAGGCTTAGACCCGCTTGGAGTTTGTTCGCGGCCTCGTCTGCTCTAATTTCGAGTACCTGCCCCTCTTTCGATCTAATCAGAACTAACATAGAACGGAGTTGGGAAATCCTTTCCCTTGCTATTTCCCTGCCCTCGTCAGTCAGTTGCCATGTCTTTTGTCTTCGATTATCCCCCGTGACAGGCCTACTGTGTTGCGAAATCAGTCCGTTGGAGTTTAGTTCTCTCATTGCACGGGAGACATTTGGAGGGTGCAACGCACACGATTCTGCTATCCCAGAGCGAGTAACATTTGAGGTTACTATGTAGTTATCTGCTTGGAAGTCCTGCTCCCAGAGATGTAGGATTATCCTATCGGAAACCGGGACATTGGGGCTTGAATTATGGCGTGCCACAGAATTACGGTGAGGGAATGTAGCATCAAGGTTAGGGGCTCACAATTCACTCGCTTTCAAGGATACAGAATGGATATTCTGAATGCATTGGAGGTAGAAACAGCTGATTGCAGTCTCTGACAACTGAAGAGAGGCTGAGTATGCTTTCGGACCCCATGCTTAGTGAAACTGGCATCATTGAAACTGGGCTAGGAATGTAGTCTTCTCCTGTCTGAGACAGAATTAATTGGATACCATCGCCCTCTGGAACAATTACGTCCATCCCGAAGAACTCCATTTTTGCAATCACTGTAGAGCCCGGAGAGAGTACGGCTCCGTCCTTTCCTCCATCGTGAAATCGCAAATCCATCACAGCGTGACCGAGATGCATCCCGTTACTTGATTGGACCATCTCAACGAATAGATGACCGCTAGTAGATAGTTGGGAAATGGTGGCTTCAACATGGAAGGTTGGTGTCCCAACGATCCTGGTTTCTTCATCGAAGTCTGGACATTCTATTGTAAGGGTGGAGGTAGCGGTAATGGTATCACTTCCTCCTATTATGGAGCAATAATCCATATCCATTTCTATCCAGTGGATATCATTTGGGGGATAGGTCTCCTCAACTCGCCAACCACCCATGTTATCCTGAACTTCAGCAATCAGTCTGGGTTGTGGACCCTTGTCCATTAGATAGTAGTTGAACCACTCAAGTAGGTCATCCGCCCAATCCCATCTTAGTGTGTAAGGGAAGGCCTCTGCCCCTCTACCAGAGTTCAGACCCTCATGTCCAGACCTTCTATCGGGGTAATCGTGACCCCATTGTCCGTAAAGTCCCTTTACTTCGAAACCTGCATCGATCATCATATTATGAACCGGGAATGCCATGTGTGGATCGACGTTCCAATCCTGCAATCCATGAATGATATATACAGAGCCGTTGTAGTTCTGAATTGCTCGGCTCAGGAAGTGCCTCTCCTCCCAGTAGTCGCTNCCTATCCAAGCAAGATTATCGCCAGTTAGGTAGGCTCCTACTCCGGCGTAGTANCCCTCCATGTATCCCTCGCATGCATTCTGTGCATCCTCTAGATTTCCATCCAAACCGAAGCTGCCATAGACNCCATTNTGCATTATCGCCCCTCTAGCTTCCATGCTACCATTTCTCCACATCAAATCGTGAACGCCAATTAGACCTGACATTGGNACAATAGTCTTGAGATGTGGAGATCCCATTGCAGCTGCTTCCCATGGCGTAGAGCCGTCGTACGATTTCCCTATTGCGCCGATCTTGCCGTTTGAGAAAGACGCCTTACCGAGGTACTCTACTGCAGCATGAATGCCCAACTGTTCATCGAGACCCATTAGGTCCATACAATGGTTAGATTCTCCAGTTCCGAATACGCTAACTTGGGCTACTCCGAAACCATGTGGTACAAAATTCTCAATTAGGAATCGGCCCAGTCTATCTGCAGGAGTCAATGCGTCTACATCCCCATCATCATAGTATGGCCCTATTTCGGTAATTATCGGTACTCTGCAATCTTCTGAAATGTCCGAAGAGTCCATATCACATCCTTCTATGATTGGAAGCCAGAGTCCCAAGTGAACTTCTGCGCCTCCTGAAGCTCCAGCTCCTCCGTCTGAAAGTGTAATTTCTGGAACTGGCACAAAAATTGACCTTACCTGGTCAATACCGTATGAGCCATTAGATGAGACTATGCTGAATTCATCATCATCTGAATAAATGAGGTCCGAACGATCCTCCACTCTAGGAAGCCAGTGTTCCTCTTGCATATCTTCGGATTCTGAAGAGTCTGGCCCTAAGCATCCAGAAAATACTGGAGCAAGCAGGAGCAAGGCAAGCAGAAAGTTTCGATATATCCGGCAATGATACACTAATTGCACGGTTGGGCTAGTCTGCATCAATATTAGGTATTGCTGGGAGTGTGTTTCCAGCTATTCCTTCATCATCATCCTAAGTTCTTCAACAGACCTTTGTTCATCGAAGTACACTACTTCCAATGAGTCATAAAGTTCCGAATCTCCTAATTCCTCTAACAATGGCAATATTCTACCATAAATTTCAGCAGCCGCCTTCTCTGTTTTGTAGGCCTCCTCGAGCATAAGTTTGTAGTTTGAAGTATGAACTATTGTAGACGGATCCCTCTCAGTTATCGCTGTTCCATCGAGTTTTACTATTGCTGAACG
>NZTJ01000020.1 GCA_002697065.1 Methanobacteriota archaeon
CCAACGGTTGGGTGGATCTATCATCATTCCTAAGTCCTTCGTGAAATCCGGACCTCCTAAGAATCAGACTTTCTGAAACACTTTTGTCCCCTTCGATGACCGTATCTAAAGTGAAGTTAGGCCATTTTTCNAGAGGTTGTGCAAGCCAACCTGATAGTTTATGTGAGAGCCCGACAGGCGGATTTGTCCCTTCTCTGATAGATTCCAACGCAGATTGTAGATCCCAGAGGTGATTCATTGAATTGGTATTTGCTGCCTCTGAACTAGTAGAGCGTAAGTAGTTCTGAAGTAAAGGGAAAATCTCGATATCGCATCCATGATAATTTATCGAAGATAGACCAGGAGANCGCGAAGCNTCACCNAATGGCATCAGTACTNTTGGNCACCAAGGAATGTTGAGGCTGAAGAATTGATCCGCAATGGAACTATTCAGTATCATTTTCAAGAATTCAGAAGAAAATGGGGCCCACCAAGAATTGGGAATATGTGATATGAATAATAGAATATCTTCCAGAGTAGCCTCTCTCCTTCCTAAGGCGTAGTCGTAAAGTCTGGACCACGTATTGAGCGGGTGTCCCTCCTGTAGTAAGTTTCCGTTGTCTCTAATTCTTTCAACTAGTCTAAGAAAAATCTCTTCCCCTATATTTCCTGAGTCATAGAGCCAAGTAATTCCATCNAGAGCTCCAAGNGACTCAATAGGNGGTTCNGAAAGCCANGCCTCNACAGCCCAGCCNAGAATATCATGATGNGTCTCTTCTGGCATCCATGCTAGGTTCTGAATAAAGTGAGATGCCAGCCAAGAAGCGCCAGAATTGGCCTGACTTGGTTCGATTGCGGGCCACGATCTTAACAAATTATCTGGATCCTCTCTGAGTTTGGAAGTTATGGTTCTTGAGAAAATTTCCTTTACTGATTCTGGGGCTTGATGAGCCAGTGCTGAAATCTTCTCAATTGGGACATAGTCCAAATCAAGTAGTGCTATCCATTCTGAGTCCAATCTTGAAGAAACTCGCTGCCATCTTTGCCACCTAGTTTTCTTAGGAGATGCTATCCAAGAAGCAAGTGGATACATTGCCTCCATTTGATTTGCCCATTCTTCGTCTCCATCGGGAAACTGGGAAATAGCGGAGCTAATGATGGAGGCTGAGTTACTTGCAATTTCTTGTGTATACTCTTCATCCTCAGAAGGGACTCTCAAGATTTGCCATGGAGAAATGGTGGTACTCTCCGATTCTTCGGGATAGTCGGCGATATTGCCTCTTTCGACCATCCGTACAGGAATACTTTCCCCCGAGCTAGTACGATAGCTCAACCATGGAAGTGTTCGAATCCTATCTATTTCAACAACAGAAAATGAAGAGAATTGATTTGGGAGATCATCCAAAATTGCTAATCTTAGATTCTTCTTAGATGCAATTCTAGACATTAATTCATTTGTCAAATCATGTCTAATCTCGATTACCAACGGGGATGTGTCATTATCCATAGACCATCGAACGATTGACTCNGTTGCGTTTCTACCAAGTCCTCTCAGTTCGATTGATCTAATTTCTGATTCATCTTTTGAGAACTTTCTTCCTACCCAGTCCTTTCTAAATTTCCTAATCGTAGACTCTGGAACCTTTGTTCGTCTGGAAGATAAAATCCTATCAATCAGCGAGTTTAATCTCTTTCTCCTCTCTGTCTCAGAAAGTCTAGGATGGGCTTTCTTTATCCAATAACTAAGTGCCCCAATTGGGTAAATGTCACCTTCAATTCCCAATCCACTAAGATCAGCGATGACTAAGGAGTTAGATTTGGCTGACCTAAGTAGAACAGAAAGTGGAAGTCTTTCCTTGATTGTAGCAACTACAGGTTGAGTTGGCCTAACATCTGGAGATTTACTATGGGGTGAGCCAAGAGTCCAATCTCCTCTGTGATGGGTAGTCTCGTCAAGAGGGGTGGTGTAAATCTGGTTCGGTTGAGGAAACCACTCTCCTGGAGAAATTACAGAACTAGTAGATTGGCGTAGGAGCTTGGCCCTAATTATTCCAAATATCTGTGGTTTTTCTGCATATGACTCGATACTTCCGGGTCCGGCTAACTCTGGAGGAGAATCTAAGATGGTCATTTTCTCTCTGTCGAACCAACGGGGGTTAGGCTCAGAAAGAACTGCCCAAGTCCAAGACACCCCTTTGTTTCTTGTGGATATGTCACTCTCCGGAGTGGTTGTGATAATTCGGTTTGGAATCTGCACCAACGGTTCTCTTGGAACACTCAAAAAACACAAAGTTAGGTTTCCTTCGTCCCTAGACAGAACGCAGCAATTATCTGAGTTTGAAGACGGCGTCTTCAACTCAATTACTTTCGACCACTCGTCATCCTCTAGAGCCCTCCAACCCTTCTCGGTGAGTCTGATTCTTGCACCTCTCGAACCGGGAGGAAGATCACTTGTGACAANATCCTCGCCCCTCATACGACTTATTTCAGCAGAAACGTGAGGCATTCTGAGGCCTGATTCTGAGGACAAATGNGAGACTGTAGCCTCACCATCTGAGAGAAGTGAGAGNATCCTACGACGATGCTTACTTCTGATTTTCTTCGGTTCTTCANGGTCGAATCCATGGGAAGCATCTGNCATGAAAAAACACCTACAGAACGATACTCTNAGAAAGATAGTAATAAATTATTTGTTTTTGTTACATTTAGTTATAANTTTCCANTGGAAATACCANTCAATGGAATGTGCAGTGGAAAAAATAGTGNGTAAAATGCAAAAAAACTGTCATTATTTGTAACCAANGAGAGAAAAANCATACAGAAGCATTATATTACTATCCGCTNTCCTGAGAAAAGCGGACATGTGNGAGTCCCCNGAACAAGAAGAGTGAGAATATGAGGACCACAAGACTGAGACAAAAGATCAAGAAATTCCTGGATGAAAGGGGAGAGGCAAACACCACAGAAATACTAGAACATGTGAACTCAACTATGAGGCATGGAACGACTCCGCAACAGCTAGGAAACGTTCTTTCAAAGGATAAGGACATTCTGAAGGTAGCTACGACCAAGAGAGGGGGGGCCCTTTCNGGTAGATACGAAATCTGCGTCTGGCAGGTTCGTCCAGGGGCATTGGAAGAGAAGGNCTGATNAGGACTCTAGTTCCTCACTCCAATCGCCATATCTGGCCAAGCTATTCATNTTGGCTCTGTGTGAAAAGGNNGTCTGGCTAGAAACTTCAGAGTCTTCATCACTACCTGCCCACTTTCGGAGAGCATCTGCCTGGAGTGCCCTTCCATAGGAGTATGACAGCTCCCAAGGGTGCTCTACAGTCATCTTGTTCATTAGATTGAGATGGGCAGTAGCATCTTCGTCTGATTGTCCGCCAGAGAGAAATACTATCCCCGGAAGGTTGTGAGGGACATGTTTTGTTAGACATTCAACAGTTAGATTTGCGACCTCCTCTCGAGAAATCTGATTTTCACAATCATTACCTGCAATTATCATGTTTGGCTTCAGCAATGCTCCGGGAATATGTACTCCTTGGTTTTCACATTCAGAGAAGGTGGCATCCAAAATCTCTGCTGTTACTTCTAAGCATCTTGTGGCATCGTGTCCTCCGTCCATCAGAACCTCTGGTTCGATAATGGGGACTAGCCCCTGCTCCTGACAAATTGCTGAGTACCTTGCTAGAGCGTGTGCATTAGTGGAAATACACGCCTTGGTTGGAAGGCCGTCATCGATCCTAATTACCGCACGCCATTTTGCAAATCTCGCTCCCATTGCGAAATACTCAGAGCATCTTTCTCTAAGTCCATCGAGCCCCTCGGTTATCTTCTCACCATCATGGTTGGCAAGTTCCTTTGCGCCTGTATCGACCTTTATTCCAGAAAGGATTCCTCTTCTAGAAAGTTCAGTTGGTATTGGAGTTCCATCTTGCATTGATTGACGGATCGTTTCATCAAATAGTATTACACCACTTATTGCTGATTCGTAACCCTCTGTGGAGAAGAGGTTAGTACGGTATGCTCTTCTAGTCTCAGAAGAAGCTTCCACACCTACTGCCTCTAGTCGTTTGGACATCGTTCCGTTGCTCTCATCGGCAGCTAGAATACCCCTGCCTGGAGAGACTAAAAATCTAGCATTTTTTTCCAATAATTCTCTGTCCATCTTCTTTCCTCTGATTAGTGGAGGGGGCGACAAGAAAAGAAACCATCGTCAATAGATCATGAATGGGGGGGCCTGTATTGGCCGTCTAAATTGTAGTTGAAACGAAGTAGTGTTCTTTTGATTTGACATCTATAATCTCGGAATGAACACTGTAGGATCCGTTTCCAAGGTCTTCAACTCCTTTCGTTCTCCCTTCACAAACTCCTGTACCAATGAAAACGGAGTCTTCTGTGGAGCAGAGTTCATCTCGAGACCAGATTCTCTCTATGTCTCCTTCAATCATTTCCTCTGCCCTCTCCCTGTGTCCTTCGTTCTTGAACACGAGCCGACCCTCAAATGGGGCATCTAGACCTCTTAGAGCGGTTGCTGTAATCACTCCCTCCGGGGCTGCCCCTATACCCATTAACATATCAATCTCCGATTCTGGGTCTGCAGCATTAAGGGCAGCTGCTATGTCCCCGTCACCAATAAGTATCGGGGAAACTCCCAAATCCTTCAGATTCCGTATCAAACCCTCATGCCTAGGCCTATCCATAACTACTACTTGCATATCAGATGGAGTTTTTCCCAATGCATCTGAGGCCCCCTCGATATTGTAATCAACATCTGCTTCGAGACTAATGTTATCGAATATCTCTGCAGGCCCTGCAATCTTATCCATGTAGCAATCTGGGGCATGCAATAGTGATCCCCGTGGAGCTGCAGCTAGTACAGCCATCGCGTTTGGAAGGTCTTTTGCTACGTGATTAGTACATTCCAGAGGATCAACGGCGATATCTATCGATGGAGCGTTTTGGTCCCCTTGCTTCGATCCGAGTGGCTCCCCTATCCATAGCATCGGGGCGTCGTCTCTCTCTCCCTCTCCGATTGCAACTCTGCCATCGAAAGGAACGGAGTCGAAGATCGCACGCATTGCTTCTACGGCCGCGCCATCGGCCCCCTTCCCATCTCCTAAGCCCCTCCAACTTGATGCAGCTACAGCAGCAGCCTCCGTAGCCTTGAGAAAATCTGGAATTAAATCAGCCGTTGTCATGCCCTCGTGAAAGGGTCATAGAATTCAATCCTGCGGATGGGACTTCTTTTTGCTGAGGACTCTAATGTCCTCAATTCTGACTTCTGGATACTGTCCTTCCTTATCCTTCTCTATCGGCTTCAACATGTCCCAAGCGCAAAGCAAACCAGCACTTACCCCACACAGCGCTTCCATCTCGACTCCAGTGGTCCAATGAGTTCTAACAGTGACATTGCACCTAAGTCCTCTTTCCTCTAACACCCAATCTACATTACATCCCTCGATTGGAATGGGGTGACAGTGTGGAAGAATACGGGAGGTCTCTTTGACAGCCTGAATCGCAGAAATAGTTGATGCTTCGCGTACATCTCCTTTCGGAGAAGACCCATTGGCGACGGCATCAATTGATTCTCGTTTTAGGATAATTATACCTGTAGCTATGGCCTCCCGCTCTACTATTGGTTTCGAACCCACGTCAACTATCCCTGACCAACTGTCGCCCATCACTTCACCGAACCTTCGGAATAGGTCCACCCTATTCAGACGCACGGGACTCAACTGAAGATTCAAGTCCCCTATCCAAGGCCTGCCTTCCAGAATTCTCCGTCATCCCTAATCTCCTTCTTCCATAGAGGTGCCTGACTCTTGAGTTCAGAAATCAGCCAGGAACATGCGGTAAAGCCTTCGACCCTGTGAGTAGATCCTACGTGGATACAAACTATCTCTTGGCCTGGTTCAACGAATCCAGTTCTGTGTGATAAAACAATTGAATGAACTCCAAACATGGAAATTGCCTCTTCTGAGATGCGTCGAAGAACCTTCGGAAGTTCATCCTCCCACGCATCGAACTCAAGACCCTTAACTTGGGCCTCACCCTCAAAGTCCCTAGTTAATCCGACAAAACTGACGATACTGCCGCACCCTTCAGTATCGAGAATGCTCCGAAGTCTAGAGATATCCAGAGGTTTGCTATCAACCTCGATATGAACGGCCATGGTATCCCATGGGATTTATCGCTTGAAACCGACGGATGACCCAACCGTTCAAGCGAACATAGGAGGTCGCGAAACCGTGAGCGGCGAAGTGCATATCCTTGGGGCGGGCCTCTCTGGACTAGCTTCTGCAACGATATTGGCTAAAGCAGGCAAGGAGGTGCATGTGCACGAAATCAGGTCAGATAGCGGAGCTAGGTTCGATGGAGACTTTCAGGGCATAGAGAATTGGACGAGTGAGGTTGACTTCTTTGAAGAGTTATCAGATTGGGGGTTCGATGCAACTGAGTTCAAGTCTGATTCATTCGACATCATAGATCTAATCCATCCAGATGATGTTGTTACCAATCCACAAACGGAAGGCGTTGCTTTCAGAGTAGTTGAGAGGGGGACTGCGGAGCACACAATAGATCAGGCATTCAAGAGGATGGCCTTGCAGTCAGGAGTGAAAATACACTATGGCGTAAAGAAATCAGCAGAAGAGTGCGACATAGTTGCTGCAGGTCCGAGAGAGTCGAGTGCTGTTGCATATGGCGAGATATTCCATACAAAACACCGCAACATCGTTGCTTTCCAATTGAATGACAAATTGGCCCCAGGGGCATACTCTTACTTGATTATCATAGATGGTATCGGGCTTATTTGCACTTGTCTGTGGAGNAAGCAAAGGAACAGTGGAAGATACCTNGATGAAACAATAGCATGGTATGAAAGAAACTACGACTTNGAAAGGNAGCCAATAAAGAGGGTCGGAGGGAAGGGNGACTTCGGNATACCNACTAAGTACGTCCATGAAGGAAGGCTGTATGTTGGTGAGGCTGGTGGCCTTCAGGACTTCATGTGGGGTTTCGGNATGAGGTACGCAATAACCAGTGGAGTTTTGGCGGCTAAGTCNTTATTAGGGGAATTCGAATACGAAAAGGAAGTGNGGNNGAGGCTTGTCCCNCTAGTAAAGNCCAGCGCAATNAACCGTTTTCTTATGAATAGAGTAGGAGATAGGGGATTCAAGTTAGTAGCGAACCAGTGGATGAGAAATCAGAAGAGGAGTGGAGACGGATTGAACTTCATGCGTTGGTTGTACAAGCCTGGAATATTTCGGAGNGGNTTGTGGCCGATTGTCAAGATTGGGATGCTAAGAAGGAAGGAGTTAACAGACGGGAGAGTTGTNCATAGGATGCCCTTCAGAAAGTCNCTAAAGAGAGATTCNTGGGATCCTAGTATTGAGGCNGAAANGGTTCGTGAGCAGTGGAAATCTACTAGAAGNAAGGGNGGNGCTATATCCTTCAAAGAGTCNGATGNATAGCCTAGTATTGTCTCCGTTTGATTGATATGGCTGGACTAGGTCGTAGGAGCATGACGTCTTGGCCNGAACTNAANCCCATGAAGAATCGTCTCGTAAACTATGGAGAGACAGAAAACGGAGTTGCAATAATTGAGCTCATTTCGGATTCCGCCGGAGAGCCACTTGAGGGAGATAAGACTCCGGTTAACACCTACACCAGAGAGATGTGGCACGACATTGACGATGCTATACTTGAAGCAAGATTCAATGACGACATATCAGTAATTCTGATTACAGGNCACGGTGAGAAATTCTTCTCNGCTGGTGCTAGCATAAAGTATCTGAATACTCTATCTCCNAGNTACAAGTACTTCTTCTGTCTNCACGCCAACGAGACNCTGTCCCGTTTGGAGCAGACTCCGAAGTTGGTCATAGCCGCGCTTAACGGGCATACGGTNGGAGGGGGNCTAGAGATTGCCATGGCCGCTGANATCCGAATAGCNAGAAAGGGAAATTACCAGGTAGGACTTCCTGAGGTCGCACTGGGAGTNTTAGCAGGAACGGGTGGAACAGCGAGACTTTCAAGACTTGTCGGAAAAGCAAAGGCGATGGAAATTATGGTTACNGGAAGGAAGTTCTCCTTCGAGGAATCCAGAGAAATGGATCTNGTNCACGATATCTACGACTCTCTGAGTCTAGATGAGTTCAGGCAGGACGTNCTGGACTATGCTGGAAGGTTCTCTCTACCATTTGCAGCCTCAAAGGCAATAGGGAACATCAAGAGAAGCGTGCAGAGCGGTATGGAAATACCTCTGGAGTANCATCTTGCTCTTGAAAGAGAGTTGCAATCTGATCTATTCCAATCGGANGATGCCAAGGAAGGAATCAAGGCATATGTTGANCGGAAGACCCCCCGGTTCGAAGGGAAGTAGGCTCTCCAGTTGTGGATAAGAAAAGCAACCTCTGAAATACCCCTTAATGTTGGGGNATTTCATGGCAGAGACTGANGTAGTTCAGAATTATCCGACGAACTTTGAAGCTTGGATNGAGGAGTTNAATGACTGGCAGACTAGAATAGGGTTTGANCCCTCTTGGTTGGGAGATTACAGGTTCGATATCAAGTTCGATTGGGACACGGCAGGTGGCGAGATAGAGTTCGGTGACTTCGAAGGTATGCCCAAGTGGGAAAGGAGAATGCAGATACCTCAACAGAATATCACTGACGCAATCATCACCATGGTTAGCGTTCAGGGCGACACGGAGTTCGCCAGTGTTGAGCAGCAAAATCACCTACTTGAAACAGCACCAACCGAGTACGACAAGAAGTCCGCTCTCAGGATTATGTGCGAAGAGCAGAGACACGGGTGGCAGATGGCCTATCTTTTGTGCACATTCTTCGGTGAGCAAGGAGTGAGGGAAGCCGCCAAGCTACTCGAGAGGAACGCTCAGGAGGGGACAAGGATACTAGGATCTTTCAACGAGCCAATAGATCACTGGCTTGACTTCTTTATGTTCACTCACTTCATCGATCGAGATGGAAAGTACCAGCTGAAAATGTTGAGTACCTCCTCCTTCAAGCCTCTTGCTGCCAGTATGGGACCTATGCTCAAGGAGGAGTCGTTCCACCTTGGGACTGGGGCGAACGGACTTCGAAGAGTGGTGAAGCAGGGGGTGATTCCTTGCTCTCTAATTCAGAAATATATCAACAAGTGGGTCAGTACGGGATTAGACCTATTCGGAACAGATGACTCCAGCAGCGCACAGTGGGCCTACGTCTATGGAATCAAGGGAAGATATGATGAGAGAGAGGCTGGCATTGAGGCAGACAGAGAGCACCTCAACGAGGCGAGCAGGGAGCTATACTTCCAAGAGCTAAGGGAGGAGATGGGGAGAATCAGCAAGGCTCGCAAGGAAGGGGAGCCAGAGCTCTACATTCCCTCTGATAAATTCAAGAGGGGGATAGGAAAGTACGCGGGAAAGAACTACACTGTCGAAGGTGAGTCATTCGATGGATCCGAAGAAGAATACCAAAAGTACCTGGATTCCGTCCTTCCGACAGATGAGGATGAGGAGACTCTGGTCAACGTGTACATGAAGGAAGACTGGATCCAGTACAGAGAGTGGAAGGGGAACTAGTCGAGGTGACTCAGATGCAGCACGTTGCATTAACTTACTTCGACAAGGATGCATGTCGTCCATTCTTCGAAATGCTCACCGACCTTTTCCATAATCATCATCACTCTGATGAACAGGATTCTGCTGCTTACGAGGAATTGCTTTACAAGGTGCGCAGACCATACACTCCAGAAATGCTGGACATGATTGACAATTGGATGGGTCTAGAAAAAAGAGAGTGGAAAGAAGAGACTCAGAGAGAGGTTCTTCTATCCCTTTACGCAATCAAGTACCCCGATACCCTTCTCATCGAGAGTCTGACTGACAAGGCTAGGTCTGATGTAAAGAGACTTTCAGCTTACCTTCACTTCACACACCACACCTACTCGATTTGGGATGAGGACACGAGGAAAGGACTGTCAAGGCTGGGAATTAAAATCCCCTCTATAGAGCACGCGGATCCATTTGTATACGGTGCATACATCTCATCAATCGAGCTTCTGAAGGATGTAGCCCCATTCACTTGCTTCCTGGAGCATGATGTTCCCCGACAGAGGCTCTTCCAGTCGGCACTCGCGGCTTATGGGCGAGAAAGTTAGTACGGCTTATTGGGGGGAATACTCTCCGCATCTCGTGGAAATTAGCAAGGTTGGGATTGTCGGGGCTGGGGCCATGGGCTCTGGGATAGCACAAGTCTGTGCTCAGGCAGGATGGAAAACAGTACTGTATGATTCATTTCCTGATTCCCTGAAGAAGGGCGAGGAGAGCATACTGNGTTTCTGGCAGAGAGGANTAGAGAAAGGCAAGTNCAGAGATGATGAGGTTGCATCTTGGAAGGCTAACCTTCGTATCTCCTCNGATATTTGGGATGCTTCCANNGAGATGGACCTGATTATNGANGCGGTNCCAGAGAAGATTGAGNTGAAGAAATCTGTTTTCCAAGAGTTAGAAAGATTGGCNCCNNNGGANGCAGTCCTGGCAACNAANACTTCCGGNCTCTCAATNTCTGAGATTGCCTCTGAAATCGAAACTTCCGAGAGAGTNGTNGGTCTGCACTTCTTCAANCCGGTCCCCTTAATGCCATTACTCGAGATAGTAAGGCATACAGAAACGTCNGAGGAAACGGTAGCGATTTCAAAGAAGGTNGGGGAATCTCTGGGCAAGACCACGATACTGGTGAATGACGTTCCGGGATTCGCCACCAGCAGACTGGGNGTAGTGCTNGGNAATGAGGCCATNAGAATGCTGGCAGAGGGAGTGGCATCNGCGAGTGATATTGACACTGCGATGAANTTGGGTTATCGTCATCCAATGGGNCCATTAGAGCTATCGGATCTTGTGGGCCTNGATGTTAGGATGGACATTCTGAACAGNNTGGCCGAGGCCTTCGAGGACGAATCATATAGGCCCCATCCACTACTGAAGAAANTGGTAGAATCNGGAGATTTGGGCAAGAAGTCAGGAANGGGNATCTACGACTGGACATCCGGNATTAGGGAAGAGAGAAGCTAATCCCAAGACNACTACCATGTCCCTTCGAAGTAGCACTCTCCNGAGCATGTGTCGGTGATTTGACCGCTCAAGAGNAAGTCAGTAGCCANGTCNACGGCGGGAGCGTATCCCAGGACCTGATTATGCGCTAGNGAATGNTATTCCATGGGNCCCTGAATATTTCCTGAAGGTACTGTAGGGAANCTGCCGTCGAAGTAAACAATCGCAGAACCAGATGTCGGAGCCTCNGTNACATCGAGACCATAGGGGTGATATGTGGAGTTTGCAAGAACTGGGATTCCCGAAGTCCTNGAAGCTCGATCGGCAGAGAGTGTCGAGACCTGTGCATCATTGATTGAAACTACGTAGAGTATCTGGTAAGGATGNAGTTCTCCTTCCATCCCCCCATCAATGAANGGAAGGTANGTTTCNGGTTCAGTGGTATCCCACATAGATTGCATTAGTGCAAGAAGGATNGACCGGTCCATTGTAGATTCNTAAGCAAGGGAAGAAGAGAAAAGNTGCTCAAACTGAGTGTACTGTGTGGATCTCTCTGCAATGAAGCTGAAAGATGAACCTGCCACCCAGAGAACTCCTCGATCAATTTCTGGGATTAGGGACAGCATGGAAGGGCCTCTGATTCCCCCTAGAGATACTCCCATGTAATCGATATCGGTAGTGTCCACCAAGTTGACGCCGTTATGGTAGAATTCGGGGAGATCTGAGCAGACACCTTTGATGGTAGTAATCATTGCAAGGTGATTGATTACAGATTGCTGGAGCCTCTCCGACTGATGCTGTAGATAGTTCACATTCATCAATCCAAAGGTAACAGCACCGAAGTCCCCATCTGAACTCCAGCCTTTGAAGTCGGTCCCTATTGTAGCAACTCCAGAATCATTCGCCCATCCTCTGAATCCAGAGACCATTCCCTCGCCATCGCCCAGAAAGCCATGACCTAGGACCACGAGCGGTGCAGGTTGTGAGGAGTCGGCGGCAGACTTGGGAATCGTTACTGTGAAGACGACCTCTGTCATGAAGTTGAATCTAGGAGTTCCGTCCTCTGAACGGGTCATTGCGGTTGGAGGATAGGTGGATTGAAGGTAGTGAGGAGTTGTGATAGTTCCACTAATTCTCCTCAGGGTTGTGTTGTCTTCAGCATAGTTCTCAATCACTGATGTGACATTGCAGCCTATCCCATTTTCACCTAGTAGCTGGGTCGCATTATTCCTCATCGAGATAATATCCCCCATGATTGATTGACTGGATGCTGTGTGAAACCACCACGCACTTGTCAGATTTTGCTTTTCGTAGCCAATCTCTGAAAGAGAGGAGAACATTACTTCGTAGCCGGATCTAAGCGACTCTATCTGTTGGTTATCGGTCACTAATCCGTCTCTCAATGCCTTGAATCCTGGGAAGGGCTCAATCGGATCTCCGCTAGCATCTACTAGGTTCCTGAATGCAACTGCGTACTGAGTATTGTGATCGAGTCCCCTGAGGGTTCGAACATGGACGAGAGTTGGCTCGCCTTCCTGAGTCCGCGACGAGATTTCCACCCAATGTTCCACCATCTGTCCGGTGTCCATATTGAGCAACAGACTGTTATGACCAGGGAGAACCGAAGGAGAAATGGAATCTTGAGAAGCTAGTCCAGATACATCTGGAAGGCTGCTNAATGTAGTAAATATCTGTGTAGATGGAGAGTGGCCATCCTTGTTATCTAGCATATGGAAATCTTCTGATGGGGCTGAAGCTGAGTCGGGAATTGCCTCCCCATCTATGTCCAACCTATACCCAGTACTAGTTCCGGAATCGGAATCGAGGAATGCAGATGAAGGGAACGGCAGAAGGCAATGGTCCGGATTAGTATTGTCGCAGAAACTCGCTCCTGATATTGAAATCTCTTCCTCTAAGATCTCCTCTTCCACGGTATTACTTTCGTTTTCACAAGAGTCTCCTATGATTGTAGAACAATCTTCGATTTCCGGATCTTCTGATGTTTCATCACTTAGACATCCAGATAGTAACAATAGAGAGACAAGCAGAGNGGCGATTGTTCTTCGGCGAGACATGNGCANTGCACAACNAATGGACAGTTAGTTATGAATTGAATCTAAGATGTTAGCATTTGGTGGAAGTGATGGACACCTATCTCCTTTGAAGGGGAGTATCGTCCTCTTTCATAGGACCCTGATGACACCCCTCTGTGTGTTGACTCTACCACAAACTGGTCTTCTTCCTCGACCTTGTCCAAGTCCCCTCCGGCACCCTTACCAAGGAATTTCTTGTCCCATACAAATCCGTGGTACTCTATCCTAGTTCTATCAACTGACAAAGGGAGGACCAAGTTTACAGAGAGCCCCCAAGGGTAGAAGTTGAGCATTAGACCCGGATATATCCAGTAGTAATAAGCTGCAACTTTTAGTCCGAAATCGGGCGACTCCTCAGGAATCTCGAAGGTAGGCTCTCCGTCGTCTGCGATACCGATCTGCAGCACCCCCCCATCGAAAATCTCAGTTCTATATTCTTCGTAATCCAGAGCCCTATTGAGATCACTGTGGACGAATGGAATGTGGAAACCTTCCAAGTAGTTGTCAACGTACAGGGCCCAGTTTGCACTGATTTCATAGCGTCTGTTCCTAGAATGGTCATGTTCGAATGTCTCTATAGGTATCCATCCAATTCTTGCTTCCATCTCTTCCAAGCAGGCTTCCAAACCAGATGGCTCTAAACCAGTGAAAAACAGCCCCTTCCAAGATATAGACGGAAATATCCTGAGGTCATCTTGAGTAGTAGGGAAGTCTTCTACTAGGTCGAACTCAGGCATCGATTTCATGCATCCATCTAATCCAAAGGTTCGACCATGATATGGGCACTGGAGAGTGCTCCTGGAGCAACTTCCATCTATCAACAACATTCCCCTGTGGGTGCAAACGTTCGACATGCATCTGATCTCATCCCCGGCTACCAACATCATTGGCTCTCCCAGTAAACTCTCTAGATGCCGCAGCTCAATTGCCGACTTACCTGAAAGTTGGCTCTCATGGGCTGCAAAGTGCCAATAATGCGAAAATCCTTCTCTGATGTACTCGAATTTTCTAGAATCAGTGTAGAATGACGATGGCAGGGTGTGAGCCTTACGAATATCTGGATTGATTATTGTAGACAAGGTTAGCACCGTACGTCCCTAGACGCATCCTGATGTAGCCATTTCGACGTTTTGCATATACTCAGCGAAGCTAGCGACTCGCGCTTTGTTAACCCCCAGATCAGAAACCCCGAGGCGTGATTGTGAGTAAACATACAGTACGCTATCTCCATCATCACAGAAACCCTGCACCAAGAAATCGTCTGGAAATCGCATGATTAGCGTCCTGAAAACGGCATGGGTTTGTTCGGGCCATTCCCCTATAGTGCTTGTTCCCGATTGGGAATCAATCCAGTTCCTGACTTCATCCATTACCTCGAGTAAACTAGCGTTAATTCTAATCTCTGTGAGGTTCCCACTTCTATGGTGATTTGGTCCGATTAATGAGCAATTAATCGAATCTTCCGGGCAGCTAGTTGGAAATTTGTCCGGCTCTATTGGATTATCGGGGGCTACAATCTGTATGGCAAATATTGCTCCGACGTAAGTGATTATTATTCCTAATAAGAGCAAGGAGGCTCTACCTTTCTTCGTCACGAGTCACCCTCAGCGACAATGACCTTTGATGCTCTAAGNATGCGATCATGCATCCTGTATCCAGTTTCAATGACTTCTATTACACTTCCNGGATTTGCNTCTTCTGGACAAGGAACTGTAGCAATCGCCTCCATACAAGTAGGGTCGAATTCATTNCCTAGAGCTNGAATCTCTGTTATCCCCTCTGACNCTAGCGATGACTNGAGTCCATCTANNGTAAGNCTGACTCCNGTAATTACTGACTCTCTACCTTCACTGACTTCGGTGGCTTCTAGAGCCTTTGAAAGGTGTTCTACNGCAGGAATAAGCCTCCTAGCGAGTGAGGCGCTGCCGTACTTCAGAGCCTCTGAGCGGTCTCTGGCCGCTCTCTGGGCAATGTTTGCTGATTCTGCCTTAGCGTACTGGAGTTCCTCCTCCAGTTCGGAAACTCTGGCCTTGAGGTCTACTTCCTCAGTGACCGGTTCTTCTGAACCACCGTCATCTGACTCTTCTGCCACGACGTTGGGCCGTAATAGTCCCTCAATAAGCCAATGGTCCATCTCAGTCTGAGTAGAAGTATTCGCCGGATGATTTCTGCTCGCGGTCCTTCCTGCTCGATGGCTTGTTTATCCTTGGCCGATGTGATTCAATGTCCCTCCTGAAAGTTACATCCGCATCGGATAGGAAGAGATTCATACCCTTTCGGAGAGATAGTGGGCCGATTGCCTTTCCATGGTTTCCACCCTCTCCTTGGAATACCAGAACAGAGTCGCTAACTATGTCCAGGAAGTAGGTGTCATGATCTATGACCATGGCGGCCTTCTCGTTACTCTCCATCGTTCTCCTGATNGCCTTTGCAGCTTCCATTCTAGCATTGGCATCTAGATGTGCGCTGGGCTCGTCGAACAGNTACAGATCNGCCTCCTTTCCCAAGCAGATAGCGATNCTGACGGCCTGGAGTTCTCCTCCNGAAAGTTTAGTGGCNTGCAGATNNATCATTTTGTCAACCTGTAGGGCTCTNGTTACTTGGGTATGGAATTCTCCGCTTCGCCATTTNCCTCCTATCTCCGTATCGAGCCATTCTTGTACTGTNCCCTCGAAGTCTGCACGAACGTGCTGAGGTTTGTAAGATACCTTGGCATCCATAGTACACCAGCCTTCGTCGGGGNCTATCTCGCCGGCAATTATCTTCACCAATGTTGTCTTTCCTGTGGCATTCGGCCCAACTACTCCAACGACTTCGGCTGACTTCACCACACCCTCCCCTGTAGTCAGGCTGAAATCNCCTAGAGTCTTCTCTATATTNCCCCATTTGAGGATGGGAGTGCCTACCTCTTCACCGCGATTTCGTCCTCTCAGGAACTGTATCGGCTTGTCCCTAATCCTGACATTCTCCTCTGGGAGGAAGCCGTCTAGATATGCATTTATNGCAGTTCTNGTAGACCTGGGCGAAGTNAAAATCCCATAGGCNGATCTCTCTCCGTAGATGACGTGAATCAAATCACAGAGCACATCCAGNATNGCTAAATCGTGCTCTACTACCAATACNCTCTTTCCCTTTTCTGCAAGTCNTCTGACCACTCCTACCATCCTCATTCTCTCATATATNTCCAGGTATGAAGATGGCTCNTCGAAGAAGTAGACGTCGGCCTCCTTGAGGAGAGTGGCACAAATNGCCACCCTCTGNAACTCGCCACCAGAGAGANCCCCAAGTTTTCTGTCTAGAATGTGGGAGATACCCATTANTTCAGTNTAGTTTTTCATTTCCCCCCTATCATCAACTCTTGCTAGAAGTTCNCTGACTTCACCNTCGAATATCCTAGGTAACTTATCGATGTACTGCGGTTTTACCGCTATGCTNACTTCACCTGTAGATACCATNNCAAGGTAGTCTCTTAGTTCGCCTCTTGGAAACGTAGAAATTATCTCGTCCCATTCTGGTGATGAATTTGACCAATCCCCAAGATTTGGCTTGAATGTTCCAGAAAGGAGGTTTATGGCGGTGGACTTACCAATTCCATTGGGACCTAGTATTCCCACTATCTGCTCTTGACGAGGAGAAGGCAGGCGGAACAANCTGAATGCGTTCTCACCGTAGGAATGAGTGAGATCAGTATCCAATTCCTCTGGAAGATTGATGATCTTTACAGCCTCATCTGGACAGTGCTTGGCTCGAGTAAAGCAAACGGGACATGCCGTCTCCAGNATCTTGCATTTTGATCCCTCNACCTGGATGCATTCTCTGTCGCACATCTCTGAGTACTTCTTCAGATANGCAAAGGCATTGCTGTTCGGTTTGCATCTCTCCTCAATAAGAACGGCNACCCTCATGTCTAGTCCTCCTTANTATTGAATAATACATCTTCCATACGATAATNGATGATGGTTCTATTCCATCAGAAACCGAAGAATCTGTACCTCGCGTACACATATCCTGCAAGTAGAATCTTCTCAGTCTTGGTCAGCTGNATCCGTTCTGTGAAAACATCTCCATTCTTCTTCGTTATCTTNGCCATGATTGATTGGTAGAAAGATGCCATTGCTGCTGGGGAGTATCGAGCCGACTTGTCAAGATGGGAGAGTAGCTTGAATGCGCGCTGCCTGTATCCGTCGGCTCTGTCCAAATACTCCTCTACGAAAGGAGCCCATCCGGGGTGGTTGAGCAGTTCCTTGCCGCTCTTCACATCTTCCTCTGAGATTCCCCATCTTTCTAGATCCTCCATTGGGAGGTATATNCGATCACGCTGAGCATCTTCAGCGACGTCCCTGATTATGTTGATTAGTTGCATGAATACGCCCCAAGATTCTGCATATTCCTTAGCCTTTGGATCGTCGTATCCGTAAATCTCAATNCAGACTAAGCCAACTGTGGATGCAACCCTGTAGCAGTATGAGTACAGTTCCTCGAAGGTCTGATACCTGTTCTTGTGGAAGTCGTTCTCCATACCACTGATCATATCGTCGAGAAGTTGCCTCTGAATACCATACTTTCTGACAGTATCCTTTAGGGCGATAAAAATTGGATCAGTTGATGTGACATTGCCGTATGCGGTGGACAGTTTCTTCCTATAGTAGAATAGTTGCGACATCTTATCATTGTAGGTGGATCTATCCAAAACTGGGTTACCTGGGCTCAGTCTCTCGATACTTGATCTATAGTCCACTGACTCTGGATCATCCGATGATCCTCCTGGGAAAATATCCACGAAGTCCCCGTCTGCGATGTCATCAGCCCTTCGGCAGAAGGCGTAGTATGCCATTATTGACTGTCTCTTCTCCTCCGGGAGATATTTGAAGGAATGGTAAAAATTCCCTGCCTCCCTACGAGTGAGTTCTTCACAAAATTCATACGAGGTTTCTATCATATGCTCGGGGATTTCTGATTCTGACCATATTGCTGCATCGATATGCTTGAACGGGTCCACCAACTCTCCTCTTGACCCTATTACCCCCATAAATAGGGCTCCCTCCCTAACTGCCTCAATAGCGGTAATGCTGATTGCTCGAGCAGCTTCCTTTGTCAGACCGACAGTCGCTCTGACGATGTCAATCTGTTCTTCTTGACTGGTTGATGGTTCCGAAAAAACTGGTTCATGCAGTTCGCCATCTAGAATAATCTCGATGTCTGAATCCTTGCTCGGCTCCATTACTCTTCAGAAACAGGCGGCATCGAGGTCCACTTGAATGTCTCCCGAGTACGATTGGAATGCGCATCGTTAGTTTTAGAGATGAAAATACTCGAAAATATGTTATCGTCCTCTTAGGAGCCTCTTGCTTGAGCCTTTGAACGGGACGGCCATAACCACCTGCTTGACTACTTCCTTGATCTCCGATCTATCAATTTTGATCCTATCTTTATGATCGAGAACGTTGCTACCCCTGAGTAAGGAAACTGTCCTCTTTCCAATTATTACTGGAAGCATGCAAGACCCTCTAAGACGATACTGCGAGTGAGGTATCATTTCGATGTACTGGATCGCTGACTCTAGATGCTGAGATGTCAAATCTAGATATTCCTCATAAAGTGGTCTGAAGGATTCCATGTTCGACTTTTCCAATAGGTCTCTTGGACTCAAATTGTGTTCTTCCAGATTTTTTCTGGGAATATAGCATCGACCTAGAGCAAGGTCTGCCGGTATGTCCCTGAGGATGTTAATCATCTGAAGCGACTTACCGAACCTTACTCCTTTCTTGAATAGCTCTTCCTCCTTTTCAGAGTCTAATTTGAAAAGATGAGCTAATGACATTCTAGTCCAGAACTCACCAACACTCCCTGCAACTCGATATGCATAGTCATCTAATTCATCATTTTTCTCTATAGAGGAGATTTCCTCCGTTCCGAGTGAGAATCTCTTCAGATCTAGAATCTGTCCACCGATGATGATCCCCAGGCATGAACGAATTGACTCCTGATCCGATTCAGAGAATCCTCCAATCCTGGAAACTACTTTCTCTACATTCTTCAGNAGGAGTCCTTCCGATTTGTTGGTTTGAAACTCTGAGAATGGAGATAGTGCCGGAGCCATCGAGGACCGTCCCTGTGTGAAATCATCGTATGACTCCAGAGCATCCAAGAGTTCCCTGGGATCCCCGCCTTCGGAGTCGGCAATAGTATCAGAAGTCCTTGCAAGCATGTATAGAAGGCTTACTTGGGGCCTGATTGCCTTGGGCAGCTCNTTNAGNGANAGGTAGAANGAGCGTGANGTCCCCTTGAGAATTGAATCCAATTCCGAGTTAAANATTCCAGACATGGATACCAACTATGTCATGCTGGGTGCCTTCGTTCCTAAGNCTCTCGTAACCCGGCTTCAATCAGCACCGAGACTAGNACTTCCCCAATCTTGGATGGATCTCTNGCAATGTGNATCCCNGCCNTCTCAAATGCGGAGAACTTCTCCTCNGCTGTGCCCTTTCCACCGGAGATAATCGCCCCAGCGTGCCCCATTCTCTTACCGGGAGGTGCTGTTGCCCCTGCAACAAATCCGACAATAGGCTTGCTGAAGTTTTCTGCAGCCCAAGCCGCTGCATCTTCTTCGGCTGTTCCGCCGATCTCACCAATCATCACTACGGCCTCGGTTTCTGGGTCCTCCTCAAAGGCGGCAAGACAGTCGATGAATCCAGTTCCACTGATTGGATCCCCCCCTATGCCTATGCATGTGGTCTGGCCCTCCCCTACGCTCATGGTTTGGGCTACGGCCTCGTAAGTTAGTGTACCAGACTTCGAGATGATGCCTATCCTTCCCTTGGTGTGGATGTATCCTGGCATGATTCCCACCTTGCAACCACCATTTTCTCCGGGAGTGATGATTCCAGGACAATTTGGTCCGATAAGCCTGATTCCAGGCATTTCCGAAATGTGTCCTACGCATCGAATCATGTCAAGAGTAGGAATTCCCTCCGTAATACATACAATCAATCCCTGACCCTTGATTTTGTTGAAAGCATCAGCAGCCTCGATTATTGCTGCTGCTGCGAATCTCGCTGGAACATAGATTACACTAACATCAGCATCAGTCTCAGAAACTGCTTGATCCATGGTATCGTAGACAGGGACAGAACGACCGGGNAGGTCAACTACTTGGCCACCCTTGCCAGGCGTGACACCCCCAACTACATCTGTTCCGTACTCCGTCATCCGAGTGGCATGGAAAGTTCCCTGTCCTCCCGTAATTCCCTGCACTAGGACCTTGCTGGCCTCATTTATCCAGATACTCAATTGTCCACCCCCACTGTTGCAGCGACGATTGCTTCGGCACCATCGGCAAGAGTACCCACAGTCGTGACTTCCAGAGAGCTCTGCTCCAGCACTTCCCGCCCTTCTTCGTGGTTTGTTCCTGAGAATCTAACAACGAGTGGAACAGAAAGCCCGACTTCCCTAGATGCATCAATTATACTTCTAGCCACCATATCACAGCGAATGATTCCACCGAAGATGTTCACTAGTATGCCTTCTACATTTGGATCCTCGAGAATTATTCCGAAGGCAGTAGTGATTGACTCCTTGTTGGCCCCTCCTCCAATATCGAGGAAGTTCGCGGGCTCACCCCCGTATAGTTTGATTACATCCATTGAGGCCATGGCCAATCCGGCTCCGTTGACCAAGCAACCGATATTCCCATCCAATTTGACGTATGATAGTCCGGATTTATTGGCTCTAATCTCGACCTCTTCCTCTTCGGACATGTCCCTCATATCTGTTCTCCAAGGATGTCTGAATGAGGCGTTTTCATCGAAACTTATCTTGGAATCTAGTGCTATAATCATGCCATCTCCGGTCCTCACCAGTGGATTGATTTCAATCATCGAACAATCTCTACTTACGAACATAGAAACCAGACGCCCTAGCATCTCTGTGAACGAGTCCTGAGATACTCCAGTGAGTCCTAGAGAGTTAGCCATAGCACTGTCGGCCCCATCAGGCAGTTTCCCGGACGAGTCTGTCCAAGCCTTGTGAATGGCATGGGGAGTGTTCTCTGCAACCTCCTCTATGTCTACACCCCCTTCAGTAGAGGCCATCACTAGGATGGCATCTTCTTCTCTATCGACTAAGAGAGCTAGATAATACTCATGAGCGATTTCGCATCCCGCCTCAATGTACAAGTTGTTCACCATCTTACCTTCCGGGCCAGATTGCTTGGTGACCAGAATATTTCCGAGGATATTATTGGAATAGGTTTCGACCTCTCCACGCGATGAGGCTATCTTGACTCCGCCCTCCATCTGCAAATCGCCAGTATCGGGGCAGTAGAGGTTACCTTTCCCACGTCCNCCCGCATGTATCTGGCTCTTGACGGCGACGATCTGGCTTCCAAGAGAGTCATAGGCTTCTAGNGCCTGTTCTACTGTAGTGCAGTGAATGCCTTCTTGCACTGCGATGCCTTCTTCTTTGAATAGTGCTTTACCTTGGTACTCGTGGATGTTCACACCCTCGCGAGACATAGTCCGTCTTTCAACGATACGCATCGAGATTATGCCTAACGCAGACGCGAAGNGCTGAAACGCAGACGCCCTGCCNACNGATCATGGATGTCATCGTTCTGGCTGGAGGTTTCGGAACAAGGCTTCGTCCTTGGACAGAAAGTATCCCAAAGCCTCTTTTGCCAATTCTAGACAAGACGATGATTGAGCACGTTGTAGGAATAATTCCTGAATCTNAAGAAAATAGAATACTAATTGCNGCTGGTTATGGNGTTGAGAAGATGAGNGATNATTTTTCNAGAGCGAAACTCCCCTACGAGGTAGAGATTATCGAGGAAACNGAGCCACTGGGNACTGGAGGNGCCATTGCCAANTGCAGAGANCATCTCNCCGGAGGTACATTNTGCGTNATCAACGGAGACCTGATTACCAGTCTCAGAGTCGAAGAGATGCTCCAATTCCACAGGAGCAACGGGGGNATTGGAACNATCTCACTATGGGAGGTTGAGGATCCATCCCGATTCGGAGTCGCAGACTATAGAGAAGAGAATGGNAAGATAATCAGNTTCCAAGAGAAGCCNNCNATAGAGGAGGCTTTCTCCAATCTGATTAATGCTGGAGCCTANATNCTGGAGCCTGAGATATTCAATTTGATGCCNCACGGAGCGCATAGCTTAGAGAGNGANGTTTTCGAGNACCTAGCNGCAACTGGNGGTTTGAATGGNTTTCCATTNGAAGGCTGGTTCGTTGATGCGGGAACTCCTCAGTCCTTCGTAGAAGCNAGCCAGACATGTATCTCTGCAGGTAGTTTCTCTAGTGGTTCAGTTTACAGAGATTCATGGTTCGGAGACGATTCGACAAACAAAGGAGAGGTTGTCGCTAGTACGATAGGTCTCGGAGCTTGCATTGGGGAAGGATCATTGGTACGCGACTCAGTTGTTCTGGAAGGGGCTGAAATAGGCCCTAATTGTAACATCGAGGGGTGCTTGATAGGAATGAGGGCTAGGATCCCAGAGGGTTCTGACTTGAGTTTAGAAATCATTGATCATGGTTAATCTGAGAATAAGTTACGATATTGGCATCATATCCCGTCACGGTCAAAGAGGCACGGTCCCTCGGGGTACTATGAGAGACTCGCTTGTTGTTGTTAATTTCAAGACATACCAGACCGCTCACGGGGCATGTGCCGAAGACTTGGCTAGAGCTATGGCCAGCATAGATACTGGAGCTAGGATGGTTGCTGCGGTCTCTGCACTAGACCTGTCTGCCGTAGTTGCTGCTGCTCCGGGACTGGAGGTCTGGTGTCAGCATCTTGATCCCGTTGGTTTCGGTTCCAATACAGGGTGGGTGCATCCTGAAACTGCAATGGAGAGGGGAGCTTCAGGAACCCTGATCAATCACGCGGAACACAAGGTTAGCTTGGAGCACGTCGCTATGCTCATGGAGCAAATTCCGGATGGATTCCATGTTTGTGCCTGTGCCGCAGACATTCACGAGGCGAGGGCACTGGCGGCATTAGAGCCGAGTTTCGTTGCTGTGGAACCACCGGAGCTGATTGGCGGAGAGACTTCGGTAACTAGCGCCGACCCGGAGATAGTCAGCGGTACAGCCCAAGCAGTAAGAGAAGTTTCAACCAGGGTCGGCATCCTATGCGGTGCAGGGATAAAGACCGGCAAGGACGTGGCGAAGGCTATCGAGCTTGGTACTTCTGGGGTTCTGTTAGCTAGTGGAGTTACAAAGTCCGAAGATCCTAGGGCATCATTGATTGATCTTGTCAGCCTCCTTTAATTCGTGAAGATGCTACAAATCCTCGACCAGAGGGCTTTTGTCAACAACGGCTATGGAGGATTGATTACGATGGGCGACAATGGGGGCGAGAAAATAGAGAGGATAGGAAAGAAGAAGTACAATACGGAGCTATTCAGGCTACAACTAGAGCTAATCAAACTTCAGGAATGGGTGAAGGCTAAGGGACTCAAGGTCGTAATCGTCTTCGAAGGCAGAGATGCTGCTGGGAAGGGTGGTGTAATCAAGAGGATNGCGCAGTACCTCAATCCCAGAGTTGTGAGAGTGGCTGCTCTACCAGCGCCTACTGAGAGGCAAAAGACCGAGTGGTACTTCCAAAGGTACGTCAACCATCTCCCCGCTGCAGGAGAGATAGTGATGTTTGACAGAAGTTGGTACAACAGAGCCGGGGTCGAGAGGGTTATGGGATTCTGCGACGAGGGNGAGTATGATGAGTTCATGAGATCCTGTCCCATGTTCGAAAGGATGCTGATGAGGTCAGGCACGATTCTGATAAANTACTGGTTCTCAGTATCCGATGACGAGCAGTTGAAGCGTTTCAAGGCAAGGCTGGACGAACCGCACAAGAGGTGGAAGCTCAGTCCAATGGATCTGGAGTCACTAACACGCTGGGAAGACTACTCTGAGGCGAAGGANGTGATGTTCGCTCACACCGACACTAAGCAGTCTCCTTGGTTCGTGGTTAANTCCGATATCAAGAGGCACGCTCACTTGAATTGCATAAACCACCTACTNTCNATGATNGAGTATGANGATCTTACTCCTGAGCCNATAGAGCTGCCAGAGAGGAAGANNGCGAGGGGNTACGTGAGNCCCCCAATGACTGAGCAGACTTTCGTTCCGAACCACCATGAGACTGTGATGNACTAGAATGTNACAATCACNCTGAACAAGATNNCACNNTGGNCTGACCAAGTNCNTGAGCACCCTTACTATGCAATCTCCTTGGGACGAANAACNTCCTCNACAGACCATGATGAACCNGAGTGGANCAATAGTACTGCNGTTGCCGTGGGCATTGTATGCCATTCCCCTGAGAGATGGTTAACAAGAATCTCAGAGCCAGGATTGTGCCCCAGTATCATGGTGGTCCCATCTTCCAACATATCTTCCAATTCCGACATCAGATCGATTACTGATGCATGGTAGATTCCNGATCTAACCTCGAANGGAGTNTTNCCCATCCTNTGNGACATCCCNTCNAGAGTCTGGAGNGTCCTCTTNGAACTACTAACNAGGATAAGNTCTGGNNNCCAACCNCTNTCNNAAATNGCATCTGCCACNATGGGTGCNTCCCNCNTGCCCCTNTTGTTCANNGATCGTTCGTGATCATCTANGTTCGGGTCTTTCCAGCTGCTCTTGGCATGACGCATTACAATCAGTCTTCTGNCCATCCTACTCCTCCTCGAATTTTCCAAAAGACGGTTCCCTCTTCTGCCTGAATGATGTGACTCCTTCGATGAAGTCCTTNGTCTGNGAGGAAGCCACNATCAGAGACTGCTCGAAATGNAACTGGGTCTCGAAGAATGTAGAAGTTGANGCATCNAGAAGCTGCTTTGTNCCCTTCCTGCTGTTGACTGNCCACTTNCCCCAATCTCTGGCNACCTCGATGGCCCTATCTAGAAGGATGCTCGAATCGGCCANCTCATCGACTGCNCCATATTTNAGNGCCTGCTCTGCNGACCAAACTTCNGAGTTGAAGAAGAACTTGCGAGCCACCTGATTCCCGACCAGTCTTGGTAGCAACCATGTCATTCCCCCATCAGGTGAGAGTCCGAGTCGGAAAAACGCGGAGGCGAGCTTCGCCTCTGGAGAGCAGACTCTGTAGTCTGATGCCAGTGCCAAACCTAGTCCGCCTCCGGCTGCCGAACCATTAATCGCGCATACGAAAACCTTCTCCGAAGTCCTGATCTTAATGAGAAGTGGATGTAGCTTATCGGTCATCTGCTGAACTATGCTACCAATACTNCCATTCTCTATTGCATCGGAAAAGTCGTCCATGTTTCCTCCAGAGGAGAAGAATCGCCCAGAACCAGTGATTACGACTGACCTACAAGAGGGAATGGCCATCACCTCTTGTAAGCAAGATAGGAATGGGTCGAAGTGATCGGGAGAGAATGTGTTTGAGGAGGCGGCTGGAGACAGGGTGACCAATGCAACCCCTCCGTCAAGCATGTCGGTGGAAACTGGCATGACACCCGAGCAAGGGCCACTCTATTGAATTGCATGAATATCATAAGATGNAGCAGTTTGGGTCGGNCATGCACGAACGCAGACACCTGTACATCGANGGAAACTGGATAGANCCCNGTGGAGAGGGTTCTATCAAAGTAATNAATCCGACCAATGAGNAGATAATTGGCTCCGTACCAGTTGCTAGCGATTCTGATGCTAATGCTGCCGTGGAGGCTGCTAGGTCTGCATTCGCTGGTTGGTCGACAACCGAGGTCGGCGAGAGAGTGGAATTCCTAAACAGGATTTCGAGCTTGATTAAGGATAGAAGCGAGGATCTAGCAGAGATGATCACCGCAGAGGTTGGGACTCCGATAGAGTACTCGAGGATGGCGATGGTAGGAACTCCGAGGGTTGTTTCCAGATCTTATGCTAAAATCCTAGACGGATACGTCTGGGAGGAGGAGATTAGGAACTCTCTCGTAATCAAGGAGCCCATAGGAGTGGTGGCTATGATCACCCCGTGGAACTTTCCCCTACACCAGATAATCGGAAAGGTGGCTCCAGCTATCGCAGCAGGTTGTACAATGGTGTTGAAGCCATCCAAGGAAGCGCCCCTGAATGCGTTCCTACTAGCAGATATCCTGAATGAAGTCGGTCTTCCGAATGGGGTCTTCAATTTGATTTCCGGCCATGGGAGAGATATCGGAGAGACCTTGTCAAGCCATCCAATGGTGGATATGGTCAGCTTCACGGGATCGACAAGTGCTGGGATTAGGGTCTCGGAACTGGCTGCTCCAAGCGTGAAGAGAGTGACACTGGAGCTTGGGGGCAAGAGTGCAAATATCATCTTGGATGACGCAGATATCCAACGAGCTGCAACTTCGGCTATTTACTCATGCTTCGGCAACTCCGGGCAGGAGTGCTCGGCCCTTACACGGCTTCTGGTACCAGAGGAGTCTAGGGATGAGGTGGTGGAGGTAATCTCAAGCAAGATAGGGAGGTACACTGTTGGTGATCCGATGGATGAGTCCAGCAGATGTGGACCACTGGTCTCCAAGAGGCAACAGGATATTGTATCTTCATACATCTCTAGTGGAATTGAGCAGGGGGCCACCCTGGTTGCTGGAGGGGAAGGGATGCCAGATGGTCTAGAGTCTGGATTTTTCGTTAAGCCGACAGTCTTCGCGGACGTTACGCAAGATATGACCATATTCAGGGAGGAGATTTTTGGTCCTGTTCTGTGCATCACCACATACTCCTCCGAGGATGAGGCTGTAGAGCTAGCTAATGACTCGGAATATGGCCTATCCGGAGGAGTTTGGTCTGGTGATGAGGAGAGGGCGATGAGGGTGGCTAAGATGATGAGGACTGGACAAGTTAGCATCAATGGTGGTGCGTTCAATGTCACGGCTCCGTTTGGAGGATACAAGCAATCGGGATTGGGGAGAGAGTTGGGGGTCCATGGAATGGAGGAGTTCCTCGAGATCAAATCAATTCAGCGCTAGGTGATTGATTGGTTCCAAGACTATTGATAATGTGTGGGACCAGCGGGGTCGGGAAGTCCACGATGTCTGCAAATCTGGCATCTTCACTTAGTTTTGGAAAAATTGTCTCTACAGACACAATTCGAGAGGTCCTGAGGACCCAGATATCTTCCACTGAGAGCCCCGCCCTNCATCGTTCCTCCTTCGAGTCTGCTGGGGGTTCGGCTTCGGAAGACTGGAAAGAAACAGTTCGAGCCCTCTCAGAAGGAGTTTTGGCAGTAATAGAGAGAGCCGCCTCAAAGGGATCCGATTTACTTCTGGAAGGTGTTCATTATGTCCCCAATAATGAGGTGATTGNTCTCTGGAGAGAGGCTGGTGGAGTGGCTACTGGGGTTGTTCTGTATGTTTCGAGTGAGGATAGGCATCGAGGAATGATCGCGAACAGGGAAAGGCACAATGGAAAGAAATTGGACCACTATCTTGGGAATATGGACAGNATTAGAGAGATTCAAGAGGAGCTAGTTCTGACCGGTTCAGAGATTGATTGGCTGGTTATTGACCCCACTAAGGAGCCGGATTCAATCGGNTTGATCTCGAGCAGCTTGTGTTGATCGGTTATTTTCCTACCCACTCAGCTTCAGACTTCTCCAAGAATGCTCTAACCCCTATCTCCTTGTCCTCGGTATCGAAAAGGGCGACAAACTCGGAGCGCTCCATCAAGACCCCTTCTGAGAATGGTAGTTCCAAGGCACCCCTTACTACTCGCTTCGCTACCTTCATAGTATGCGGGGACTTCTTGGAAATCTCAGAAGCCATCTTCATAGCCTCTGCTTCTAGATCCTCATTAGGAACGATCCGATTCACTATGCCCATACTTAGTGCATCCTCTGCACTCACCATACCGCCAGAGAGAACGATCTCCATGGCCCTTCCGTATCCAATCAATCTGCATAGTCTCTGAGTCCCCCCTCCTCCCGGAATGAGTCCGAGGTTAATCTCGGGCTGGCCGAAGGTTGACCTCTCTGAAGCGAGTCTNATATCGCATGATAAGNCCAATTCGGTACCCCCTCCAAGTGCGAAACCATCGACCATTGCTATTGTTGGCTTGGAGACGTTCCAAACTGCCTCCCATGCATTGTCCTCGAAGAATGGCCGTACGTCATCTGAGTCCTTCCCAGAGAACTCAGAGATATCCGCTCCGGCTGCGAATGCATGGGGCTTGGGTCTCTTTCCTTCCATTGGTTCCAGGGGAGGAGATCCCCTGATCACTACGCATCGGACATTATCGTCTGAGTTTGCCCTAGCACACTCCTTTTTGATTGCCTTGTGGGATTCTGTATTTAGTGCGTTTAGTTTGTCTGGCCTGTTTAGCGTCCANACTGAGATAACCCCTCCCCTAGGATTGGAACCATCAACCTCAACATCCTCNACAGTCAAAACGTCTTGAGNCATACAACTGCGAACGGGTCGTATCGCTTCAACATATCACTTAGCTAGAGATCTTTCCCAACTGGAGGAGGGAGGTCAGGAATCGGGGGTGGAGGCATTGGCATCCCCTGAGCAGGGGCGGGGAGTGGCATGTCTGCCTCTAATTCATAGTCAGAGACTCCATCTAATTCTGTTTGGATACCTCTGGGGGCATCCAATGAGACTCGAATCTTCAGAACTCGCTCGTCATCAACCCTTACGTACGAAATCCCCTGTGGGATGGAGGCATCCGGCTCTTCTGGCTCATAGAATACGGCCAGACCGTGGCCCGGGATACTGGTCAGAGTCGAGAGATCTTCTCCATCCTCTATTTCGGCCCACTTTCTGGCTTCTTCGGCCATCCTCTTAGACATCTCCAAACGCCTTTCCTTGTGTAGCCTCTCTCTGAAAATCTCTCTCCTCTGCCTCTGCTGGACCAAGTACCGATCGATCTCAGCTTCTGCTTGAAGTTCAGGGTCTGCTTTTGCGATGTGAACCCTAGCAGTTCCCTCGGCCTGTTCCAATTGTAAATCGTCAGAATCAGTAGAATCCATAGAAATAGGAATCGGGGTTTCGGGCATATTTTGAGGAATCGGCAGGTCTGGGGTTTCTTTTCCCTTCTGCCTACCTCTGCTCCTTCGGATCTTTGAATCCATAAATTCGCCGGTTTTCTCTTCGGAGATTACAGGTTCAGGGAGTTCAATGTCTCCGAAAGTAGAGTCTTCCTTGATGGCGACTTGCCTCTTCTTTCCCCCGGTTGGTACCGAACGCCTCCCTGTGAAAAGAATCATTGAGACTAGTAGGAGAATAAGAACAGCACCTGCGGCCTGCATTAGGAGTCCCTCTGGGACTATGAAAACAAGATAAATTGGGATTGATACCGCGGTCATTGCGAACAGCAGGAGCCTGGTTGCGGTGACCATTACTCCTCCCAAGGAGGACTGCTTCTATTCACTTTGACGGGAGATTCAGGAGTTCGGAAACTCCCTTTAGAGCGAATCCGCGATGCGAGATGGATGATTTCTCAGACTGTGAGAGTTGGGCGCATGTCCTACCTTTGGTTTCTTCAGGGATGAAAATAGGATCGAATCCGAAGCCGGAATCACCAGATGCCTTGTCGGAAATCACCCCTCTGCAAATCCCTGTTGAGGAAAGTATCTCCCCTTGAAATGAGAGTGCTGCAACTGCCCTGAACTCAGCCCCCCTATCTGACATCCCGGACATCAGACTTAGTACCCCAGACAGACCGATTGTGTCCAAGATGTACGAGGAATAAGGCCCCGGGAAACCGGAAAGAGAATCAATGAAGAGTCCAGAGTCCTCAACGAGTAGTGCGTCATTCTCAAATTCTGTTCCAATGGTCATGGAAACGGCTTGTTTCAGTTTCGAGATAGCGACCTCCTCAATACCATCTGTCTGGGGCTCGACTAGGAGTGGAATCTGGCCATCGATCAAAAACTGCTCTACAAATAAACCCAAGGGCGAGAGTATTCCGGATGCTTCGATTACCTTGTTTTGGTTACCAGTTGCAAAGAGAACTCTCATTATTCCACCTATCCGTGATACCTGACCCTTCCTGAAATCTTGTGAAATCTCTCTATCACGTTGCTAGCACTTTCTGAATCACTATTTTGATCCTCAGAGTCAATATATCCTTCGCAAACCCTATCGATAGCATCGGGTATATTCGTGTGACTGGAGCCAAGACACTCTCTGAGAACTTGTAAATCGAGACCAAAATGTTCCAATTCAGGGGATTGTCGTGAAAGGCCGAAGTCGATTAGATACAGCTGTCCTTGTGAGACCATGACATTGTGAGTAGTTAGATCGCCATGTGATATTCCTATCTCATGCAACCTCCTAATCAGTCCCCCTAAAGAATGTAGTATTTCGTCGATAGAATCTTCAGATTTCAGAACCTCGAATAGTACTTTGCCGTCGATCCTGGACAACAATATTGTTGATTGGGCCTGATCCATAAGAATCAGACTCGGCGACGGGAAACCGACTGCAGATAGTCTGGATAGGACTTTCGCCTCTACCGACATCCTCTGGCGTGTAAGCCTACGATCCAGGTCAGGATGTCTGTATCTTCGGGGTCTCCGGTACTTCAGTACGGTTCTCTTGCCAAGCCAAGAGCCAGCCGTTACAATCGCCTCGGCCCCCTCGTGAAGGACGATTTCGGGCTTCCAAATGGGAATCTCCGGACATTCCATGCAAACCGGACACCAGATGAGTTGAAAGCGGTTGCACTCCGACGATTGGTTGGTCAATATGGTTCTGGACATGCCAGCGGCCCCGATCCCTAGAGTTTTCTTGGGAACTTTCGGGTACTCTGACTCAGAAATCCAGAAAGAGGCAATGAGGCTTCAGTATGCAATCAAGCAGCCTATGAGGTGGACTATCGAGATCTGTAAGTCACTGGCCCCTCTTACTCTAGAGATAAATCGATTAAAGAAAGAGAAGGATGTGTTCCTAATAGCTCATTCTTATCAGACTCCTGACATTACATACGGAGTTGCAGACTCAGTGGCTGATAGTTACGCTCTGTCAAAGGAAGCCAGAGATGCCCCACAGCAGACTATCCTTTTCTCGAGTGTCAGATTCATGGCAGAGACGGCAAAGATAGTCAGTCCCGAGAAGACTGTATTACATCCATCACCAGATGCAGGTTGCTCGCTGAGTGACAGCATTGAGGCTGTGGATGTAATCAGATTGAAAGAAGAGAATCCGGGAGTGCCAGTAGTTTGCTACATCAATACCAGTGCTGCAGTTAAGGCCGAGTGTGATGTCTGTGTTACCAGTAGTAATTATCTGAAAATTTGTGAAAGACTGCCCGGGGACAAATTGATTTTTGTACCGGACAAGTACATGGGAAGGCATCTCCAGCAGTCACTCCAAGGTCGCAAAGANGTAATTCTGTATGAAGGAGAATGCGAGGTTCATTCAGAGTTTACTGGTCCAAAGATAAGAAAGTGGAAGAGCAGCATGTCTGAGAACGGNATCGATCTTATNGTTCTTAGTCATCCTGAGTGTGACTCGGAAGTACTGGAAGAAAGTGACTTTGTTGGTAGTAGCGAATTGCTGATGAACGAGGCTATTCGTCTTGCGAGCATAGGAAAGAAGGACATGATGCTAATCACCGAATGTGGCACGGCGGACAGGGTTCTCGCTGAGACAGAGGATAATCTGAATCTAATGGGTGCATGTGTGATGTGCAGGCATATGAAGAAGACTCAGCTGGAGGACATTCTACAGGCACTAATCGATCCAAAACCCGCTCAGATTGTGGAAATACCAGAAGAAACGATAAGAAAGGCATCTAGGAGTCTTGATGAAATGTTCAGGCTCGCTGAGTGATCCTATTGACCCCATATGACTGTAGGGCCCAAAGGAAAATAAGCGGAATCAGAGCAAGTATCGAGGCTTGCAGTAGAAGGGAGTTCCTGGGCTCTATCGTATCTGTGAATGAGTACACGAGTAACTCTTTCTCTCCTTCGTCATTTACTTCTATCCAAGCTAGCCGGTCCAGTAACATCTGGGGTTGGAATTGATTGACCTCTTCGTCGAAGGTGTACTGTATAGTCTCTACAGACTCCATGTCGTAGACGTAAACATCATTGTTCCTGAATGAGTCTTCTGTTGAAGAGATTATGCTATCTCTTGTGACTTGGAGGAATGCAATCTTTCCATCCCCTATGCTTGGAGAAGAGGAGTCCCACCTAGGATTGGAGATCAAAGTCTGGTTGATTGATAACGTATCAACTAGGATGGTCCTGTTGAAGGGCCCGACATCTACAGTCGCGACAAGCCAATTTGAGTCCATTACCAGTTCAACAACTGTTGAGTTGTCGAAATCAAGAGATGTCCCGGAGTTCTTGATTGACTCTTCTATTCGTTCTGAGGATCTTGGGTCCAATAGTATAGTTAGAGTCAAATCGGAGTCTGCTGAAGTTATGTTTACAGAGGGACCAGATGGAGATTTCCCAGAAAATGCCACTAGTGGGCCCGATGAGGCGACTACCGAGGAGTTTACTTCTGGCTCTAGAATTCTGATAGACTGATCGCTGGTATCCATCAGTTTGAGGCTCTCGTTGGATAGCATAGCGATGTATCCAGTTTCGCTGGAAACCGATGAAATAGAAATATCGATCAGAGGTTCTTCGGAAGACTCACTGAAAATAGGTTGGAGGGTTCCAGACTCTGTGTTGTGCTGGAAGTAGTCAACTCTGAATTCGTCGTAAACTACGAAGTTTTCTCCCGAAGATACGACCTGAGGAGTACTCTCCCACGACATCCCNCCCAACGTCCTATTCGTGTTTGATGTGACGTTTGTTGCAGTAATAGAAATCTCCTCTGCAGAGTCCTCTATCCAAATCAACCACTCCCCAGAACCGGAGGCAGATGTCGGAGATTCAGCCTCATCAATAGATATCTTCTGATGGGTAACGTCCCACAATAGAACAGATCCAGTTAGAAGTATTAGAGCGAAAATTATAGCACCAGTCTGGTTCTTTCCAGGTTCCTTTATTGGATCGAGNGTGCGGGTAAGTGAGTTGAGCGTGCTCTTTATCGATCCTCTCGGATTATCTAGAGTTCTAGCCAGTCTTCTGGTGAAAAGTCTCTCATCGGCCAACCTCCATATTTGCTCGTGTGTTCTTGCAGTGATGTTTACTGCTAGAATAGCCACCACCATTCCTCCAATAATGTCTACGAACCAGTGGATTCCAAGATATATTATAGCCACTGACGTCAGTGCGATGAAAACTATGAGGAAAGAACGGAACCTACTCCATCTTCCGTCCTCATCCCATCTNTGCATGGTNAGCCAGATCGCAAAAGGGAGTCCGATGTGCAGACTAGGCATCCCGTTAGTGAATGGGTCAATTCTGTTGAACCAGTTATGAATTTCAGGCGTCAGGTCATATGCTATTGTCTCCATTCCTTCGATATAATTTCCAGTTACCTTGACATTCAGAAAGAGATAGAATGGAATTGCGAGAATATACACCCAGAACATGGAAAGAGATACTCTGTCGGCCATGTGTCTATCATCAAAATAAATTGGATAGATGAATGATGAGAAGGTAGCTGTCATGAAGCCCATAACATAGAAGTGAGTCATGAAAACGTCCAAGAAATCATTTCTGAGCCCCTCTTGCACCCACATTGAAGCATCACCTTCTATCGCGTAAACGAGGAAGGTCATATCCAGCTGCGTGTTGGCCATCAAGACCCGATCTAGGCCATCAAGAAGATCCTTCCAGAGATATACCGAGAAGACAACAATCATGTGTGCCCAGTATCGTCTGAACATATCGATGAATCCATCTATGCTGATCTTTGCGAAATGGGGCTTGAACAGGGGCATCATGGATATGCTGATCAGGATAGCACCGGTAACCCAGGTGATGTAGATGCCTGTTTCAGCAACCATTACGACTACTTGGGACAGTGACTATGTCATCAATTCGACGCAAGGATTAGAGCTTAGATTATTCTTAGAGAACGTTGCGATCCCTTTTCGAGTTGTTCAACAATACCTTCTACTATGGATTTGAATGCCTTGGCTGTTTCGCCTTCTGGCTCAGCGATAATTCGATGCACCCCATCATCGCCTCCCCTAACTATTCCAGGATCGAAGGGCAGAGACCCAAGAAAAGGAACTTCCAATTCCCTGGATGATTCTTCTCCCCCACCTGACTTGAACACATCCAAGGTGACCTCCCACATTCCCTCGTTATCCGTCAGGCAGTCAATTGGCACCCCTCCTGGGCCCATTATGGAGACCTTGGAGTTNGGTTCAGATTTCCCCCGGATAGTGTAGCCGCTCATATTCTCTACAACTCCGAGGACCGGAACTGAGATTGTCTTGGCGAAGTTAATTGACTTTCTACTATCCAGAAGAGCGACCTCTTGAGGAGTNGTTACGATTACTACCCCATCTATCCCCGGGAGACTTTGACTAACTGTCAAAGGTTCATCACCAGTACCGGGCGGGAAGTCGATAATCAGCGCGTCTAGTTCCCCCCATGCTACGTCTCCAATGAACTGCTGTATTGCTCCCAACTTTATCGGTCCACGCCAGATTACCGGCTTATCGGGATCCTCAAGTAGGAAGGCCATGGAAATCACCTTGACTCCGGCAGGTCCTTCGGCCGGGTGAATCTGNCCCTCTTCNACGTTCAAATCTGTATTATCGAGTCCTAGCATCTTGGGGACGTTTGGTCCTGTTATGTCGATATCCATCAATCCAACTTTCTTTCCCTCGCGGGCTAGGGAAAGNGCAAGTCCCGTAGCAACTGTTGATTTTCCAACGCCTCCTTTGCCAGATAGTACCATGATCTTGTGTTTTATNTGCTCGTCCATTTTGCTTATTCTCATCTTCCTCTGCATCTGCTGGTAAGCCTGTTCCATCTGNGCCCTCTGCTCATTTGAGGCCTCGGCATTATCTGTTTCAGGNGGAGCTCCGGCNGGATGGTGNGACACAGGAGAGTCNGCCATGGCCATCCGTTCGAAGAGACATTATTGAAACCTATTCGACAGGGATTAGCCTACAGTATGTATTGTGAATTGATTAATTAGTTATCACCGCAAACCGAATCCATGCGAGTACTGTTCGTTTGCGTTGGAAATACCTGTAGAAGTCAAATGGCTGAGGCCATTGCAAGGGATTTGGGGCATACGGCCTCTTCTGCTGGGACCCACCCCCCACAAGACAGGGGAGTTGCGGAGAATGCATTGGTGGTTCTAGGAGAGATAGGTGTCGATACCAATGGACTTCATCCTAAATCTGTGGATATTGTCAGGCCGGAAGACTTTGACAAAATTATCAGCATGGGGTGTGGTGTTAGTTGTCCGGCCCTACCAATTGACGAGGATTGGGGGCTGGAAGACCCCTATGGAAGGGAGATTGAAGCGTATAGAAAAACGAGAGATGAGATTATAGCGAGAGTGAATGCAATTGCCGGCATAAATACCGACGCTTAGAAAAGCCAGTCGGTTCTGCAAAAGCCTGCGCGAGTGTAGTGTAGCGGTTATCACCCCACGTTGCCAACGTGGGAACCCGGGTTCAAATCCCGGC
>NZTJ01000021.1 GCA_002697065.1 Methanobacteriota archaeon
TCCCTTGTATGTCTCCTTGTTGCCGACATCGGTTGTAGCAACCGCGTACCCAGCCACATTCAAGCTGAATGGGTCATTAGGGGTCGCCAATGAACCTGCAGTACCCATTAGTGACGTGACGTCATTTCCAGCATTTGCGGAAAGAAGCCCACTGGCTCCTTCTTCCCTGTGGGGGGCCCTCCAAGTGAGGTGCTCAGTCATACCGTACACCTGCCCGTCTTCGCAGGTTATGTCATAGCCAATGAAATTGCCATTCGAGTCATAGTCGTAGTCGCACATCCCATCTCCGTCGGAGTTGATGTAGCCCTGTGCCATCCTCTGTCCCAGCGTGTCGCCTCTTGTGCTCATCTTGTAGACAGACCAGTCTCCAGTACTAATGCCATCAGAACCGTAGTATGTAGCGTTAGTCTCTAGGCTGTTCCAAGAGGGGAAGCCGAAGTAATCGCTAACTGCGTCATCCCAGCCATATAGCCAGTTGCTAATTGGCATGGAGTAGTAAGGGGTGTTTCCAGTTACGAAGTTTAGCAGTACGGGCATCACTGTATCAAAGTAGAAGTTTGCAACCCAGTCCCTCAGTGCACTAGCCTCTTGCTCGGAGATTCCGTATAGGTTTGAGACATATGCATCGTCCCAAGTGTGTGCTACTCCATTGGAGTCAGGAAGGGACATTCCTGAGAGCTCACCGTACATGAACTGGCCGGGGAACGAGGACTTGAGGCCTATCACTGGATCATTGAGGATGAAATCCGACTTTTCCATCGTTAGCTCTGACATTCCTGCGAAACCATCCCTGTTGAGTCCGATAGGGATGTATGTGCCAGCTAAGGGATCGTAGTCGCCGAATGCTGTCAGCCACCATTCATTGGACACCATCGTGCCAGTGCCCCCAGTGAGAACTAGCTCGAATTCAGTCGGCGCTCCGGTGAGCCCAAGTCCCACCCAAGGCTCCACGTATTTTGCAAGGGCATCGATCTTGTCTAGGCCGAGGTTGTACGTTTCCATAGCCTCGAAATAGGCGCCACCCTGGAGTGGTAGGAGAAGTCCAACCACCATGCCTGGGAGTGGAATTCCCCCCACCTCGAATGATGTTAGAAGGCCGACGCTCTCGTTGAAGAGGAGTGTCTCGATCTGCTCGTCGGTTATTTGTAACCCGCTCACTTCGTACAATCTCTGCTTGAGTTGGGGGGTTTGGGGGTTTATCTCAGCACCGCCTCCACGCTCGACAAATTTTTGCGCNGCAATAGAGTAGATAGCCCAATCTAATGCTACGGTGTCCTCTGGAGTTTCGGTCCAGTTACTGTATCCGAGAAGAGCAGCNCGAGTAGGAGTGACCGTATCACTCGGGGCACCCATNCCCGCTATCAGAACAGGCCCTATATCGCAAGTTAGGGCGACGCAGTTCCCATATCCGTCATCCGCAGTGTAAAATGCACTTTGGATTGGAGTCAGGTCATGATCTTCCGGAACAGTCCACAAACCGGTTTGCCCTGTCGCTGAATATGCACCAGCTGCGATGCTCAATTCTGCACTCATGTTGCCGAACATGTTCCCTCCGGCCGCGCTAGCCATCGCTCTTATGTCGTCGGAGGCCCACATGCTCGGNGCCCNGTTGGATAGATCGAACTCAATCATCTGAGCCGCGAACATTGCCTTGGCAAAAATTTCGCCATACTCGATCCCAGACCCCATGCCACCTATTCTCTGGGTATTCCAGAGGATGTTGATCTGGTTTACGACAGTGTCTCCAGATACGGATTGCTGGCCTTCCCATGTGCAATCTTCGCACCACTCGAATGTCTCGTATCCCGAGTAAGTTATCGAACCCTCTTCGTAATCGTACTCGATGACATCCCTTGTGGTGTTTTCGTAGTAGATGAAAGGACCCACCCTCTCGTAGGATGGGGCCGACGTTCCAGCTAGGACCTCTTCTAGATTCGAAATCGAATTCGCGAAGTATGCTTTCGTAGATGAAGCGTTCATCCATTCGTCATCGAAATCGGCTGTGTAATCCTGGTTCCCATCATCGTCCAAACCATCGTATCCGTCCATTACTGCTGTCTCNACGTTGCCCTCGATTACTCCNTCTAGAACTCCAGAGACGCCTACTCCAACGTTCACAAGCAGNAGAATTACTCCAACACTCAATACAATATTTCCATTGTTTTCCATAGTTTCACTCGAACTCCCGAGAAGGGACCTAGGCATAAACCATTACACTAGGTTTAGTTTCGAACACTTACTTGCTTCAGAATTANTGGCATTGCATAGATAAGGTTCATTTCGACATTCGCGGACGAGTGTTTCAGGGACCCGTAGCTCAGTTGGTTAGAGCGCTCGGCTCATAACCGAGTGGTCATCGGTTCAAATCCGGTCGGGTCCACCACCCAATAAGGCCCCAAATAATGACTAATTTCACGCCCGTCTCGGGCGAAGCCTCAAATACGGTCCAAGCAGAGGATTTTGTGATGAGTGCATCTATTAGAGTGCCACTGATGATAATGGCCGTCTATTTTCTGAGTCTCTGGTCAGGAGTAGCAGCAGTTCAAGCCCAGACCTCGCCAGATGTTTCGCTCACCTGTGACCAACCGGCCCCGATCGAGGTTTATCCAGGCGCTCTAAGGTCTACCATCATATATTGTACACTCACAAACCCTACTACCTTCTCAGAGAAGGTCGATCTCACTTACCAACAGGGAATCATCTCAGTAGCAGGTCCAGGTTCGGCGACAGTACCTCCGGGAGACACATCCTTCCAAGTCGCTGCTAGGGCAGATTTGAGGCAACCAGAGGGCCAGCAAGTGGTAACGATTACCGCTACGGTAACTCAGTGGAATGGGGCTCCTGTTACCGCTGCTACTTCTCCAACAGAAGCCAAGGTGATGACTGTATTCAAGCAATTCAGCAGACTCAGGGTCGGAGCTGAATTGGCATTTATCCAACTCAGGCCTAAGGTCGACTACACTTTGGTCTTCGACGTTTACAATGATGGAAATGCTAGGGACAAATTCAACGTAGAGATTCAGAACTACGACGAGATGGTTGACGAGGGCTTCCAGCTCAGCCTCCCGCTGATATCCCAGGAGATAGACTCACTTGCTCCACCGGAGAAGTTCAGGGTGCAGATGAGAACACCCAAGAACCAAGGATGGACAGACAAGTACTTCTCACTGCAGTTCAAGGCAACTTCGGAGTACTCTGTCAGATCCGAAGGTGTTCCTAACTATCAGATACAGGTGATGACCATTTACATCAGAGGTGTCTACCTGCCAGGATTCGAACTAGTGGGAACAGCGATGATGGCTGCTCTGGCNGGTGCGGCCATCGGCAGAAAGACCAGTGGAGAACAGGTTTCTTTNGACGATGACGGGAACGTCATCCCGTTGGACAACCGTCTATTCTAGANACGTCCNTCCAAGAGCCATCAGGCAACGGATTGATAACCATCAGTCCAACGTAGATAGTCGAGGGTGTACATTTTTCTTTGATGGGCATTATGAATAGTTACTAGATGGTGTGGTTGGAATGGGCCAAGAAGATGGAAAGNCAGATCGTATAGACCCGGTTACGGGTGCNAAGGTCGGNGAATACGTCGAAGAGGTAGTCACTGCTAGCAAATCAGGNGGNCTACTAGGGAAGGCTGCCGAGCAAAGTCAANCCCAGACTCCAGNTGCTGTNNTTNTCGAAGAACCAGNTAAAGAGGAAGAAGGGCCCATTCCAGAGGGGGCTGGCTTGGTTGAATCACTCAAGGTAGTTGCATTATTCGGAATTCTGCCAGTTTTCCTTGCCCGCATTCTTCTTGTATACCTCCCGGGCGACGAACTCACCATCCCCTTGATAGGGTCCTCGTTGGTCATGTCATTCGTTTTCCTATTTTCTCTATCTGTGGTAATGTGGAGATTGAGAGTATTCTCCATTTCCAGTTCCGGTTTCGCCCTAACGGGAACCAGCGCTTTAGCAGCATCTGTAGTCGCAATCTCCTACATAGTGATGCTAATCCTTCCACTGATTCTAGGTGCCTTGCTTGAGGGCGAACTTTCGGTCGGACAGGTGGAATACAGTGAGGATGGCGAGTCGATCACTATCAAGGTCCTCCAGAACACGATCTCAGACAGGGACATGGAGGCTTCCATAGTCATCCTTCAGTCCGGGCAGCAAGTATGGGCCTCTACTACAAACTTCTCCATAGATAGCGGGAAGGGAGAGGGNGAGATCACTATTTTAGTGGATGATTTCTATTCCACGAACGCTCTTCCGGACTCGCCTTACACATTGGAGCTGACCATAGATGGGGATAGGTCAACCAGAGACCTAACTTACAGCCAGATTACATGGGATACAACCCAGTGGACTGGAGCAGACGCCCTCTCAAGAGAAATTACAGGAGTTGACGGACTGGCATCTGGAGTTGTCAAGGAAGATCCAGACCGATGCAGTGGCGATGCGGACAACTGCCTTGTCGGAGTGGTCATGTCAGGTTGGTCGGGACTCGACACCGGTGCAGATAAGCCTGCAAGAATGCCCTTTGCCGACTACACTGTAGAGGCAGTTCTCATGGAGGGGAATGATGTGGCAATAGCCTATCCTACAATCTCGGTAATCAACACAGAAGCATCATGGGACTCCGAGGGGGGAATCTTCGGAACTGGATCAGGAACTTGGGGGGAATACGGATCAGAATTCGCAATGGAAGGATCNGTCTTTGATGCAACCTTCGGAAAGTACGTCCCTCGCGACGAGTTCGACTCCGCTGGTGACTATGGGTGCTATTCGTTCACAGTAACCGTCACACAGGGAGAATCACAGATGTCGGACACCTCGTACTACGATTACAGTACCAGCAATTCCAACGACATATGGGAAGCCGTATCAGTTTGCTAGATTCAGTCATTGATGCTAGAGAGGAAATCCCTCATCCTGTCCGTTTTCGGATTGTCGATTATGGATGATTTCCCCTCCTCTGCAATAAGGCCCTGGTCCATGTATATCACACGATCAGCAACGTCTCTGGCAAATCCTATCTCGTGGGTGACCACTACCATGGTCATCCCTTCCTCGGCCAAACCCTGTATGGTCTCAAGAACGGAACCGATTAGTTCTGGGTCGAGGGCACTGGTGGGCTCGTCAAAGAGCATGACCTCNGGCTTCATTGCAAGCGCTCTTGCGATAGCCACTCTCTGCTTCTGGCCACCAGATAGGTTTCCGGGATAGGCATCAACTCTATCGAGCATGTCGACTCTCTCAAGAACACTGCGAGCATGATCAATAGCATCCTCCTTACTCATTCCCCTGACATGAATTAGACCAAGAGAAACATTGTCGATCACCCTCAAGTGAGAGAATAACTCGAAAGACTGGAAGACCATCCCTATCCTAGAGCGAACGTCATTTACATCAGCTGCAGGAGTGTTGATCCTTTCTCCCTTCAACCTCACGATACCTTGGGTTGGCTCTATCAGACGGTTGATGCACCTAAGTACGGTAGATTTGCCACTCCCGGATGAGCCAATGATGGCCAATGACTCTCCCTCCTTCACTTTGAACGATACCCCTCTGACTGCATGGACACCTCCGACGTATGTCTTTTCCATGTCTTCTACGCTAAGGATAATTTCCGACACTCAAGCACCTCCTGAAATCCCTAGACCAGGAATCCTAGTCCTTTCCTCAAGGTACCTGAGGAAGAGTGCCAGAGCCCAAGTGATGAGGAAGTATGAGATCAGCACCATGCCCCAAGTCCAGAAAACTTGGAAAGTAGTCGCGACGATTAACTTCCCCTGCCTTGTGATTTCAGCATAACCGATNATCATAGCCAGTGAAGAGTTCAGCACTAGGTTGACCATCTCGTTGCCTAGAGGCGGTATGCAAATCCTCACAGCTTGAGGCATTACCACAAGTCTCATCGATTGCATGTAATTTAGGCCAATGCTTCTTCCAGCTTCCATCTGACCGGAGGGAATCGCAGCGATGGCCCCTCTGATGGTCTCACACTGATATGCCGCGGAGTTCAAACCAAGGGCGAATATGGCGCTAATGTATGCTCTATCCTCAAGAATCCCGCCTATTGGTCTCCCATATGCTAGTGATTCTGGATTCGTCTCGTAAATCACGAAAATATCCGTGATGAAGTTAGAGTTTTTTTCTAGGTAATCGAAGTCGAATAATAATAGTCCGGGATCCTGCATTCTTCTTCCCAGTTCGAATCCGAAGTGTATGAACATGAACTGGACAAGCAATGGAGTATTCCTGAAAATGTCAGTATATACCGTTGCGATTGTGTTCAAAGGTCTAATTCCCCATGGATTAAGAGATATTTTCACTCTTCCGAACTCAATATCTCGGATTGAGAAGTCCCCACCGCAGGAGACGAATATCCCTCCCAATATTGCTATTCCAAGACCTAGGAGAATCCAGAACATCGCCGTCGGAGCTCCAATAGGCGAGTAGATATATTCCCAACCATCAAGGTTCAGGTCACCAATCTCATCTAGATTTATGAAAATTCGATAAATGCCGAAACTCATCAGGACTAGGCCGATTGTACGAATGGCGAAAATATTCAGAGGCTCACTGGCTGCAACGAGTAACGACCTCTCCCTACAGTAGCCCAATACGCCGCTAAAGGGATTTTTTAGATTCAATTTTCTACCCAATCCAGTCGAGTTAATTATTGAGATAGGGATCTGGAAAACTAACCAAAGTGGCGTAACTAAGAACATCACTAGAATCTGGAATCTATTTGTCTGAGCAACATTTTTCAGCGTGGTTGGAGATGTCTTCAGCATTGAAAGAACGACTCCCAGCGAGAATCCCATCAGAATTCCGAAAACCACGATCTTCGCCGTCGCCACAAGTCCATCCATCAACCTCTCCTTGGAGTAGTCGACGAATTGCCCGAAATCATTGAAGTCAATTACCTCGAATCCGACGAACTCTTCAGATCCTGCGTTATCAGTCCTGAGTATCGCTCCTCCATCGCCTACGGCAACTCCTCTGAAACTATCCATCATTGCAAATCCATTGAATGCAGTCTCATTTGAGACTGGAATCATCTGCTGGGAGACTATATTCCCTCCATCCAAGCTGAGGGACAGATATCCTCCAGGGCCAGAAAGCATGAATTTGAATTGCCCAAGAACCTCCATACCAGAGACTTCGAAGTCGAGAGTTGAACCTCCGATTTCGAACTCATCGCCACCGCCCGGTGGATACTCTCTTTCGATATCCACAACACTCCATACGAATCCTACTGGTACATTGCCTTCCCTTGAGGACTTCAGAATATGCCCTTCTTCGGATATTGCATACGATCTAATGGTGCTGTAGTATACAATATCGATAATTGCTGTTGATGAAACCTCACTAGGAGCATCTCTATACTCCCAGCTTAATCCTCCATCGGTGGACGCAATTATTGCCCCGCTTTCCCCAGAAATTAGTCCATTTTTAGAATCCAAGAATGATACGCTGAGATAGCTCGACCCTACGCCTCCAATCGCTAAATCGCATTCAGAAACCCATTCCTCTGTCACTGAACAAGTCCAGACTCCACTACTTTCAATGGCAACAAAACTATCGTTACCAGTAAGTGCAATGTCAGTAATATCTCCCATTTGGCTGGAACTTACATCGAACCAAACACCTCCATTCATCAATAGTACGGTACCGCTGTTACCTGCCACGATCATAGACTCGTAACTCTCATCAGAAGAAGTGAGATCCTGACTAACTGATATTCCAGATTCAGACCAAGTTCTCCCTTCATCGATGCTCCTGATCATAGTTCCTCCAGATCCAAATGCCCACATCTCCCCGTCTAGGTACTCTGCAGTGTTCAGACTCTCTTCGGTACCGCTATCGACTACTTCCCATCCGCTCCTGACCTCCTGAGCAGAAACTTCGGTTAATGAGAAAAGAAGGGTAAATAGAAAGAATACGATTAGTAAATCGGCACTGCTCTTAACCGAACGGCCACTCCTGAGATACGCTTCCGATACCACACTACCCGTCCTCTCGCTGGGCTGTGAGGATTTAGTCTAGCCTACTAAGAAAAATTTGACACAGAGGCTCATTGGGCAATATTGATGTTCGAACTTTGTTCGGAGAGAAATATGACAGAATTATTGTACAGCGGTAAGGTCAAACAGGTATGGAGTACGGATGACCCTGATATCATCGAATTCAGATATACAGATCAGATATCAGTCTTCGATCAGATCATCCCTAGTTTGATTCCTAGAAAGGGAGAGTCATTGAACAGGGCATCTTGCCACTGGTTCGGGCTAATTGAGGATGAAGGAATTTGTAAGACACATGTCATAGAGATGAATGCCCCAGATAGGGTCCTAGCACGACGTTTTGACGTAATCAGAGAACCAGGTGCAATTCCCAAGGACGCCGAGAACTTCTTTGTCCCACTAGAAGTGATATGCCGACATTTCCTAGCAGGAACCGCATGGAGAAGGTATCAGAGAGGTGAGGTAACAGCTGAGGACTTCGGATTCGAAGCAGGCGAGGTCCTCCACGAGGGGGTCCGACTTCCAGAGCCATTCTTGGAAGTCTCAACTAAGTTCGAAAAGTTCGATAGAAATCTAGACAGAGAGGAGGCATTGGAGATTTCAAACTTGGATCCAGCAGAACTTGACGCTATTCTAGAGATAGTTCTTCAGGTAGATTCAGTAATCGACCGAGAGACATCGAAGAGAGGACTAATCCATGTTGACGGGAAGAAAGAATTTGCACTGGGAGAAGGTCGAGAGCCTATCTTGATAGATTCTTTCGGGACTCTCGACGAGGATAGATGGTGGGATGCAGATGCTTACGAGGATGGAGAGATTGTACAGCTCTCCAAGGAGTCGGTAAGAAAANACTACATCGAAAATGNACACCATTCCGCACTATACGAAGCGAGACAATCGGGATCTCCTGAACCCCAAATACCTCCACTTCCAGAAAGTATTATTGCCAGTACGGCTGAACTATACGCTAGTATGTTCCAGCGCCTTACTGGAGAGGCTCTTTGATGGGGACACATGAGTATGAGGATGACCCTAGAAACCAGGACGTTCTAATCTCTGTCAATGGAGAACTATTCCCACGAAAAGACGCAAAAGTTTCTGTTTTCGACTCCGGATTTCTATTGGGAGATGGTATTTGGGAGTCATTCAGGCTCCATGATGGGAAACTGGTGTTTATCGAAGATCACATGGACAGGCTTTTCCATGGAGCATCAGAGATTTCTCTCGATCCCGGCCTTAGCAGGGAAGAGATTAGATCAGAGATAGACAGAGTGATCTCCGCAAACAAAATGTCCGATCATGTCCATATCAGGCTAATTATCTCGAGAGGCCTCAAGCCAACGCCATACCAAGCACCCTGGGTAATTTCTTCACCCCCCACCGTCGTTATCATTCCAGAATTCAAGAAGGCCAATGAAAAAAGGCCGATCAATGGCATTAGTCTTGTTTCTGTAGGTATAAGGAGAAGCGGTCCGGAAGTACAAAATCCTAGGATTAACAGTCTTTCTAAGCATAATTGTATTGCGGCTTGTATTGAGGCAGATAACAAAGGGGGGGAAGAGGGTTTGATGATGGATCCGCACGGATACGTCTCTACCTGCAACTCTACTCACTTCTTTATGGTCCGAGACGGGGTAGTGTGGACCTCTACTGGGGAATACTGCTTAGATGGAATAACTAGGCGTAAGGTTTTGGAGATTTGCGACTCTAATGGAATACCGTACTCGCTTAGGAACTTCACATTTGATGATGTACACCTTGCAGATGAAGCGTTTGTAACTGGAACATTCGCTGGCTTGACTCCTGTAATTTCTTTTGATGGCACTCAAATTGGAAAAGGAACAAGGGGGATTCTATGTGAAAGACTCCAAGAACTGTACCAAGAACTCGTGATGAGGTAACTCGTTTGGAAAGAACAAGAATTGCGATGTGGTCCGGACCTCGCAACATCTCAACTGCACTGATGTACTCATTCGAAAATAGAAATGACTGCTATGCCACCGATGAACCCCTCTATGCCCCCTTCCTCCTGAACAGTGAGGTCCCTCATCCTGGTGCGGAGGAGGTAATCGAGAAAAATGAGACCGATTTAGTAAAAATAATCACAACCCTTACTGGGCCGATTCCAGAAAATAAACACATTTGGTATCAGAAGCACATGTGCCATCACCTTCCTGAGGACTCCGATATTTCTTGGATTGATGATTTCAAGAACTGCTTCTTGATTCGCAATCCTCGGGACGTCCTCCTGTCTCTGTCTAAGATTACCGACTCTATTGACCTGTTCTCGACAGGACTTCCCCAGCAACTAAGAATCCTCAGGCACGTAATCAAGTGTTCTGGTGAGTTTCCTCCGGTGATTGACTCTGCAGACGTCTTGGAAAATCCAAAACCAGCCCTCTTAGCTCTGTGCGAGGCTATAGGAATTCCATTTTCAGAGAGTATGCTATCTTGGGAGCCAGGGCCTAGGAATTGTGATGGAGTATGGGCCAAATTCTGGTATGACTCTGTTTGGAAATCCTCTGGATTCTCCCTACCAAGACCGAGTGAAGAAGAGTTGAGTGAACACCTAAATCTCATACTCGAAGAGGCAACTCCGATTTATCAAGAGCTTAGGGCCTTGCGAATTAGGGTCTAAGAGTGCCTCCTCATCAGAATCCCACATTTCCTTTTTACTGCGGCTCTGAGGAACACTAGGAGGTGCCTGAAAGCATCCTGTACCCCTCCATCGAGAGGCTCATCAGACTTGACAGTCCAAGCCCCCTTCTCAATCTCCCTCCTAATTCTTGCGATATCATCCCCATCGAGCCAACCTAGCATCTCGATTCCCCCGGGTCCCTCATTGAATCCAGAATATCCGAACGAATCATCACTTAGACCTCTGCATAGCTTCTCCAGAAGATTATGAAGATCCGAACCTTCTCCCTCTTTCGTGTAGCGCAGTAGGTACTCTATCGCATTCCCATCATCACTGGGGAATCTCCCCAGTCTCTCTCTTGAGTGCCCCCCATCAAGAGATCGGGGAACGCTCCAGTCCTCTTGCCAGTCCAGAATAGAAATGAATAGCATAGTTGCCCTGTCAATGGTCGCTCCTTCTCCCTCCTTCAGGCCAGCCACCTTCTCCATTCCAGCTGCATGGAGGAGTAACTCGCTATGATTTCCCGATATGGAAGAAATTATCCCGCTTACAACCGAATCAGGACTATTCCTTATCGGGTCGAAAGTATGGAATGAAGAAGGCGGAATGTAACTCCCCATGACACACACTGTTGCCTATCTGTCAAGAAGCCTTCTGAGCCTCTGATCGTACTCGTCCCCTTCCTCTGTTTGCTGTTGAACGATTTCTAATTCTTCATCCTCATCAGACTCGGGCTCTCCTAATCTTTCGGGCTCGTTTTCCTCAATCACAGGCGGCGTAGATCGCCTCTCAGCAATCTTCTCATCTATCGCAGCCTGTGCTAATTGCATCATCCTCTCCGACTCTCGACGGTTACTCAAAATCCAAGACAAACCAAGGTAAGAGCCAACTACAAGAATCGCAGCCAGAAGGCCAGTTCCCAGTTCATCTACTCTATCCNCCANGGCTGTTCCCCCGCTCAGAACTATTGTCTTTTGATCGTCATTTGGATCGGCATCGACATCCCAGGGGAANGAGCAGCTAATGGTNACNACTAGTTCAGTGGAGTCTTCTACGTCNGGNCNATCGAACTTAGGAGCGGGNACGAAGGCCTGAGTCATATCGACAATGTGCTCTGAATAGTGGCTCCGCGCCTTTCCTTCTGCACTAAGGGAGATTATGCAATCTGCATCAGATAGTAGGTTCTCATTAAGCCTCTTTGTAGGGACACTGATCTGCTGTCCTGTGCCCTCTCCCACCAGCTCAACCTCTCCTATTCCTACGTTCCAGTCACTCCTCCTCACATCAAACGACCTCTCGAAATCGTCAATCAATACCCCCTTATCGTTCAGAACTCTGATTACAACTCTTCTTTCCCCTGGTAGTGGATTCCATTCGGCTCCACTCAAGTTGATTTGCTGAGCAGANTCGTTCGAGTCGAGACTGCCNTAGAAGTAGTCCAGGACAGANCCCTCNTCCGAAATCAGAAGTATTTGGAATTCAAAGNCNATGGTNCCATTTNCTACAGAGCACGTGGCNCCCATATCNTCGAAANNTCCTGNNATCGAACANAATACGTCCCTCGAAGCAGAATACTCTGAGAACAGGAAATAATCCAGCCTTTCGTCTCCAACNGATATAGTGCCATTAGTCGAATCTCTTACTGGCAGCAACCAACCCATCTCGCTCCANTCTAGCCTACTANCNCCGTCCAGAACTTCGGTACTTTCNTCAGTTCCATGGATACTTATCGTGGCGTCATCNCCACTCTGAGCGAATATGTAGGGGGAGCTAGCCCAGGAGAATTCGGAATAGNGCACTTCTAGTTCGATNTCNCTCTCATTGCCACTCGCGTCTTCTGCTAGTATCCTCACTGTCTCGGAAGGGCCGGTCCAACCGTTCTCTGGAATCAGTTCGAACGGAAGCCCCCTTTCTTCCCCAACTGCAAGCACAATTTGCATCCCTCCNCGTGATNCCCATCCATCNGGGCTCCCTTCTATGCGGAAGTCGATAGTCGTAGGCGAATTTCCGGTGTTTGATACTACTGCGGGGGGCTTCCCTCCATGNCTGGAAACTGCCCAAGAACCATGATGCCCCATAGAGAAGTTCTGGACTGCAGNTACNCTGAGNGGCATGGTTATCTCTGTCAAGCCAGCAGAATCNCCGTCTCTAACCCTTACATGCATCTCCACTGTCCTTCCCGGACTTGCATTTTCNGGAGGGGTTACGTTAATTNCCAGNGTTGNAGAATCTCCCGGAATTACTNCAGGAAGTTGGGGCAAATCNNCTATCAACCATCCGTTTTGACCAGTTATGTAAGTTGATACGAANGGTACGCTGGGATTATTCCCCATCTGCATAATTTCAATTTGNACNGTNGATCCATNGGCTTCTATCTCCAGATCAGATATCGAAGAGGAGACNCCCCATCCGGGAANCCTGGTAACCTCGACCATGAAGTGGAATTCCATNACCNGCTCATCCCTAGCCAAGGCAGTCACATCCACNCTCATCATTGAACCGTTCCAAGAATCTNCGGGNGTCNCCAGATTNATTTCTAAAGGCACAGATTCGTTAACTTCCACTCCATCTATTGAGCTNCCATTGGCAATCCACCCTNCTGAGGAATCNGAACCCAGATAGAAAATCTGAGTGTCCACNTCTAGNGAAATNTCATCAATCAGGTTTCCAGTGTTCGTNGCATTAATTGAGACAGNNCTNCCTTCTCCNGGGGCTAGNAATATTTTCGTCCCGTTNATGTCTTCTCCATCATGAATTAGGGCGAAATCCCATCTGTGGTCTTGTCTTACTTCGAAAACGATAATCTCGTGAGAGTATACGGAATCGTTCCCCATTGAGGTCATGGTGAAAGATACCGCAATTGGTACTCTAGCCGGCGTGCTCTCCGGAAGTGTAACACTAAGTGGGACTGTTCTAAGGCTACCTGCTCCGAGATGGACAGGGTTACTGGAAAATGATACCTCTATGCCTGGATCAGAAGTCATGTTCTCGTCCAGCAATATCTCATGAGAAAGAGCGTATGAGTCATCGCCGTTACCAGGATTCTCCAGCTTCAGGACTACTAGGTTCGACTCTTCTACNTCAACGACANANGGTTGNATNGTTGGTGAGTTGACATCCATGCCTGCTCTGTGAATTTGTAATACCTCTATCGATATAGATAATGGCGACTCGGAAACNTNCGAGTCATAGTCTTCGAACAGGTGGAAAGAAGGCCTAGCATCCTCTGGGAGGTCCAAAGTGAGTAAACCAACTGCTCTTGTCCCCGAATCTCCNGTGATGGATACTAAATCNCCGAGNACTGATACTTGACCGGATCCACTCCAATCCCAACCTTGAATCGCCATTCCAGAATCGGATAATGACCAATTNATACTCCCGGTGCCCTCTGGAATATCTGCTGAAATCTCCCAGGTTAGGCCCTGTTCGGGNACCGATCTGATGTGGCTNGGGTTCGTCACAGATTTTGAAGAAATGAATTCCAACTGGACNTGGCTGCACTCCTGTTCGTCCCCTGTACCAACACACATGCTAAGGGGGGTGGTCACCGATTCACCGGGTNCGGCACTGGAGGGTACTTCGAGTCTAGCAGTCACTTCCATCTCCTCTCCCGGACCAAGAGTCAGGGCGCTGATCTCATATCCAGAGGAATCGAAAATCCTCAGATCAGAACCCCATTCAGTCCCGTCCCAGGATATCGCGATCTGACTCTCCTCCGCGTTTCCAACATTCTCTATCAGCAACCATGCCATGGCTTCCTCGGACACCAGACCAAAACCAACGCTCCTTGCCGTTCCATCCGGTCCTCTAATCGACAGGCCCCTGGTTCTGTTAGCCTCTATGGGGAGGTTTGCGACAACCTCCTCCTCGCCTTCATCACGTGAAAGAGTTAGAGAAAGGAAGCCTGCGTCCGAGCCAAGTGCATCCGAGGGCGCGATAATTCTCAGTGAAGGAGTCCAGACCTGACCTACGCCGATTTCGATCGAACTAATCCCTCCGGGAGTTTCGTCTTGCCATGTCCATCCATTAGGGAGGGAAGTACTGTCAACTTCAAGCGTCCAAGAACCTGCTAACCTGCCTGTNGATCTTATTCCAAACTGTGTCAGTCCACTGTCTCCCGGATCCACTCTGAGCGGTTCAGTGGGAATCTCAAAAGTCGCATTATATGTCGGTATTATCGACAGAGTTCTAATCTGCCTGTCATTGTCGAACCTTGTTTGGCTTAAGTTACGATATGGGTCAACAATCAATTCGAAGGTGTGCTCGCCAAGGCCTCCACTCCACTCCAAATTGAAGGAGGAGAATGAACCAGAGCCTGTTGGATCTACNGGATTTAGAACTTCAATTCCATCCCCTCCAATCTTCTCTCCGTTGGCGAATATTGCTACGTCCACAACGTCTTCAGTGTCTGAAGTTCCAGCATTTTCGACGTANACNGTCACAGTCACCTCTTCACCAGGATCGGGAGCACTGGGGTTGAACTCTATGCCCCTTCCATCAGTTATTGGCCTGACGTCGGGCATTGCCATGGATACCACCATGCTTCCTAACACAATGTCTGCTGTAGCATCTCCATCTACATCGGCTATCGCAGGGGAAGACCAAGTCCTGTGCGACAACTCGACATCATTTGACCACTCCGAATTGATTCCTGCAGGAGAACCACTGGACCCATCGAATGCCCAAAGTGATCTGCCGTAAGATACTATGAGCTCCGGCTCATCTTCGGAATCGATATCCATCCATACAGGAGCTGCAACTGCAATCTCGTCATTTGGATTGCCGCTGCTTTGTTCCAGGTCCTGAGCCCACTCTTGGTTAGGGACAGTCCCACCTACGTCGTGACACCCTGCTGCACCTTGCCTGTCTGTTGTAGTCTGCCACCATGTGTTCCAACATACTCTGTCGTGAGCCCCATCTCCATCCGTATCTATTGCCGTAGGAGGGGCATCGGCGAATCCATTTGTTGCCTCAAATTCCCACAATTGCGAACCATCTGAAATTTCTATTCCTCTGAATTCAGCTCCATCAACTGCAGTTGAACCGTCTGCGTCACTCGGTATTGTGACTATAATCTCTGGATCCGAATCAGAATCAAGATTGGCAATTATGGGTCCTGGCAATCGAACATGTGGAGAATTAGTATCTCCGTCCAGGTTATTCAGGGACAACCCACCTTGCCAAATCGAACTGCCGGTTTCAGAGTCAATTTTCCATACCCACATTGCTCCATTATTCGCCTCGATGGTAGTCAGCAGCACATATCCCGTATCATCATCAACCTGAGCGAATGCAGGGTCAGAGGGGTGACTCCCTTTATTCAGTGAAACTTGCCACAGTGAATTCGGAGATCCACTGGTTTGCAACGGCAGTGCTAGCAATACTGGCTGCTCGGATATTTCGTCTAGAGCTGCGATTACCAACTCAGCATCGCCATCTAGGTCTAAATCGGCTAGAAGTGGTTGAGTTGTGGGCTTGTGGCCCCCCAATATTCCGCTTGTGTAGGGCCCTTCTTCGCTACTAATCATCAAAGACTCGTCACTCCAAGTCCAAAGCAGATCCTCCGAGTGGCCGGAGTAAGTCCATCCGGTTACAGAGCAATACATTCTGGGCGACCAGACTTCGACAAACATCGAACCACCTGCATCATACGCTACCACTATCTCAGGACTCCCGTCCATATCAATATCCACAACGACCGGGGCGGCCTTGACCTTCTCAGTTACTCCAAGGTCAACCTGCCAGGATAGTTCAGCATCCTCTCCTTCAATCAGTCTCAGTATGCTGTGTTCTGACCCAGAAACATCTTCGGTTTGAACTAAAACAGTGAACAGAGAACTACCACCACATCTTTCTTCTGCACCCGGCCCGATTTCTATTGACCCACTCATGTCTGCAATCGGGGTTGCTAGTGAGTCTGTGCCAATTGAATAAGAACCAAACTCCCAGTTAATTGCTGGCTTAACTACTGACATCATTGAACTAGAGTTGGCAGGCTCCCCAAATCCAGCACCACCATCTGGAGAATGTTCAGGGATATCCGCAATCCTAGAAGCCGTTCTACCGGACTGTGGCCATGGTTGNCCNCCATCTATCCATNTTGGATTCGAATCTTCCTGGGTATTCGTCTTNGGATATNTNCCATCTCTCAGAGAATTTTTCTCAGTTCCGATTTCAANAGATACNAGCGGCACNGATAACAACATGACAATCACAAATCCCGAAATNNCTCCTCGCCGGGAAGACCTCTGCAAGCCAGCCGCTGTCATCAGAATCAGAGATGCGTTTCCGAATCCACTTGAACATTCGCACCAAACGCACATTCAGACCTACGGTCTGTCGATTAATCGAATTAGCCGAACTCATCACTCAATCCGTTGTGCTTATACAGGAGGGGTCGGTCGCCGGGTCGCACGGACCTCTCCTCCAGAGGCATGGCCGATGAGGGACGGGAGGCGACTCCCCC
>NZTJ01000022.1 GCA_002697065.1 Methanobacteriota archaeon
AAGCGTCTCACGCCCGGGAACCAGGTCAGGCGCGGAAGCGAGCAGCCCGACCGGGGATGCTGGATGCCTTGGGACTTCGGGACGGAGAAGGNTGGTGCTGCANTCNCACTGATGACGAGCGTCCACCGAGGACACGCCCACTACTCGGGTATTCCGTTNAGTCCGCCCATTTTGCATACTATTTCGAAATGCTTNCTATTTACTGGNTGAACCGAAAGTCTCTGNCCCCTCTGNAATAGGGGCATTCCTTCGAGATCACCATTGGATCTCAGTTCAGGTAGACCNACTGAAGTCATTNNGATCACTGGTTCAATGTCGACCATTACCCATCTAGGATTNTCAGCANTNGCTTTNGAATCATAGTATTTTGAATCTGGATCTTGGGCTGTGTGGTCNGGATATGACTCCNTNCATACTTTCGCTACGCCGGCAACATGTGGGGGNTTGCAATTNGAGTGATAGAATAGAACCATGTCCCCAACGAACATTTCGTCNCGCATAATGTTCCTNGCCTGNTAATTCCTCACTCCGTCCCAATGTGTTGAGCCATCGGAAACTAACTGTTCCCATGGATANACGTGCGGTTCGCTCTTCATCAGCCAATAGTTTACCATGGATGCCCTAGTCACAACATAGCAATAAATNTGATTCACCATGCATCGTCTGTTTGANTGTANGATATCTTAGATTCTAATGCGTCTACTGTGCTGNTTTGCGATTGCATGTTNAGNCCNGCNGTCNTCACCATTGCNGTCATNCCCCCTGTGAGNCCCAAATTCGAAGTAACCATGAANGAGTAAATNGCAGGCAGTAGAAGNAGTGCAGAGAGAGCAGCCACAATGAGAAGGACAATTATCACNGTGACGAATGGTCCNATTGCTGGAATATCTATTCCAAATGCGCATGTCATNCCCATGGCAGTAACGGTCGTGGCCTCGAACAGACTCATNCCCGTGCTTGAGCATGCAGTACGTATTCCATCCAAGTTTCCNCCCATTTCCTTGACCCTATTTGCAATATGTATTGAGAAGTCTATNCCCACNCCTACAAGTATTGANCCNATCATNACTGTNACNAGGGATAATGATAGNCCCCAAGCATCCATCACCAACCACTGCATAGCTACAGTAAANCCCACAGGAATTGTAGTGAGGAATGCATATCGTATATCTCTGAACACTAATGCAAGTGTTAGTATCGTGAATCCAAGAGCAAAAGCTAGTGAGGTCCATTGTGAGTCTACAATCAAGTTGTTAACTTCAATCGTAATTGAGGCAACGCCGATAAGCGAGTCTCCCAATACGTTGATCGGNTTTTCAGAGTCTCCCGCNGCCTTAGCCCAGTTGTTNATCTGCTCNGTAGTTACTGCAGTACTCTTTACATCCATGAAAGGCATATCNATGTAAATCAATGAACGCTGNTAATCTGGAGAAATGAACAACTCTCTCATCTCTTCGGTCATACTATTGTAAAATACGTATAGTAGGAAATTCTGAGCCTGCCTCCCCCCATCATCCTCCTGGGCATCCAGTGTGTCTAAAATAGTCCAGAAGGAAACGTTTCCAGATTGATCCCTATCGAATATTAGTTCAGCAATCTCCTTGATCGGTTCAGGGAGAGGCGTATCTTCTATTATGTCGTTAATAGGGCTACCTGAAACATTGACTCCTACAGCGATTGCCTTCATCAGAAATACAATAGAAACGGCAGTAGCATTCTCCACGTCATTACATCTGGATTCGAGGTTTTCTATACCCTCAAGATTGGCATACGGATGTTCAGCTGTTATAGATCCTAGACCTATCTCCGGCTCAGCCTTGATATTAGCATCGACAAGTAAGAATCCGGGTTGACCAGCTTCAAACTCATCGGAGTATACGCCCATCTTCTGTACCGCTTCAACTTCACTAGGGGCCATTTCTAGCAGATCTATATTCTCCTCTACATTTTGCCTGTTATAACCAGCCGAGAGAACCATCAATGCGATGAATAGAGCAAGTGTGATTCGAGACCACTTGACTGGCATGTTTACAGTAGCAACGAAAACCTTTGGAGGCGGGTGTGAAGGCTTTTTCAGATCTAGAAGTATTGTAAGGTTAGGCACCATTATCATGGTTAGAATATACACCACTACTATTCCAGCAGCTAATGCCCAGCCAACAGTCTGAATAGGTTTCATTGGAGCGAATGTAAGAGAGATGAAACCGATAATAGTGGTCATAGCAGAAAGAAATACCGCACGTCCTGTAGATTGTAGTGCGGCAGACATCTTCTCTTGTGGAGTTCCTTTAGATTCGGCATATCTATTCGTAATATGTAGGCCGTAGGAGACTCCCAATGAGAGCACGATTGGGCCTACAAGTATGACAGTCATTGTTACTTCATAGTCCGTTATACCGATTAGCCCTAGGGTTACCCAGACAGCGCATAATGTAGGCAATCCCGATATTATGACTACCTTCACACCTTGGACAAATCGGATTCGCCCAGTCTGTAATAAGTCGCAATGGAATAGGAATAACATCGCAGCAACAATTACGACACCTACGGGAAATACCTGCCAGAATAATTTGAATGACTCTTCAGTTACTGCGTTTGTGAGTGGTGCCGGTCCCGTCAGAGTCATCCTCAGGCAGAGTGTACCATGGTTGGGCCCGCATCCTTCTGAACCAGGTGTGCCCCAATTATTGTCGAGAGCAATTTGATCAATTGTGCCCTGTGTCTCAGTCACAATATCTCCGACAGTCTTGTTTCCTGTATCGTCAGAAATACCAATGATAATTACTGCTCGACTCCATCCATATGATGTCTTGATTTCATTACCTGTTCCGATATTCCTTACCAGCTTATCAAGTGCATTCTGAGGCATCTCCTGAAGTATTTGATTCACCCTCTGTTGTTCTTCTGGTATTGCGTAATTTCCAATCAGATCACTTTGCGAATCAATCGTCTCATTGATCTCATCTGATAGCTGTTGATTTCCCGTTGCTTCTGCTAGGCCTGAGAAGAATGCCTTGACTACTCGTCCACCGCTAGAGTTCACCTCCTTGATTACTGTAGAAATAGAGAGAACGTATATCACATCGTCTTCTTCGCCCTTGTCGTTCATAGCATAGTTTATCGCTCGCTCAACATTGTCAATCTGCTCAAGGATGTTTACCTGACCATTTGAACCACATTCAACGCATGTAACGTTGTAATCGTAAGACTCCACATAAATGACCATGACATTGGTTGTCCAGTCCTCCTCAACCTGTGCAATAAGATTCTTCACACTAAGTGGATCGGAATCCGTTGGAAGGTATACCTCCAAATCGCCATTTACGTTTAGTGCGGGTTCTTCTCTGCAATAGCTTGGATTATCGAAACCCTCTCTGCAGTCTAAAACCCCCGAGTGAGGCAATAGTGATACTGTGAATACTAGAGAAACCAGAACTGCCATCACAGGGAACATGGTTAGGAAACTTGACCCATCGTGATCTCGGACCTTCCTTCTTATTTGATTGGGGACTCTNGACAACCACGGAATAAGCTGGAAATCTATTGGCAATACGCTAGAAGTCCTATGTTTTACACCTGTAAAAAAACGCCCAATAGGACTCTCAGAATCATCCTTTGACATGTCCCTCTCGCCCTGACGTGAAACGGCATACCTTCAACCCCTCGGCAAAGATGATTGGCTGAAGTACATTTTACAACTACACGGCAATGGTCAATAACGCGCCTCTCTGCCAATAATTTGGTGGGGTTNGTGGGACAGCCNAAGATTTCTGATAAGAGGTGGAGTGTGGACCTCGAGAAAAGAATTCAAAGCGAGCATTATGATGAAGAAGTCTATCGAACAAGATACGGTTTTAACAAAGACAGTGGAAGAGAAATCTACGTTATTGATACTCCTCCACCGTATCCAAGCGGAACCTGGCATATTGGAGCAGTAGCCCAGTACAGTATGATCGATGTAATTGCTAGGAGTCAAAGGCTACTAGGCAAAGAGGTGAAGTTTCCGTGGGGCGTGGACAGAAATGGAATTAATATCGAATTCACTGTAGAAAAGAAGACTGGAAGGAAGATGAGGACATATGAAAGAGCAGAGTTTCTAGATCTTTGTTCTGAAACTATNGAAGAATANACNAAGGCNATGAGAAACACTGCCAAGAGAGTGGGCCTTTCTTGCGACTATGANAACGAATATCTTACNGATTCANCCGATTACAGAGCAGTNTCGCAGTCAATTTTTGTCGAGCTGTTTAGGAATGGAGACATTGTGGAAGACCTAAGGCCAAATATTTACGATCCAGTGGAAGGAACCACNATCGCAGATGCAGAGGTTCAGAGAGTGCAAAGGGAAGCGAAGTTGTGTAATGTGANTTGGACTACTGAAGACGGCGAAGAAATNCTAATTTCAACAACAAGACCTGAAATGATCTGTGCTTGTGGCATAGTCGTNGTACATCCTGATGACGTTAGGTACCAGCACCTATTGGGTAAGAGGGTCAAACTCCCNATCGAAGTAGGNGATAGGGANCCNTATGTCGAGATTNCTTCCCATCCATCAGTAAAGATGGATTTCGGCAGTGGAATACTGATGGTTTGCTCTTTTGGAGATCAGAANGACGTTTCCATTTTCAGAGAGCTTGGAATGAAGCCATTCGTAGCAATTAATCTCGANGGCGAGATGACCNANATAGCAGGNCCGTTGTCTGGGATGAAGGTGATTGAAGCNAGGGAAGCCGCAATAGAAATACTCAGATCTTCANGTAGCCTTGAATCTACAGAAGATCGTTTGCAAGAAGTCCCTGTAAGTGAGAGGGGNGGGAACCCGATAGAGATAATTCTCCTNAAGGAGTGGTATGTTCGTCAGACGCACATTCTAGATAGGCTCATGGAACTTTCAGATGAAANCAGATTCATACCCGAGAGAAANNGGCAGTACTTGCATGATTGGATTGATGGNATTTCCATNGACTGGCCCATTAGCAGACGTAGATGGTACCATACAGAAGTNCCCATTTGGTACTCAGAGGATGGAACAAANATCGTAGTCCCNCCNAAGGGGTGCTATGTACAACCATGGAGACACTCGCCACCTGGTGGCTCTCNNGTNATAGATNGNGAGAGTAAGGAGAATTTAGGAACATATGAGGAATTACAATCTACCCTNGGNANACTGAAAGGNGAAGAGAAGGTGTTTGATACNTGGATGGACTCATCAAANTCAAATCTTTACGTCTCNGGTTACTTNNCTGATGATGAATTATTCCAGAGATCATTTCCTACATCAATAAGGCCACAGGGTAAGGAGATTGTAAGGACTTGGCTTTACTACACCCTTCTGAAAAGCGCACTTCTACTAGATCAACCTGGTTTCGATACTATTTGGGTAGATGGGCTGGGAATGGATCCATGGGGCAGGAAGATGTCGAAGTCTTTGGGAAATGGAATCGATGCGGACAGCGTTCTCGAATGTGGGGCCGGTGGTAGGACTGGCTCATGGAAGATCAAGGGGGCAGATGGAAAGCAAGTTGTCCTGAAGGCTAACAAAATTGGAAGTGAGTGCTTTAGATTGTGGAAGGCATGTGATGCTCAGGTAGGGGATGACTTTCAAATCAATCCAGAAGAGATTGAGACAAAGTACTACGGAGTTCTTACTAAGATTTTCAACGTAGCCAGATTCGCGAGCCAATTTGAAGTTCCAGTAGACTTGGAATCTCCTCCAGAATTGAGTATAGAGGACATCTGGATCTTATCAGAATTCGATATGTCCATGAATTTGGTAGAGTCTGCGTGGAATGATGTCGACATATACACTGCAGCACAGACCATCAAGTCCTTCGGTACTGGGATTTTTCCGAGTCACTGGCTCGAGATGTCAAAGTCTAGACTCTATGACGAGGATATTTCTGCAACATGGACAATGCACCGTATTGTACGCGATCTTCTCAGCGCTTTTACACCAATATGCCCTTTCTTTACACATTACCTTAGTACAACAATTTACGATTCTAGTTCTGTGGATATAAGGGGCTTCCCACGTCTTCCTCAGTTTCCAGGTTCCGAGAAGTTCGGCGAACTAAGAGCTCTAACGGAATCGCTGGAAGAGTTCAATTCGATGGTGTGGAGGGAAAAGAAGGATCGCGGTCTTTCACTTAAATCACCCATATCAGGGATCGAGATCCCTGAACAGCTTAGTGCATTCTCTGATGCTTTGCTCCATATGCACAGTCTGGAATAACCGCTATTCTCTGTGAATAGGTCAATTGAGAGAATAACGGCAATTTCCAGTTTCGAAGAACTCAATCAGCAGTTCTGCCATCTCAGTTCCAATTCTTGACTGGGCTTCCACGGTTGAAGCAGCAATGTGCGGACTCCCATGGAATGAGTCATGACGAAGCAAGTCGCTATCGTTTAGTGGCTCTACTTCGAATACATCGAGTGCTAGAGACCTTAATTGCCCCGACTCTAAAGCCAATGAAGCTGCATCCTCATCGACTACTCCCCCTCTCGCACAACTAACTATGTGATTGCCACAGTCTACTCCATCTGCGCCTATTCCGGGCATCAGTGCTATTCTTTCAGAGTTGACCATTTTCCTAGTTTGCTCATTCAAATTGCAATGTACAGATATGTGCGTACAAGATCTGAATATTTCATCAACATCATCATGGAATTGAACTCCTTCAGGTGCATCATTGACAAAGGGATCGAANGCGTGAACTTCCATGCCGAAAGAGGATGCGATAGAAGCAACGCCTCTAGATATTCTACCGAAGCCAATTAGTCCGAGTCTTTTTCCTCCAATCTCTGAACCCCTCAATTGTTTCTTCGCCCAAACACCGTTTCTAAGAGTCCTATCTGCAGTTGTTATGTGCCTAGTGGAAGCTATAAGGTGCCCAATAGTCAACTCAACGACACTGCGAGTCGAGGCCCCAGGAGTGTTACAAACTGTAATTCCTTTTTTCGAGGCTTCATCGATGTCGATATTATCTACGCCCACACCTGCCCTGCCAATGAAACGAATTCCTCCTGATTTATTTACTGAGGCAGAAATTTGTTCGGCATATAGTTTGGTTGCGCTACGGATTACTACGGCATCGAATACTGCAAGGGATCCCTTAGCGATTTCTTCAGCATCATGATGCCTCAAGACCACCTCGTGACCGGCGTTCTCAAGAATTGCAATTGCATCATTGGACATCCCATCGGTTACAGCTATACGTGCCATGTGCATACCTGCAGCATTACCTGCATCAACATTGTGAGTAACATGCCGGTGGGTTGATATTTAGTACCCTTAATTGATAGATAGATACTATGGCATTTGAATTACCTGAACTTGAATATGACTATGACGCACTAGAGCCACATATTGATGCAGAGACGATGGAGCTACATCATTCCAAGCATCATGCTGCATACACTGCAAAACTGAATGCTGCTATAGAGGGCACNGAGATGGATTCATTGGGCATCGAGGATTTGATGGTTAACCATATGGATAACGCAGCAGTTAGGAACAACGGTGGTGGATATTGGAATCATGAAATGTTCTGGAAGACAATGAGCCCAGATGGAGGTGGAGCCCCCGAAGGTGATCTTGCAAACGCTATTCAGGACTCTTTCGGTTCCTTCGAATCGATGAAGAATGAGTTCAACGATGCTGCCATGACGAGATTCGGCAGCGGTTGGGCTTGGTTATGTGTTTCTGGAGGAGGACTTTGCATATGCTCCACACCTAATCAGGATAATCCGCTCATGTTAGGCGAAGGTGTGCCGATTCTAGGTCTGGACGTATGGGAACATGCTTACTACAAGAATTACGGACCAGGAAGGGGCGACTACATAGCAGCATGGTGGAATGTGATCAATTGGTCCGCTGTATCTGACAACTACCATGNNGCAATTTAGGCTAATGTACACGATGTCTACCGTTCCATTATAGCGCTCATTGGANACGGAACTNCGTGGTCGACGATTACGAGGNTATGATTACCGCNGTTTTGATCCTTGTATCGCCTGTTCTTTTCGCACTACCAGTNTCGATAGCNTGGAGGTGGTGGGTTGGCATTGAACCNGAGCATGAGCACTATCGCGAAAAGGTGCGAAGGGTGCTAGATGCCGGTATGCCACTCGCTCGCTACAGNGGNGAGTTGGACGCAGAAGCAAGNAAGGTACACATTTCATCCGATAGGCAAGGAAGGATAGAGTCCGATCTACTTCACAGACTAAGAATGCAGCACTTCCTACTTTTTCCTAGCCTAATATTGTGGCCCCTTGTTGGGATCTTCGCTGCCATCATCAGTATACCGATGATGCCACTATTGAANCTCGTAGAGTGGATTCTTATCGAAAAGAAGGCGTTATCNGGNGTAGCTANTATCATTCAGAAGTATACAAGNTGGGAAATAATCGGAATTCCTAGACTAGATGACGGATCTAAAGAGTTCGGAAAGGCTCTAGCTTCCATTCATAGAATGCCTACAACAGTTTTCCTCGGTTTGTTTGCATATCTTATCGTATCATATTCGCCGATGAGTTCTTTCAATGTGCTACTACTAAGTGCCCTAGTGTACATCGTCTTGGTTTCTGCAATATCAGTAATTAGGGCAGCCACGGAGAGTGCGCTAACCTTCGCCGATCCAACAAATAGAAGGATCATCCCTATGGAGTCATATGTTGACGAAAAGTTAGGACCGTGGGTTGGAGTAGGTCTGATTTTCCTATTATCTAGACAACTGATGTACGGATCAAAGATTCGTACGGGCGAGTTGTTGATTGATCCTGTTCCATTCTCAATCAGTGTTTTACTAGTCTTGTATACGGCCACAATAATAGGGATTACCGTAGAGATTCTATTCTTCAGAAGCAGGGGCGATGCAGTCAGGATGGCATTTCAAAGGCAAATGGTCGATGTTTTCGAACCGGACGTTTACCTCTTCAATAGGAATTTGGGCACATTGAGGCTTGTTCCGTTAATGCCTCTATCAATTTGGTTGGAAACAGATGAGGACTACGAAGTGTTACTCAAGGATACGTGAGAGCCTCTACTTGTAGTCGGGCGCCATCTAAATTCACTGATTCGGACTCAATGTCACCGATACGTAGGGTTGCGAACGAATAAGACACACCGTTTGACAATTCAGAAGAAGTAACGACAATCGTGGAACCGCTCGATAATCTGTGTTTCCCAATAGCGATTGATGAAGCACCTGTAAGAAGACATAATCTCTTGACGGTGCGACCTCGACTGTCTAACCTCGCGTGTACTTCCTGACCGGGATAACATCCCTTGTTTTTGCTAATCTGGTTATGCATCCCACATTCGTTAGGAAGCATCCCCCCTACGTCAATCAAGGTTGGGACACATATTGCCAATCTACTGAAATTCCATCTGTCTGTACTCATTTCAGAAAGTTCAATTTCTTCGAGCATTGAAATAATATCTTCTATCTGGTTACGCGGCAGCAAGACATCTAGAATAGATCCACCTGGATAATCGGATTTGACAATAATCATGTCTTCAATTTCCAAAATCCTATTTCTTTCTAGTTCAACTCCATCGAAACCTAATCTGTTAATTATTGAATTAAAATCATTAGATAACAGAGATATCCTGCCTATCGCTTCATCTGCAATAATTATCTCGCATTGCTCGTCCCAAGATTTTCCATCGATCAGGGTTTTCCTAGTTTTTCCACCCATCTTTTCTGTCGATAATAGCAGTATTTTATCCTGTATCTTGTAGATCGAACCAATGTCAATTATACGACCATTGTAATCACAGAATAGTACGTCTTTGCTATGGCTATTGGGAGAATCAATAATTCTTGTAGAGACAACTCGATCAATGACGTTCATTGCGTCATTTCCCTGTAACAAAGTCACACTCTGTGTGCGTACAAAATACTCTCCAGTGGAGGGGCTATTGCGCAAGGAACTACCTCAGCCGAATGACTGCCCGCATCCACAGGCTCTGTCAGCATTAGGGTTCTCTATCTGGAATCCACCGCCCATTAGAGTCTCCTTGAAATCTACCTGGATTCCGTTGAGCATCGAACTGTCTTTGTTGTGAACAAAGATATTAATCTCATCAATCTTAATCTTTTGAAATCCTTTTTCATCTGGCTGTTCGATGATTTTCATGTCGTAAAGATATCCGGAGCATCCCCCAGATTGAGCACTAATCACTAGTACATGTGTGTCTTCATCACCATTCATATTATTCTTTAAGGCCTGGATAGCTTTGTCGGTAAAGTTCAGTTTTACATCAACAACTTCTGTTTCAGATACGACGGGTAGAGAGAAACCTTCACCACCAAGTATGCCCATGTTAATCCTGTATTATCGGTCATATTTCAACGGTTGGTTAGTTCACTCGTCACACATATCAATCATTGACCCGTCGTATTGGCATGGACGGGATGGAGTCTAGGAAGATTGCCAGACTCAATCATAATGGCATTACACGTGAATTGGACTATGTTACATCTGAGTCGCCCTTATCCATAATGGTGACTGATTCCAAAAAAAGGACGTTTGAACTAGGCATTACTATGAGAACCGAAGGTAACGACAGGATTCTGATTCTAGGTTTTCTGTACTCTGAAGGTATAATCCGATCAAATTCAGACGTTTCCCGTATTACTATAGAAGACGGAGTAGCATCTGTAGTTCTGCATGAGTCATCCTCATTCGACTCAGGTCAGCATAAGAGGAATAGCACTGTAACCTCTTCTTGTGGGCTCTGCGGAAGATCCGATTTAACTGGCCTATTGAATATAGAAAACTCTCACCTAGATGAGGAAATGAAAATTTCTCTCGAAGCGGTGTCTGTTTGCCTCAATTCCATTGATTCAGCCCAGCCTATATTTTCTCGTACTGGTGGGTCACATGCTTGTGCAAGCTTTAGAGAAGACGGAACGATTGACCAGGTTTTCGAAGATGTAGGGAGGCACAATGCTTTCGACAAAATGATTGGATATTATCTTGAAAGTAAATTAATACCTAATCCGGGCTTTGGCGCATTTGTATCTGGAAGAGCCTCATTCGAACTGGTACAGAAGTGCATTAGGGGGGGCTTCCCAATAATGATTTCAATTGGAGCACCGAGTACCCTTGCAGTTGACATTTCAAACGAATACGGACTCACCTTGGGGAGTTTCGCGAGAAATGATGGATTGACCCTTTTCAGTGGTGTTAGGAGAGTAGTTTGACGGAAACAGGGGATTTATACTTCCTTTCCTTCATATCATTTTGATACTTGAGTCCAAGTTTTGTTCCATTTTCTTCTATCCATTCTGAGAATTTTACTTCCCCTAGTGGANTGTNGTCNGATGCCATCAGNCCNTTCATGAGTCCACGAATTTCAGCTCTCGTAATGACTCTATCATCAACAATAATNCCTACTAACTGNCCNACAAACCATGCAAAGACGGGTGGTACAGGNANTATTGCCCTCCTTAGGCCCATAGATNGNGANATTAGNTTTACGTACTCGTAATANGTGAATTTCTCTGGGCCTGCTACNTCNAAAATAGTATTCTCAGANAGGNNNCCCTGTTCTACGGCAATCCTAGCAACATCAGAGATGTGNACTGGTTGTATGGGATATTTTCCTAGNCCNAATACCCCNAAAACTGGAAATCTCCGNATNAGCCATGCCATATTGTTAATCAGAACATCCCTCTTACCNCCGAAAAAAACNGTNGGACGTAATATCGCATAAGACAGAGATGAGTCGGTGATCATNNTCTCGACANCCATTTTCCCATTGAAGTACGTCCAATCAGTAGCCTTGTCCGGATGAGCCACTGAGAAGTGCACAATCCTCCTTATTCCAGCATCCTCNGCTGCNGANATTAGTTTNCTNGTATTTTCAACAGCCAAATCGTGAGCATAACCNCCNTTNCGATNTTTGTATCTTACCCAGTATGTATTGTATAGAACGTCAGCATCTGAAAGAGAGGAAACNAGAGAATNATGATCTGAAAAATCAATAGGNCTGACTTCTACTTGACCNTTGAATGGNTCNTCCCTNCCTATTGCATTGGTNAGAGTTCTNACTGTGACGCCTCTATTCAGTAACTCACGAGCAATCCAGCGTCCAGAATATCCAAACGCACCAGTTACAACATGAACTTCGTTTACCACATTTTATGGAATAGGCTAGTAGTCATTATCTTAACCGCATTAATTTGAAGAGCAGAACCACGTGTTTTGTAANGTGAGGNTNAGACCTGAGGCTACCACTCCGTTCGAAAANGNCACTCCGAAAAGGAAGNCNCAGAGCAAANCTGCAGCAGGGCTGCCAGCGATAATCTCTACTGCAAAACATGGGTTNTCGAAAATGGGATTAGTGGCGACACTNACTAATTTCTACAAAGTCAATAAATTCCATGGTTTTGATTGTCCNGGNTGTGCCTGGCCNGATCCGGACGGNTCNCGTACAATNGCAGAGTTTTGTGAGAATGGAGCCAAAGCNATTGCAGACGAGGGGACNAAGAAAAGGGCGGACCCCNAATTCTGGTCAANGTGGAGTGTCAGAGAACTATCATTAAAGTCAGACAAATGGCTCAATTCACANGGTAGACTGACCCATCCTCTANTTCTGAANGATGGTTCNGAANACTACNANCCCNTATCGTGGGACGATGCCTTTGAGNTAATTGCGAGTGAGATGGCCCCANTATCNCCNNATCGTGCTNTATTCTACACATCTGGAAGAACCAGTAATGAAGCNGCTTNCATGTGGCAATTACTAGCAAGGAGATTTGGNACAAACAATCTTCCAGATTGCTCCAATATGTGTCATGAATCCTCAGGAGTCGCNCNGAATGAATCTATAGGNATNGGCAAGGGCACTGTTAAGCTGGATGACTTCGAAAAGTCAGATCTGATAATTGTTGTCGGNCAAAANCCNGGGACTAANCATCCACGAATGTTGACAGCCCTNAGGGATGCTAAGAGAAGTGGATCTTCAGTGGTTTCGATTAACCCGNTGATCGAGACAGGCATGATNAGGTTCAAGCATCCTCAGAATCCTCTNGAAGTTCTTGGTTACGGGACTNAAATATCTGATGAACATGTNAGAGTAAGAGTGAACGGTGATCAGGCCCTNTTCAGAGGATTCGCTAAGGTNATCGTNGAAGGNTCGCACGAAAATCAGGANTTTATCAANAAATTTACTGATGGNTATGATGACTATGAAAATCANNTCAGAAATACCCCNTGGNNNCAGATTTGCGAGCTATCTGGAGTAGATAGNNATGAAATAGTGAGNATTGGAAATTTGATTGCCAAATCTAAAGCTACAATCTGTTGTTGGGCAATGGGACTTACACAGCACAAGAACGCAGTTCCAACGATACAAGAAATCTCCAACCTCCTCCTACTTGGGGGCAATATTGGAAAAGACGGAGCGGGCCTATGTCCTGTCAGAGGCCATTCTAACGTACAGGGAGATAGAACAGTGGGGATAAATCATGATCCTAACACGGAGTTTCTGGATTCTTTGAGTAGGGAGTTTGGGATTAAGAAGCCGCTATCCAAGGGATGCGATTCAGTGGACGCAGTCAGGAGCATGTTAGATCGGGAGGTCAGTGTGTTCCTTTCTATGGGGGGAAATTTCATATCGGCAATGTCTGATACTAATGCCACTGCCAAAGCAATCAGAAACTGTTCACTGACAGTCCAGATTTCAACTAAGCCCAACCGTTCGCATCTTGTTACCGGAAAGACAGGAATTATCCTGCCATGCCTAGGTAGGACGGAGCGAGACGATTCGTGTGGAAAGGAGCAATTCGTTACAGTAGAGAACTCCATGGGGGTAGTTCACAGATCAATTGGATCACGCCCCCCTGCTAGTAACAACCTAAGGTCAGAAACGAACATTGTTTCTGGAATAGCCAAGGCTATTGAGAAGCAAATAGGTCTCTCACGAATAAAGTGGGAAGAATTGGCTAGTGATTATGACGCCATTAGGGATAGCATAGAAAGAGTGATTCCAGTCTTTGAGTCATTCAATGAAAGAATTAGAGGAAATGGTGGTTTCTATCTTCCTAATCCTCCGAGAGACTCTAGGACCTTTCCCACAAATACAGGCTTAGCTAACTTCATCTCCAACGATCTGGAATCAATATCTGTGAAAGAGGGTGAATTCCTGATGATGACTATTAGGTCTCATGATCAATACAATACGACAATATATACGGAGAATGATAGATATAGAGGGATTTTCGGCGGAAGGAGAGTTATTCTGATGAATAAAAGCGACATGGAAAAAAATAGTTGGAACGAGTTTGATGAGGTTTCGATTACCTCGCTATTTGATGAGAAAAAGGTGACATCGGATAGGTGGCGTGTTATTGAGTACGATATTCCCAGAGGTAGTGTTGCCACATATTTCCCGGAAGCCAACATTCTCGTACCGCTAAACAGCGTTGCCGACAAGAGCAATACCCCCACAAGTAAGTCTGTTGTTGTCAGAATAACTTCTACCTAATTCCTCGAGACTGTCTTTTTGCCTGTTCTCTGGATAGTATCCTGCATCTGCTAATCTGCTTTTCGCAGAGTTCTGTCTCGGACTTTTCAAGATCCCTCTCCAAGGCTTGAGTGAAGCACTTTATTGCATCATTGAACATTTCTACCGCAGCGTAAGATGATCCCATGTTGAATAGAGTCCTACCAGATACGGATTGTGGATCCAAACCTATTGCAGTGTGATAGGCAACAACGCTCTCAGGGTATCTACCTGCATTATACAATGCATTACCCCGTCCATTCTGTGCTTTTACCCTAAGCTCGACCTCACTAGAAGGACAGCCCCCGATAGCCTTCTCGAAGCTAGAAAGAGCCTCCTCGTTTTTACCTTCATTTAGCAAGTTAATTCCCATGTTATACCAACCTAATGAGTCGTCTAGACTCCCTCTCTCTTCAAACTCTGATTTATGGAGCGACTCTTCTGCAGCAATTAGTAAAAATTCATCATCATCAACTTCTGCTTCATCTAAAACTGTAGTGGCATCTTGCATAGACTCCCTGGAAGCCTGCGATTCTAATTGTTCAGCCCTCTTGAGGCATTGTTCGGAACGATCATTGTAGCCCGCCGAGCGCAATGCTTCTCCGAGCCCCCTCCATACTTCGGGAGAATCAGGGGTTTGCTCTAGAAGATCCTTCCATATTGAAACCGCAGTAGAATGGTCTCCAGATGAAGATAGCGTGCGAGCCTCTTCTTTCCTGTCGTTTTCGTCAATATCATTGTAATTATCTGCATCTGGATCGTTATCTGCTAGATCTTGATGAATTGGTTGGGATTCTATGAATACTCGCTCGGGTATTTCTTCTGGTTTCGATTTTGAAGCTATAGCAGCTAACTCTTGATCGTGTTCGAGATGAGGGGCGGCCCTTTTGGCCAAATCGCCGGCGCGTTCGGGTTCGCTTTCAGCGAGAAGATATGCTAGATTGGCTAGAGTCGGAGGATGATCGGGACAAATCGCATCAGATCTTTCGAACGCTTCAACTGCATCAATCTTTGAGCCTGTCTTGCTGTGCAATACTCCAAGGCAGAACCAAGCAGTGGCACTACGATCATCAATTTCTATAGCACCGAGATACGTTTCTATGGCTGCCGAGTAGTCTCCGCTATTTGTTTGAGAGGCCCCAAGATTCAGAGTATCGATGAGCACACTCATAGCCTTTCGAAAAATCACCAATGAATAAGTATTCTGAAATTACGTAGAAAGGTACAATTGAATACTGCTTGCCATTTGTATAAGACATGGGCGAGCCAATAGTAGTGATGGGCATATGCGGCTCTTACGATCTAGACTCGGCAAATGGAAGAATGCTAGAACTAGTTCTTAGAGAGTGTAGAAATCTTGGTGCAGAAACATTAGTTTGGGATCACGGCAAAAGACCGTTGCCTCTAGTGGGAGCAGACGGTTCGTGGGATGACAAGAACGTCAAAGACTTCCAAGAAATGGCGGTTTCTGCAGATGCCTTCGTTCTTTCAAGTCCCGAGTATCACGGAACAATGAGTGGCGTGATGAAGAATAGTCTTGATTGGCTTTATTCGAAGCATACTTCAGGAAAGGTGTTCGCATTGATTTCTACTCTAGGTGGTCAATCTAGTAATAACACCCTAAACCACATGAGAATAGCTGCCAGATGGATACATGGCTGGGTGATTCCAGAGCAGGTCGCTATTCCAAATATCAAGAGTGCNTTCGACNAAGNAGGNGAGCTCCTAAGCACAGATNTCAACGATAGNGTGCTCGCNATTTCTNCATCATTAATNGAGAATACTACCAAATTGAGGAGGTAGTAGTGTCCGGAGAATCTCTCACTATGGAGATTGTATATTCTTTGTTGCTAATGTCTTTCTCTGGAGTTTCGGCATGGTGGTCTAAGTACATCATTCGTAATATCACAGCCGTAAGNNTATCNGTATTTGTTGGCGTTTCTACAGCAGTANTCATGATGATCCATATTTCAAGAGGGTGATATGAATGGACGTTTTTCCGGTAAGATGCGAAGTTGAATGGGCGATTCTGGANTCTGGAATTGTCGAAATCAGTTTAGATAAAAATCTCAGTATGATCGAGCAAAAAGTTACTAGAATTTTAGGAGCGCCCACGTTCGTAAGGCGTCCAATGGACGAAATGAACAGCGCCTTATGGTTATTGATGGATGGGTCGANAAGTGTTCGTTCAATCATAGAGGAGATGGATGATCAATTTGATGAGATGATTGCACCAGTTAATGAGAGAGTTAGCCGTTCTATTGCACAGTTTGTAGAATTNGGACTAGTGATCNTGACTAGGNGTGAAAATGATTTTGATTGGAATATCGGACCAACTGAGGATTTNAATTAGTCTTCCAATGNTGCTCTTTTACCTTCATTGAGATTCTCCCTGTATCTCGCAGAGAAGTAAATCATCAATGGTATCACAAGAACAAGNAAAAAACANCCAACTAGTGCAGAGAAGCTGTATACAGTNTCTTGAACTGGATCGAGTTTGAACTTCTCCAGGCTGACCAGTTCATGCGAAGTATACTCNGATTCTACGAGCAATCCTTCGCTGGAAGTAGTTTCACCGTCAATAGCCACCGTAATTATCCATGTGATTGTTTTTTGTTCACTGGAAATCAGATTATCGGCTTCTTTCTGAGCACTGTCGATATTCTCGCTCTCTAGGTAACCCTTGCCTTTGATTGGCAATTCTAGAGAGACCCTGCCTCTGAGGGTTCCACTGCCATTAACTAAGTCCATTGTATGAATTCTGCTATGTTCGCAAGTATCGAGAATATCAGAATAATCAGAGTTTGGTTCATTGCAGATATAGCTTTGATCACTTAGACCCAAGTTTGGGGAATGGGACCAATTAGTTCCTACTGCTTCCACTATAAGAGTCGAGTCCGAAGGTGCGCTATCAATCGTGAAATTTACCCAAGTTATCGCATCTGTCGTGGTGAAGTACCACTCGGCTAGACTATCTGACTCTTGAGTTAGCATCATTGCATTATGCTCATTTGTGGTGTTATATTCGTAGTACTCGGAGTCGACCGTGTTAGAGTAGACTGCATAAGACAGTAGGATGATCAAGGTCATTCCAGTACCAATCATGGTTCGAAGCATATTGGGATTCTTAGACAGTGATTTCTTCACNTATTTCCCAAATGGCTCGAATTTTTCAATGCTTGTTGTGNNAATACATCCAATGACNATTAGCAAAACCGTGTCATCACGGTTAAATACAGTCTGTTGGACGGGCGGGACGCAAGGGTGAAGGCATGACCACTTACTACGACGTTCCCGCAGACCTACTGATACCAGGTCTTGCTGAAAAGTTGAGGTCGTATGATAAGGTCTCTGCGCCCGAGTGGGCATCTCAGGTAAAGACTGGTACCCATAGAGAAAGGCCACCNGTTCAGGAAGACTGGTGGTACACTAGAGCGGCCTCTATACTAAGAAAGGTCGCAATNAAGGGCCCGATAGGTACGAATCGGATTTCACAAGAGTTCGGGGGACCGAAGGATAGAGGNGTCAAGAAGAATAAGGCAGTAGCCGGTTCGAGGAANGTTGCACGAAAGATTCTGCAGCAGCTNTCTGATTCAGGANTGTTNGTCGAGTCNCTAAATNCNGCTGGAAATGTGAATAGAGGAAAGATCCTAAGTTCCGAGGGTCAAGCGCTTCTCGATGAAGTCTCTCATTCAGTNAGGGGGATAGCGGAAGANCGTTATCCAGGGTTGGAGAAGTATTGAGGNGNTACTATGGCAAGGAACAAACCNTTCGCTAAGAAGAAGCGCTTGAATAAAGTGACAAAGCAGAATAAGCGAGTTCCAGTTTGGGTAGTTATGAGGACAAACAGGAATACTAATTCGCATCCTAAGAGGCACATGTGGAGAAGATCCAAACTACAGAGGTGAGCACATGGCAGAGGTCAAGGAAATCACAATCCCACTTAGAGCAGCGTGGAAGGTACCACGTACAAGTCGTGCGAAGAGAGCTATGGCTGAAGTGAAGATACACGTGTCTAGGCACATGAAAAGAGGCGAAGACGAGGAAATCTGGATAGATGAATCTGTCAATCACGCTATTTGGGCTAAGGGAATTCAGAACCCACCAAGGAAGATTAGGGTGGTATGCACTCGGGAAGAGGGATTTCCCCTAGAAGTGAAATTATTGGAGGATTGAGATGGGCAATATCAGACCTTCCTTCATCAAAAGTAGAGCTCTGAGGCTCGTAGAGATGTATCCTGATCAATTCACAGATGATTTCGACACAAACAAACATCTAGTATCTGAGTTCTCAGACGTTGGAAACAAGAGNATGAGGAATTGGATTGCAGGATATATAACTCGATATAAACAACGTAGAGTTGACTAGCGCATCACTCATCACCANTGGCNTATTCGAAANAGNATGGGAGACAGGAGGAGTCNGGTAACACCGTCTTTCTCGGAAAANGTATGTATCGTCCTAGTAAGGCCCGAACATGATGGCAATATNGGTGCAGTAGCACGTTCGATGCTAAATTTCGGCTTTTGTGATCTAAGAGTTGTAGGAAGAAGTGGGGATTGGACAGAGGAGACTAGGAGAAGGGCAAAGAATGCTCAGGAAGTGCTTGATAGCGCTAAAATCGTCGACTCTATTGAGCAGGCGGTCTCGGACTGCTCATTAGTGGTGGGGACCTCGGGAAAAAGGGAAGAAGGAGAAAAGACTGCAAATAGGCATTTCCTACTACCCGATGAGCTTCCAGAGAGGCTTTCTGCGGTTTATGGAAGAGTAGCTTTAGTATTCGGGCCCGAAGGCAAGGGCCTATTGAATGAACAATTGTCAATGTGCGATCTGCTAGTTACTATCCCTACTTGGGAGGGCTACCCCATACTCAACCTGAGTCATGCGGTATCCATAATGTGCTTTTCTTGGTACGTTAACTCTGACACATCCAATCCTCCTGGTACTGGAGGGAGGCTTCTTGATCCAAAATTGAGGGACAAGCTGAGATCGGAGGCTAAAAGGCTAGTCCAATCAATGCCAACTAAGGATCACAAGCGGAAGGGCATAGAAGAGACTCTTCTCAGGGTATTGTTCAGGGGCCTTCCTAAAGATGATGAGATTCACAGGATACTTGGCATTCTTACACAGGCTGCTGACTCGTTCGAGAAAAAATGAGTTTGCTCATAGGAAAATGTCGATTCTATTCGTTAATCCAACTTGCCCATGATTTGGGAGTCTCTCGAACATGGAATGCCCTGAGTATTAGTGAATTNCCATAAGATGAAGAGATATGAGGATTAACCTGTTCAAATGCCCATTTAGCAAGGTTCTCAGCAGTAGGGATGAAAGGGAGTACTACGGTCCTATGATCAGTTTCCATCATTTTTAGTGCTTCTAGAGCGACATCATCACCCTCGAAAACTAAGAAGGCATGATCAACTACATCGTGGATATGTGTATTCAATATCTCTGAAACCTGTGAGAAATCAATTAGCATCCCCTCTTCAGACACCCCTTTCTTAGTAACAACATCCCCCTCCAACTCGGCCTCCCACCTGTATCTATGGCCATGGATATGCCTACACTTACTACTATGGTTAGGAACTCTGTGACCTGTATCAGTCTCAACCCACCTGCGTATTCTACTCGTCATTCTCCACCTCCATTTCGAAGTCTATACTAGCTGAGTTAATACAGTATCTCTCACCACCGAATTCAATGGGACCATCATCGAAAACATGGCCGAGGTGAGCATCACATGATCCGCATCGAACTTCGACTCTCATCATTCCAAATGATGTATCGGGAATCCTCTTTATTCCGGCCTTTTCGTCCTCAGTGTGGAATGCGGGCCATCCGCATCTTGAGTTGAACTTCATCTCCGAAGTGAATAGCAGATGTCCGCAACAAATACACAGGTAATCTCCCTTTCTATCCTCCATGTAGTGTATTCCAGTGGTGGGAGGCTCTGTACCAGCCTCCCTAGTTACGTGATACTGAATATCCGTGAGTCTTTCTCTCCATTCAGCATCCCTATCCGGATCAAACCTAGGAAGGCCTTTACTCATGTTGANCCACCAATCCTCTCTTGATCTAGAGCATACTTCAAAACTGTGTCCCAATCATCAACATACTCGACTGGATCAATTCTTCCTAATGCGTGGAATGCGAGCACCCTCTCCACATCGGCCCCGGATTTTCCAGAGCTCCTGCCCATTTCATCTGGATTGTACGATGTGTTTGTATTTGAAAAAACTGTATCGAAATCTAATCTAAGAGAGGCGCAAGAATCTAATGCATCCTCGAGAATAGTTACCTTGTCAGCAGAAATATATGGCAGGTAGAATGAAACCCTCTCACTNTCCCAGTTTCCAATGGAAAANGCNCGCTCTAGAGACTCATAGAATTCGGGNCTACAATCGGGATATATTGCATGATCTCCACTGTGCACACCNAGNGCGATNCTAACTTGACANTCCTCGGATAANGNGNTACTAAGNGCGTGAGCGTATAGNATGGATGAAAAAATNGCATTACGNTTGGGAACCACAGTCTGCTTCATCTGTNTGGACTCGTAGTGGCCCTCTGGAACGACTANNTNTTCACTTGTCANAGCAGAATGTAGNGACATCATTGCTGAACTGAGATCTACGACAANATGCTCCGTATTGTAACCATTCTCNNTCAGATANCTGATGTTNTCNNTAGCACGNTCTAGCTCAATAGAGTGCTTCTGTCCGTAGTCGTATGATACGCAAGTGACATTATCCCCTTCGGCTATTAACCTCAATAGTAGTGCTGTACTATCCATCCCGCCAGATAGAGACATTACTGCCCTAGTCATAGAACTCCCATCCACTTATGTGTCTGAAGGCTCAGTCGCCAGCCAGGACTATTCTTTACAATACTCTCTACNATCTGGAAGCTCNTTCCGTTTACCTCTACCGAGTCCTCCTCNATATAGCAAGGCTGTATGTAGAGGTGATGGAAACCNTCCTTCAATTCATNATACATCTCCAGGTCCTGTCCNCAGTATACTACCTTCAGCTCATCACCAGTNCTCTGCTTTATGGCAATATTTGGGTATANCTGATCCTTTGGACTTACACAAATCCAGTCGATAATTGGGTCNACTGGAATTGTTCCGTTNGTCTCTATTGAGAGGTTTATNCCATGNTCCTTCAGCCTCTTTCCAATNGATGAAAGATCCTGCATNGCAGGNTCTCCACCTGTGAAAATTACTCTATCGCAATCATAACTCAAAACCTCATTTACAATCGAATCTTCATCCATATCNTCGAAAGTCATGAAATCNGTATCACACCATTCACACCTAAGGTTACAGTTTCCGAATCTAATGAACACGTGTGGNGTNCCTGAATGAAATCCCTCTCCCTGAACGGAGTGAAAAATCTCTACAATNGGATATGTTTGCAAATAATCACCCATGTAGATTTCCACTTCTGATAAGCTGTAGAACCTCTGTTCTAGCCTCTGGTTTATCGAAGAATACTCCACGCATGGCACTAGTTATCATTACTGAATTCTGCTTTTTTACCCCCCTACACTTCATGCAACCATGCTGCGCCTCCAAAATTACAGCACAACCAAGGGGCCCGAGATTCTCAACTATGTCATCAGCAACTGATTGTGTGATTCTCTCCTGATTCTGAAGTCTCTTGGAGTGCATATCAAGTAGCCTAGCTAGTTTGCTAATGCCTACTATTCTATCAACTGGAATGTACGCTATGTGCCCTTTGCCTGAAAATGGTTGAAGGTGATGCTCGCACGTGCTGTGAAATTCCATATCTCTTAACAGGACAATACCATCATAACCTTCGGCATTAAATGTGGAGTCCAATATCTCAGTAGCATCTTCCGAGTAACCGCTGAATATTTCCTCATACGACTGTATGACTCGTTCAGGGGTCTTCCCAATACCTTCTCTTAGTTCCGATCCGCACTGTTCGATGTACCTTACAAGAGTCTCGATCGCTTTGATGGCATCTTCTCTATGGGGTATTGACATTGTTTCACCTCCCATACCTTGCATCAATTTCATCTAACTGATCCAGCATCTTCCTGCACGCAGTTCTTATTGCATCGGCCAGACTGACGAATTTCTTTGAGTCTCCAACATGATTCTTCAAGTCAGAAACTATCTCGCTGGGCATATCTAGACTGATCTTAGGCATACCACT
>NZTJ01000023.1 GCA_002697065.1 Methanobacteriota archaeon
TGAAGAATTCCTTGTGAGCGACGTCAATAGTAATCCCTCTCTCCCTCTCCTCCTTCAGTCCGTCCATAACGTAGGCGAAACCGAAACCGGCCTTCCCTCGCTCTGAAGCTTCCTGCTCAAACTTCTCAATCACGTGTTGCTCTATGTGACCGCTATCTAGCAACAGTCTTCCGACGGTTGTCGACTTTCCGTGATCTACGTGACCTACGAAAACGATATTCAGATGCGGTTTGCTCTTGTCTTCCCATTGTGAACCCATTGTTTACACCTCTAAGGTAGGCCCGCCGACCGAAGAGGTGTATATGAACCGTTCCCCNGTGTTTTCGGTATGCTAGTCTCAGATTGCTACTNTCGGAGTTTCCGTAGAATTAGGAAAACTACCGGTATTGAAGTTCGATCACAAACTCATTAACATTGGTGTTGTGGGTCTCTGCATTCTCTAGNTCCACCGTCCAGTCTCCTGGTAGAAAGCCCCGTACGGTAGAGCCCCCTATTACCATCCATACGCAGAACTCATCGCTTCCACAGTCTCCGGCATCCCTGTTGTCNTTATCAATTCCTGAGGTGTTCGAAACTGGCTCATCTGTACTGTTNTACATGTACAAATCTAGACGATTATCCGTAGTTTGACCGGGCAGCCCCCCTCCAGGTTGATCTTCATCCTCCTTCGGATAGGAAAGTTTGGCTCTCATGTATCTTATCCTGTCCTTAGACTCCTGATCGTAGTTGACGGGGTACTCCCAAGTCATTATTACAGGATTTGGTGAGGCTCTGTCAATCACGAAGTCCTGCCAAACTCCTCTGTAATTAACGTAAACCATTGACTTGACTGTATCCTCGAAACCGTTGTTGTCCACGACTGTCAACNTNACTTCCCATGCTCCTGCCGGTCTGGATTCCCACGTGTATGTCTCACCTGTTGCATCTACGTCATTATCCGTTATTCCGTCGTTATCAGAGTCCGTATAGGTGTCTAGATCCCATTTCCATTCGACCAGATATTCTTCAGAGTAACAACTGGAGTCATCTGGATCGCAACCTGCCCATGATTCTGAGCCATCCAAGGTTACGGTTGTTGAGACCTCTACTTCNCGATCATTGACATCGTTATCATCCTCGCATACCCAAACAATAACCATATTTCCACTAGCGGATGACTCCTCGCCCTCGCAATCATCATCCTTACTGGAAGTAATCACTGCATTGGGCTCTCTTGCAGACGAGTCTACCACAGAAATCGTCTTGCTGGTTGATGCCTCGTGCGTACCGTCTCCTACGGCTAGTTTTACGACGAAAGTCCCTGGTTGNGCATACGTATGGCTGGTGGTCAAGCCGGTTCCAGTGTTCCCGTCTCCAAAGTCCCATTCGAAGGTTAGGNCGTCTCCGTCTGGATCCGAGGACCCTGCGGCGCTGAATGTTACCGAATCGCCGGCCTTCACGGTTCCGCTCGGGTCTACTGACATGGTCGCAGTTGGCGGGCTGTTGCTTCCTATTAGGTCCGTACATCCTGCCAGCATTGGAGTTAGAAATACCATCACCATCAGGCATGCTAGGTCTCTGGTCCTTGCCATTCTGGTGTCTGGGCCACAGTGAGGTGAAATCAATCCTACGGCTCCTTGGATATNCTAGAAATCGAATAAGTTACTCTGTCTATTNCCCTTGAGCAGGTTCTTTTCGTCCCATCCAAAGGCCTCAGTGACTCGNCCTAGTGACTTGGCGAGTCGCTCTGCGTAGTATTTCCTATCATACTCGGGTGGGTCCCCTCCTATCTCATCTACCAACCATGCCCTTACCCCTAGCTTCTTCTCACCCTCATCAGGCTCAGTTACGATGTATCCTACCTTCATTCCAGGAGTGAACTGTAGACCTTCAGCAATCCTCTGCTTGGCCGCTCTGACGTAAGGAAGTCCATCCTCATTTTTGTAAACACTGAAGTCCCATTCCTCCTTCTTGCTGTTCCACTTCCCTTTGCAGGACCTACTGATTACAAGTTGAGATGTTTCTACTTCTCCGGCCTTTACTCTNTCNATTACAGANTTGGTCATGTCGACAGCACCAATTTCGTTTCCATCCAGTATCATCTCGAACATCTGTGTCATCGTATCAGAGAGGAGTTGGAAGGAGTCGGTGCGTCTTACCTCATACCCTCTAATCAGCATCTCCTCTCTGGGCCATACGACTCTACCTACGTAGCGCTTCTTCGCTCCATGGCTGAAGAAGGAAGAGAGTGCGGTCTCGAACTCGAGTTCGGCTCCCTCTCTGGTAAATCGTTCGGCTAGTGACNTTCCAAACTCGAGGGTCGAGCTCCTTGCTTTCTCCCAACGCTCAAGCTCCACGCCTCCCGATGGTTTGTTCATGGGAGCTTCTTCGACTGGTGCGATTACGAAAATTGAGTCGGTGTCGGAATACACCACATCATCTCCGTCTTCCTCTACTTTGGAGATTATCTCCTTGATGTTATGTCGTGCCCACTCCGTGATACTCGCACCGAGGCTCGGATGAGTGAATCTGTAGAAGTTCGATGCGAAGACTCCGTAGAAAGAATTCATCAAGATCTTTACAGCGTACTGNAACTGATCTTGAAGGAAGGCCTCGGCTTCATCACCTTCTTCGTTCGCCTTCTCGAGAGCTGCCTTGTGCCTATCCCTGCTATCCATCAGATCCTGGAGGAGTTGTGGAACTAGGCCTAGCCTCTCATCCTTGGAGATGTATCTTGTGTTTGTGACTGGCGATACGCTATGAGAATANTCTTCGCTCCCATCACGAACCAAGGTGGTAGAGCATATGTTGTTAGATATCATTATCGAGGGATACATCGATTTGAAGTCAAGAACTACTACCCAAGGCTTGACNCCNGGATCAACCTCATGNACATAACCTCCGGCTATCTTATCCTGCTTCCTTGGGCCTTGGTTAGTATTCGGAACTGCAACACCGCTCCTATCCGCTAGCCGAATGACTAGTGAGTCTATCCAACGGCTAGTTGTACTGGTCGCTGCAATATCTACAGTGGTCAGAGAAACCGATGCTAGAGCCTCCTTCCTAGCTATTGATTTCATCTTCTCCAGTATGTCTAGGGGCAGCACTGTATCGCGCACACAGTATTCCAGTACCTCATCCGGTCTGGAGGCCCATTCCTCATCCATCTTGCTGGCATCGATATCCATCTTCTGCATCTCCTCATCATCGGGCCACAGGAGTTGCGATACATACCTCAGGGACTCTCGCTGAGGCCTTAGGGTCTGTCTTGCCTGCCACCATGCATCGAGAGGGATTCGACCCTTTATCGTCCAGGTTCTGTTCTGCTCCCTGTTTGGAAAAATTCTACCTGGCTTCCTCCATCCACGCTTGGTCTCTGTCTCATTTATTGGGACTCTGCCCCATCCTAGAAGAGTCGCCCGGTCCATCTCAGACTCCGTATCGATATACTCAGACCTCTCCTCCATCCTAGGAAGATCGAAGTTATCGATATTGTAGCCAGTTATGAAGTCGGGATCCTCTGTTCTGACCACTTCTGTGAGTCGCTCCAATATTTCGGTCTCGGCACCAGTTATCGGGTATTCCTTCCTTTCTCCGTATCTGTCCACCACAGCTGCGGCGCATAATATCGTGTTGTCCGCGATACTCGTCTCGAGGTCGAAAGACATGGTGACGAAGGGNGCTGGGAACGGCTCGGTCCTGCTCANNCCACTGAGGTCACAAGATANCACCATGTCGAGAGGGTATATTCCCGANCCTCCNANTTCTTTTATCCTCTTCTCGGCAGTCTCCCGATTGGTATTCTCGGGAGTCTTTGCTTCCTCGGGNGCCCGATNNCCTGCCCAGAGTACTTCTCCACTCATCGCAATGTGAGGNCCTAGATCTAGATCTAGAAGGAGCCTCTGAAAAAATAGGATATCCGCACTGGTCACTCTCCATCCTTGCTCGGACAGTGCCTTCCTCACCCCTCTGACCTTAGTGGTGTCTCTGACGTAGACTCGATAGTGAGGCCTAACNACTCCGTCTTGNGATAGTTTCATTCCACNTGACTCNGGCTCTCCCTGAACNTCCCTCACGGAAGAGACGTTTNCCAGAGACTCGGGTTCAACTCTGCTGCCATCTGATTTTGGATCAGATATCTCGACATAAGGTCGGAGGCCATTTACTAGGAGCATAGACGAGTGTCCTGATCTAGACCTACACCACAGTTCGATTACCGTCTTTGGCTCTTCTGGCCATGCTCTATTATCTCCCGAAACGATGCAGACTTCATCCTCCCACTGCATGACTTCACCCGCATTCCGCACTCAGACCGACTGCCTTACCCTACGTAATCGTGAGGGGCCATAACCATGCCGGGGGGGTCTCCAGCGGAACCGTTGAAAGCCGAGGCGGTCCCCTGCACNATAATCGGGGTGNGCGCGNTGNCTGAAGACGGTTTTCCAGAGATAGACTGGGACTCACTCACTTTCAGTTTCACGAAAACTGATCGAATGTACATAGCCACCTGTAAGCAAGGCGATGAGTGGGGACCAGGGAAGATGCAGGACTTCCAGAACCTAAGCCTGTCTCCTGCTGCTGGAGTAATCAACTACGGCCAGGGATTGTTCGAGGGTATGAAGGCACAGTACGCGGCAGACGGTAGCATAGTTCTCTTCCGGCCTCTGGACAACGCGAGGAGGTCACAGGACGGCGCACGAAGGCTCGGGATGACTCCCGTTCCAGAGGATATGTTCCTCGATGCGATAATGCAGACAGTGAAGGAAAACTCCAGATGGGTGCCCCCTATGGGCAAGGGCGCACTTTACGTCAGACCACTGCTTTTCGGAAGCGGTGCGATACTGGGGGTTGCGCCCGCTCCGGAGTACACATTCCTAGTCTACGTCTCGCCGGTCGGACCATACTTCAAGGGCGGAATTACCCCAACCTCGCTCAGAGTCTCGGACGAGTTCCACAGGGCTGCTCCAGGAGGTTCGGGAGGAGTGAAGGCGATAGGCAATTACGCTCCTGGGATGGTTCCGTCTCAGATGGCAAAGAGAGAGGGCTACTCGGAGATTATTTACCTCGATGCGGTCAACCACAGGTACATCGAGGAAGTAGGGGCTGCTAACTTCTTCTGCGTGAAGGATGGGGTCATCTCGACACCGGAGCTCACAGGTACGATTCTGCCCGGGGTCACGAGATCGTCGGTGATGGAGCTGGCTGAGTCAAAGGGCTACGAGGTCAGGGAGGAGAAGATAGACGTTGAGTATGCCATGGAAGCTGACGAGTGCTTCTGCGTTGGGACTGCAGCGGTCATCTCTTCGATAGGAACGATAGAGCACGGAGACAGAGTGGTCGAGTACTGCGGAGGAGAAGTAGGGCCAATCGCGATGGAACTCTACCAATCGCTGACCGAGATACAGCAGAGGCGTGCTCCCGACGAGTTCGGCTGGACTGTGACAGTGGAATAAGACACTAAGTCTTCAATACCATTCCCCTTGAGCGAGGGAGTGAGGGCTCGAACCCCCACCTCTCGTAGAATCCGTCCACATCTGCCATGAGATTGATGTATGATCTGGGAGGAGCCTCTTCAAGCAGATATCTCATAATTGAATCCATGATCATAGTCCCCCCGCCATTTTTCTGAAAACTCTCAATCACCATCATATCACAAATCACGAAAATAGTACCGCCATCACCGACCACTCTTCCCATTCCGACGATTTCATCTGATTCCTCCAACTTGAGGATGACTGAGAATAGTTCCTGCCCAAGTCCCTTGGTAGCACCTCTAACAGATCTGGGGCTCATCCCTGCTCCAGCCCTGAGTCTGAGGAAGGTCTCAACGTCTGGAGATGCCTCTTCGATCTTGAACAAGACTTCACTTCCGGCCGAACTTCTTCTTCCTCTGTGTGCTCTTTCTGTGCTTGAACGACTTCCTCTGGGCTCTTCTCCTTCTATCTCCCTTAGCTGGACCTCTGGATGTTTCCTTGCCCTGCTCCTTAGCCTCCTTGGATCTCCTGTTGAGTGCTGAACCTATTGCCTGCATGGCTCCTTCCTTACTAGAAGTCCCAGTTACTTCGAAGACGTGACTTGGGGGCATAACCAACCTACCTTCCTTGGCATGAGGCCTAGATGGATGGCTTGCCTCTGGCTCCTGTCTCATCTTCCTTATTCCTGCACTGCGAGCAGCCCAAACTACCGATTCCAGAGTAGGTTTCGAGATACTTGCCTGCTTGGGGACCCGTCTCCCATTCGAACGACTGAGCCTAGCGTCGAAGTAACCAGTCCACAGGGTCATCTCGTCCCGCTTTGCCGCCATACTAACACGCTACCCCTGAGTGACGTGTGACTTGAGGGCTTCGTGCGCTCATTCTTCAACGAGGACGCCGCTGACTACTCCATGCATACCCGGCCTACTAGTTACTCTGACTAGGCCCTGATCCGTTTCCAGAACCGCACCCTTAGTCACTATGTTCCTTCTGATGTAGTTTGGATCCGCATCGTTACCGACTACGTTCTTGACAGTGGCCCTTACGGTCTTACCATCCTTCGTGTTGACGTTCACCTGATTGACTGAGAGGGTTCGAACAGTCTGTGATCCAGCCCTCTTTCGATAGTTCTTGCGAGCGTCGGACTCACCCACGTATGCTAGTTGCTCCTCGCTAGCGACCTCCGTCCTCCTCTTGCCCCTGTATCTATTCGGACGCTTCAAGCGTCCACCTGTAGGCTTTCTGCGAGAAATGCCATGCCACTTCGCCATGCGTCTCGCCGACCTACCAGCCTTATTTCAAACGATTGGAGTCGTAATTGGCTCAATTCCATAGCTCGCCGAGGTCAGTAGCGGCTGACTCTATGGCATTAATCAGCTCCGAATAATCTCTTGCAACAGGGAATTGTGGAAACTCTTCAATCACATTTTCAGGGGGGTTAAACAGAATACCAGCGCTGGAAGAGGATAGCATGGAAGTGTCATTGTATGAGTCTCCTGCCGATATGACTTGGTAGTTCATCTCGATTAACGACTCGACTGTCTTTCTCTTGTGGTCATCGCACCTAATGTTCCAGTCCTCGATCCTACCGGTTTCGTCTATCGACAGAGTATGACATAGGAGCGTGGGATTCCCCAACTTTTCCATCATCGGCTTAGCGAACTGAGAGAAAGTATCTGACAGGATAAGTGTNGGCCATCGGGACTCTAGNGATTCGAGGAACTCTATTGCACCCNCCATTGGCTCCATAGATCCAATTGTTGATGTTATGTCATCTATCTTGATGTCATTTTGGTCAAGGATTCCGAGTCTGTAGCTCATCAGACGATCGTAGTCTGGCTCGTCCCTGGTTGTCCTAGTTAGTGCGCTTATTCCAGTCCTTTCGGCTACATTNATCCAAATCTCNGGGATAAGTACTCCCTCGAGGTCCAGGCAGATGGCAAGCATCGAACTGCGCTGCGGGCGCTGCGCTTCAACTGTGCGCTCGACATGTTCTTGCGGCTACCTGTGNTCGGCTATTCATGGTCGACAAGAGGCTTAGGAGGAGNACTCCGGTCAGACTCAAGCAGATTCGNGNGGTTGCCGANGAGATTGGGAATTGGCTGGAAGGAGAAGTAGACCTTACAGGATTCCTAGAACAGGCCCACTATCAGGAGACNGATNTGATCCTGGTGGATAGGACCCCCCTGGCCATGCGAATTGAGATACGNGGGAAGATGNGGTGGTTTCCCACACTGAGAGGAATTTCTGCNTGGAACGTCGAGAGATCTTGGGTCGCGGTAGACGGGGGAGCTATTCCATTTCTCAGGAACGGAGCGGANTGNATGGGAGCGGGTATCCACATAGCGGACCCATCCCTAGGAGAGGGAGACTTCGTTTGGATAAGGGATCAAGAGNCTGGAGAGCCGATAGCAACTGGAACGGCAATTGTGGATGGAGAGGAGATGATGTCGATGACCAAGGGGAAGGCGATTTCGACTATCCATTGGGTTGGCGATGACCTCTGGAANCTTGAAGTCTGAGTGGTCAGCATTCATTTGCAATGAGATATACGGCAAAACATGCGAAGGATGTGGGCGCTTCTACTGGTCTGTCTGGTATCTTTGCCGGTCAGCGCGTCGCAAGGAGGCGTCAATGANTCGATTTCTCTCGAAGGTACCAGNATNAAGGCGTTGAATTACGACGATGTAATGNGAACCAGANTNGGNACTTCTGATGGCGAATTTAGTTTGAATCTGGTGATGGATGATGGGGCTAACGNCTCTGAAATAAGATGGATCACCCAAGTTTGCATCAACTCTGGGGTTTGCTACCCCCCTCAAGAGAGTCGGATGGAACTAGTTGGTGATGGATCATTCGAATCTCATATTGATACTGAGCCCGGTTACTCATACATCAACTGGAAATTCATANTCGAGATGGAGAACGGTTCTGAGTCCCATGTNCCAGANGTTGGNTTCGGTTGGAGAGTCTGGTCCGANTGCTGGTTNGANAATGGNACNTGGGGGGGNTCNGAGACNTACTGCCAAGAGGAGGGNGATAGTGCCCTTCCNGGTTTCACTATTTCNTTGCTCATTGCATCNACTNCTATGGCAGCCTTGATGGCNAGACGGGAATGAGTGGNCTCATGNGTNANNGCGATGTTGAGCCGGGATTCATCCCGCTTGAATACNCGGAGGTNGAAGAGGNAGAGATGCTTCGAATTGCGAAATCTTACTATGACCAAATGAACTCAAGGAGGACCACGCGTCACTTCTCCAACAAGAAAGTACCTAGNGAGTTGNTAGAATTAGCAATCAGGACTGCCAGNACAGCNCCCTCAGGAGCGCANCTCCAACCCTGGACTTTCGTGGCNATTTCAAACANCGAACTGAAGTCAAGGATAAGAGAGGCGGCAGAAGAAGAAGAGAGAAGATTCTACCAAGACAGAATTCCGGAAGAGTGGGAGGAGGTCCTATCGCCTCTGGGAACAGACCANGTGAAGAGGCACATCACAGACGCACCTTGGGTTGTTGTACTATTCAGACAATCAAAGAGGAAAAGAGGAGAGGGTATGGCTCCCACATACTACTCTCAAGAGTCCTGTGGGATCGCTGCTGGGATGTTCATCTCAGCAGTTCACAANATGGGNNTAGCGACNCTNCCCCACACTCCTTCNCCNATGGGNTTCCTTAGGGAAATCCTAGGACGCCCAGAGCATGAGCANGCAATGCTGCTGCTNCCAGTTGGTTATCCAGCAGAGGATGCAAGGNTACCAAATCTGGAAAGGAAGNGGCTCGAAGAGGTGTCCGAGTTCTGGGATTGATTAAGTATCTCAGATTTTCAGGATGTTCNATGAAGAGCAACAGAAGGAATGCCTTAGCGATTCTGCTAGCCCTACTAATGACCGCCTCTGTCCTATCCGGTTGCTCCGGAACTGACGAGGAANTGGATGACGAGCCCAAGGAATTGGAAGACTGGAGCGTTTTCCTAGTCCAGAGTTCTTCGGATCTTCCAACTTGCGATATCGTAACCGACGGAAGGCTCTACTATGTATCTTCAGAGTCAGGATTCCATGCATGCTCGAACGGNGCATGGCAGTCCATCGAACTAACTGGGCCCNCTGGGCCTCAGGGNCCAGCTGGGNCNGACGGAGCAGANGGNTCGNTAGGGCCAGCAGGACCTGCAGGTGCTGACGGAGNAGNTGGNNCGATAGGTCCGTCTGGNCCTCCTGGGGCTGACGGGGCTGACGGGGCTGACGGGGCTGACGGNGATGATGGNACCTCTTTCACAATTATTGGAACCGTGGAGGAAACCACCGANCTGGGAGAGATATACATCGGAGAATCAGGAGANGCGTTCCTAGTTAACTCGACCGTTCACATCCATGTCTGGAGTGGGTCCGAATGGATAGATCTGGGGAANATCTCGGGACCACAGGGCCCGNCNGGGGAATCTGGTNCAGAGGGNCCNATCGGTACAGAGGGNCCTCCCGGTGCTGATGGACTCTATGCACTCATCGACAGCACTGCATTGTCGACAGGAAGCGCAAACTGCCCAATGGGCGGAAATGCTGTGAGAATAGGGATGGATGATAACGGTGACGGGAATCTTGATCCACTTGAGGTAGACCAGACCTTGTACGTCTGCAATGGAGTAAACGGTGTAGACGGGACTGATGGCGCAGATGGTTCTGATGGCGCAGATGGCGCAGATGGCGCAGATGGTTCAATGCCCGTGGTGATGGAGATGACAGTCACCGTTTCGAGTATGGATTTCTACATTGATTCTATTCAACAGGCGGATGTAACACTATACAGGGGGTTCACCTACACCTTTGACCAATCTGCTTCTAGTAACTCCGCACACCCATTCAGACTGTCTACCACTAGTGATGGGACTCATGGAGGAGGAACCCAGTACACTGAAGGCGTGACGTATACGGGGACTCAGGGGTCGAGCGGCCTAATGACCTTCACAGTTCCATTGGATGCACCTGACACTCTGTACTACTACTGTCAGAACCACGGAAGCATGGGCGGAGAAATAACAATCCAGTCCCTAGGAAGCGTTTCCTGATTCGCTATTCTCTTCTGGTGGGAAGACGAAGACAAGTGCGATTCCAGACCCCACAACCAATGCACCTCCCAGCCAATCTGCGAGGGAAAGAGATTCACCGAATAGGACGAAGCCGTAGAAAGTTGCAACGAGTACCGTAAGGTAGGAAAATGCACTAACCCATGCAGCATTGGCCTTATGGTATGCCATGGTGATTCCTAATTGCCCCCCTCCGGCACCGACTCCGATGCCAACTAGAGCTGCAATAGTGTTTGAGTCAATCTCGAAGATATTTGGTACGGACTGGACTATGGTTCCAGCAACGGAGAAGACTGCGAACCAGAATATGACGGTAGCCGGGGAGTCGGTGTTTCTGAGTTCCCTGACGTACATGTATGCCAATGCAGCGAAGAATCCGGAACCTAGAGCAAGAAGAGCGTTAGGATCTACAGTTCCTAACTCAGGAGAGACAATTAGAACAATTCCAGCGAAAGCGGTCAGTACCAGCGTTGTCACCGACGGGGAAACCCTCTCGGCCAATATCTTCCCAGAAAGTAGAGCAACGAATAGAGGACCAGTGTACTGGAGAGTTACAGCCTGACCAATTGGAATCCTTCCAAGTGCGGTGAAGTAGAGAATCATGGCAATCAGCCCTACTACGCACCTAAGCAACATGGTCCTGCGATCGTTTACCTTCAGGCTGATTCCATTATAGGCGGCGAAGGCTGCAACTACAAAGGCGATAACGGCTGATCTGACCATGATTATCATCCAAACGTCAGTGTGGTCGCTAGTCCATTTGACTAATGCATTCATGGTCCCAAAGCAGATGCTTCCGAAGATCATCCAGATGACTGCTGCCTTGGGGGAGTCTGGCATCCTTTCCTCGGTTACGAAAGACGACAGGTCCGGGCCTTCAGTTTTGTAGAATATCTCATCTAGACCCCTACCAAGACCACCTTTAGACATAATTCACAGACTCCATCTGTGTTGAAGCTCTGTTGCAATATCCTGGTAATCTTTACCGCCAGGGCTAGAAGGATCGTGTAGATGGATAGGAATCCCGTGACTCGGTGCCTCGGCGAGTCTTACGTTCCTCCTGATCGCTGGCCTGACGACTAAGTCAGGGAAGTTTTCCAAGATCTCTCCTGCAACCTGCTTGTTCAGAAGTGTCTGGGAGTGCATCGTCAACAGTACTCCATCCACTCCTAATCTCTCGTTGAGTAGGCTCCTTACTTCTCTGATGGTCCCTGATAGCAAAGCTAGTCCCTCAAGAGCGAAGTATTCCGTCTGGACAGGGACTAGAATTCCATCAGAGGCCACTAGTGCGTTGATTGTTACCAGACCTAGTGAAGGAGGGGTGTCNATTAGAACNAGATCGTAATGTGNTAGAAGTGGTTGAAGTGCCTCCTTCATTCTCTTCTCCCTTCCAAGCTGTCTCATCATCTCCTGCTCTAGTCCGATAAGGCTCCTGTCTCCGACTATGATGTGTAGNTTCTCTACGGCAGTNGCATGCCTGGAGTCTACTGCTGTCTCTGGACTAAGGATTAGGTCCCTTGTGGTATTCTTGACTTTGCTCTTATCCACTCCTAGACCTGTGGCNCAGTTNCCCTGTGAATCTGAGTCAATAACCAGNACTCTGAACCCTCTAAGCGCAATCTGAGCTGCGACGTTGATTACTGTGGTAGTTTTGCCCACCCCTCCCTTCTGATTAATCACGGTAACTACTCTGCCCCTCCCTGGGGGAGTGGGCAGGGAAGTTGGGAGTTCCATCGCGCTTTTAGTCCGCGAAAAACTGACTTCCTCGATTGAGTCAAGAGGTTCGGCTAGAGTTTCGTCCTCTTCTTCCATGAATTCGACATCGATAATTAGTGGAGCCTTGCCGACTTCTGGAAGACTTTGGTCACCGTCCTTCGAAGCCATCTAGGTCAACGGCAGTCAATGATGTGTTGAATATGACGCTTGACAGAAGGTCAGTGATGGTGATTTTTATCACTCGCTAGGTCTGTCGATGAGCCACCAAATTACCATCTCTCCAGTCTCCGAGTCCATGGCCAAATCAACTGACATTTCTCGTCCGGCTTCTTCCCATTCCCTAACTGCGTTCATTGTTACCTTTCCATCTCCCAAATCACCTGGAAGGAGGCTCAGGACCTCATTATCCTCTGTGACGGACAGCCTGTAACCAACCTCAGCTTGGAGGTTCCAAGATTCTCCGGACTGGATGTATGGAGACAGGTCGGGATACCTCTCGGGTTCCAGAATCCTTGATTCCAGTAAAGAGAGAGTCTGAGTACTAGGGATAGAGTCTCTATTCCAAGTCACCTCTCCCCTATCATTAGAGCCCGTTGAAATCATCTCACAGCCTTCAGATGATCTCCGAAGTACCAGCCAACCAGAGTCATCGTCATCGTCAACCCAAGACATGTTCCATTCCGGTTCNGAAGTAGGCCTCGACCAAGAGGCCCTCCAGATATATCCTCCAGATTCTANAGCCAAGGTTGCCTGAGTATCCGGATATCTAGATTTGAGNCAAGCTACTGCCTCCTCCATATCGAACTGTCTNATTTCTGTTTCGTCCCACATGGAGTCAACCCAGTTCNTCTTTGTTGATGTGCCTGGCCTATCCTCACCATCTGCGGGACTNCCTGGATAGTTCCTTTCCCAATCGATTTCACTACTTCCGATAGTAGAAGAAATTCTGGAGAATGTCATGCTAATACTGAGAGTTCCTTCGGGCAGGAGTTCATCCGATAGGGTGCTAACTAGGAAGTCGCAATCGTTTGTCTGGAGTTCCTTGTCCAGCCTTATGTCAGCAACCTGCTTGACAGGCCAAGGACTCCCATCCTTCAGGTGCAGTAGAATTGTAGCATGCCCATAGCACCTTCCAATTTCCTCATGATCAAGATAAACAGGATACACTAGACCATGAGTATCATCCCTGAACTCCTTCTTCACTTCCCATTTCCAATCGGAATTCCAGCCTAGATCTGGATCGGAAGAACTCGCTCCCTCCTTGATCACGGCCTCTCCAAAGAATTCGTGTAGCTCAATTGGGGTTAGTGGAAAGGAAAGGGTGGGNAAGAGAGCACCCAAACCTCCGATTCCNTCAGAGTCGTAGGTTACCGTNCTAGCATTCGTTGTTACCGAATCCACGTCGCTGAACGAGATTGAGGTNTCGGTCCTCTTCACCTCNGTCTTCTCCAGNTCCACCCAGCTGGTTGACTCCATACTCAGGTCATTTCCGGACATTACCCAACGAATATTCCCACAGTCTGTGTTCGCNTCGTCCCTCCANGTTCTTCCCTCGAAATCAACGTCTAGATCGAGTCTTATTCCCTTCTCTGCAGACAAGAAACCTGTTCTCCCTAGGCTATCTGTAGTTTCTACTGCTCCCGAATTAGGTCCTTCGGTTACTGATACCAAACCAGTACCACCCATATCCATCGACACCTCCCCACATGCCGGTTCAAGAATCCCACCACTAGAGTCCCTCACCACAGAGAGCATCTCCTCCCCGTCTATGCTNATTCTCGAGTCGATTACCTGGAAGTCCATCCTATCNCCATACCTCAACTTNGCTACCTCGAAACCCGAACTACGTTGNAGGAAAACGNTAGTTGCTGCCCCCACNAGGATGACCACAACTATGATCGCTGCTAGGGCCTTCCATTTGTCCCCCAATGAAGAAATAGAAGGCATAGAGATGACCAAAGAAGGCTGGTCGTCCTCTGCCACTATTACCGATTCAGCATCCCCGGATATCTCAGATTCCGTTGTTAAGACCTCGGCCTCGACAACCTCGGCTTCCACGATGTTATCGATTTTAGATAGGACCTGATTCACCTTTACTCGTGTATCATCTGGTTCTTCATCCATGACTAGAGCGTCCTCTTGCTCCCAATCGTCTTCTTCGGAAATTTCTACAGGCTCCTCAATCACCCCTGCATCCTCAAGTATTCTATCTACCAATTCCGATTTCTTTCCCGAGACAAGTAGTCCCCTCTTCTTGCACATTTCCCTAAGCTTCGCAACCGTATTCGAGGTAAGCGACTCTCTGTCAATTGAATCGTCTTCGGGCATGCTCTGTGACTCAGTCCCACCCTGAGGCTTTCAATCTCTCCGACTTCATGAGCCCTCCAACGCACACTCGGCATAGAGTAACGAATTCCCGAGGGAAAGGGTTGAAGACGGTCTTTTGGGCGGCGCAGAACATGGAGCCAAGGCTAGTACTACTCTCCAGAGGTCCAGAGCTGTACAGTACCAGAAGGCTGGCTACAGAGGCAGAGAGAGCAGGATGGATGGTTGACATCATCGATCCTCTTGCGCTAACCATCGTCGTAGATGAGGACGGCGGAAGAGTGTTCCACAAGGGATGGCCCGTAGAGTGCGAGGCCATCTTGCCTAGAATCGGCTATTCCATCACCCGCAGAGGAGTTGCGATAGTCAGGCAGTTCGAACAAACCGGAGTGATAGTACTCAACTCGAGTCAGGGAATTCTGAGAAGTAGGGACAAGCTGGTGGCTTGCCAGATGATGGCTGAGGCTCGCGTTCCGGTTCCTATTACGGCGCACGTTGGAGCATGGGAGGATACTGATCGCGCTGTTAGGAGGGTCGGAGGAGCTCCGTGTGTCGTCAAGTCAACAGAGGGGACCCATGGCTCAGGCGTTTTTCTGGTAAACTCTTCGCCGCAGGCCAGACAACTGGTGTTCCAGATGCTTGAGAGAGGAATGAGGCCTCTGGTACAGGAGTATGTCAAGGAGTCACACGGTAGTGACGTTAGAGCACTAGTTGTTGGCGGAGAGGTTGTTGCATCGATGCGACGCAAGGCACATGGGAGCGAGTTCCGCTCGAACTTCCACTTAGGGGGGTCAGTTACAGGAGTAGATTTGACGGAAGAGCAGAGGAGAATTGCTACGCTTTCTGCAGAGACTCTGGGGCTCGAGGTGGCAGGAGTAGATATGCTCGAGTCGGACAGAGGGCCATTGGTGCTGGAAGTAAACTCCAGCCCGGGACTAGAGGGGATCGAGAGTGCAACCAAGGTAAACGTAGCAGAGAAGGTGGCAAATCACCTTCACGGGCTCTATTCCAAGAGAATAGAGAGTTCAGGAGATTCTCAGTTCCCCATCGGTTCCAGAGGAAACGAGTCCGAGCACGCTCTGTGAGGCTCTCGGCGATTTTTCGTAACTACCCCAATACGTTCCGCCCTACGGTAGGATAGAGAAGCATTCAAGTCACAATACGCCTCCTTGCCGACGTCCTACGGGACAGGGATGCACATGCCGTTCGCGGCTGGAGGCGAGAAGGGTTGAACAAAGAAGGGAGAAACAGGGAGACGGTATTCGCACCAAGAGGGAGATTGGGCCAGAGGTTCGATTCTGATGATGTCGGTCTTTCTGACACGCTGCCTTCGAGATTGTACAGGATTTCAGAGCTTCAATGGCATGAATGCTGGTTACAACAGCTCCGCTCGGAAAAAAAGAGTGCGCACACCATTAGAGCATACGACGTGGCAGCTAGAGCGTTTTCAACCACCTCTCTTCCGGGAGAAGTAGCTCTTGCGTGGGAGGATTGTTCCAGAATTCCAGTGAGAGGTTTCCACCTCTTTGCCGATCCAAACAATGGAAGAATGGATGCTTGGATGAATGGACTCGGGGAGCTTAAGCCAGCTACCATTAATGCAAAGATTGCCGCCCTAACCCACCTTTTGAAATGGCTCGGTCACATCGTCCCGGACTGGATACAAAGACCATCCAGAAGTCGGTCTCTTCCGAAGACTCTAGGCAAAAGAGAGTTGGATAGACTCAGAAGGGCAATCAGCGATTCCGAAGACCCGTTAGCAATGCCCGTATCGACTCTGATGCTAGATACTGGGCTAAGAGTCTCGGAGCTTTGCGCTCTCGATATTGACGACATAGACAAGGAAGACCTATCGGCGTTGGTGATAGGTGGTAAGGGAGAGAAAGATAGAACCGTACTATTCACGAAAAAATCGGTTGAAGTTATGGAATCATGGGAGCCTATCAGAGAGAGAAGGATCAGGGGAAGCGAAGACTTCGGNCTTAGGGCTATGTTCGTTTCTAGCAGAGGGCGCAGAATCAACCCTCGCTCGATACAGAAGATGATGGACAGACTAGCTGATGCCGCAGACATCCCGAAGAGCAGGCTTAGCCCCCATACACTGAGGCATACTTTCGCTACTGGCCTACTAGAGAGGGGAGCGGACCTAGTTACCATCCAGAGGCTTCTAGGACATTCGAGCATAGCAACCACCAGGGTATACCTGGAGATAGGAGATCAGACCCTCAGAGAGATTTACCACAGGGCGCAGAGGAGCCCTCCTCCTAGACTGGAATCTGAAACGAATGAGGATGAAGTTCAGGAGATGGTGGAGAAGTCGGCAGGAAGTATTCCAACGGAGCTCTAGTCAGAGAAGTTTACCTTCCAACCATACTCATCCAAGTGGAACCAGTTCACAATGAACTCCTCTTCCTTGTAGGAGAACCAAGCTCTTGTGGGCACAACGCTAGTGTATCGATCATGCTGGACCCTCTTGATCGTATCAGATATTTCCGAGTCCAGATACGTGAAGCCCTCCCACAGCCTTCCCTTCTTGATTAGGAATTTCTCTTCCTTTGGTTGTTCTTTGAAGTGCATCCCCCTCCAGAGGAAATAAGGCCAACCATCACGATCGTCCAATTCTGATATCTTACCGTAAGAGCCCCTCATAGAAGGCCTACTGTCCAGAAGATGGCTGACTACCGGAATCTCGGATCCATCTCTTCCCATTCTGATGATTATGTATGCACATGTGTGATACGGCGCCCTTGGGAAGCCATCTTTGGGAAGCATCAGTGGCCTAACGGCACTGAAATCGATCTCCTGGAATTCTTCTGTGAGCCTTACAGAGCCTCCAATACCTCCATCCCCCCCATTATGTAGCACGTCTATCTCTCCAAACTCACTGATCCAACCGGGATCTGCCTTGACCTCGAGTCTCGCCTCGCTAAGTGGCCAGTCCCAGAAGGTCATCGACCTCTCTTTTCGCACAGTAGAGTTAACTCCGGAGAGGTTTGAGCTAACTTTTCCATCGAAAGATTTAGGCATTCCAGAGTGGATTCTTGCAATTATTGGGGTTCCTGCGTTTCTCACCTCTACTTGTGCTTCCAGCTGTAGTGGAGCCTGCAGTCTCTCACTGTCAAATCCAAAAATAATTGAGAACTTGTTTGGCTTTGAGAAAATCTCCTCGCTGGTAATCCTGAGAGCATCGTATCTCTGGCCCCTTCTTTTGGAGACTATCTCGACGTTCACTAAAGGTTCCTCACCCCCGTCAAGTCCCAAGACCTGCGCAGTACAAGTCAAGTCAGGAAACCTACCAGAGAGGAAGATTGGTTCGAAGAAGAAGTCTGCAACGTAGGGATCAATTTCAATCGAGTTCTCCCCTACATCCACGACACATCGTATTCTCCCTAGGTTCTGCCCAGAATAATCAGGCACAGAAGAATTAGTCATCGATCCGGGGTTGGGATGTGAGTCTTGAATCTCACCTTTTTGCAGGGTTCTTCTTGTTACTGCGCTTCGAGACTGACCCTGGCCCCTTCCACTTCCTACTGGCCCCTTCCTGATATCCCGGGTGCCCCTCTATTGGGCAATGCTTCCCTGACCTGCACCTGCTGCAGTTATCTGGAGGAGGTCGCTCAACCACCTTCTGTAGCTTCCCATACTTCCGGCGGGGCATAATTAGTCACTGGAATGGGAGGGACTTAGCGATTACCGTACACGTAACTTTGAACCACTCTCGCTATTTCTGGTTTGCATGGGAGAGCGAGCGGACACTGACAAGGGACCAGTGGGAGTCAATCCCCAACGTTCAGTACTATTCGCACAGGTGAGTGGCTCCGATCCAAGAATGGCTTTCGACGAGGAGGGNANCATGCACCAGTTCGGAACAATGGGCTCATTTGGGAAGGTGTATCTGGGAGATGTAGCCAGAGCAGCTCTGAGATCACTAGGTACGCATGACCCTCCNNTATTCACCGAGATGCCANGAGTTGANGAGCAAAGATGGAGNTTAGAATGCGNGACGGAAGAAATCAGGATGGTCATTTCAAGTTGGCACTACTGGGGATTCGGGCTGTTTGCCAAATGCTTNCTGAACGAGATAGTAATCGAAGGACCTCTGCAAACCAGAGCCAGATGCGTNATGGACATCGTGGCATCTNTGGGACGTAACCCTTGGGAGCCTCTCCGAGTAAGAGCATTCGAGAGAGCCACATCCGGAGCGATTTCGGAGCATACCTCAAGTTGGGAGGGTCTAATCTCCGTAGCAAGGGAGAGTATGAGCGAGGATATCTCCAGACTGCAGGACTCAATTCACAAAATGAGAGGGATTGACGAGTCTGGAGATGAGATGCTAGACTCTGCAGATGAGGCTCTTGACAGGGCCAGAGAGGCACTTGCAGACAAGAACGCGCCTGCAGTAGATAGGGCTCTGAGTAGGGCCTCAAGCGCCATAGTGAGAGCAGACCCGAATTCGGAACTGGGAGCGATGGAGAGGGAACTCCTGTAGAATTAGAATCCCAGAGTTTCCCACATCCACTTCCAGACGTTGTTGTCAGGGCTAGGCTCGTTAGCAAGGTAGACTACGATGCTGAACACCACACAGACAAGGTAAACAGAGCCCTTGGAAATCTGTATTGCATCCTCTGACTCCTCGTCAAAGTAGCGAATCAGCCCAGCAGCCTGCTGAATGCCGCTGCCCTTCTTCTCCTTAGCCATCGAAGCACCGCACCCACAGTCCCTATTTCAAGGCCACTAGAGTGAAATTCTACGGTTCTAGGGTCTCTATTAGGACGCAGCCACCGTCCAGTTCCACAATCATAGATGCCGCTCCCATTGCAGTTTCTAGCCCTTCAGTCATCAGAATCTCTCTCCTTAGCCCCGCATCTGACTGGAATACTAGTCTGTGGCTAAGCTTATCCAGGACGTCCCTGTCAACAACCTGCCAGGTCCATTCTTTCTGGTCCACTGTCATCAGTGCCTCGATGGGTTTCAATGGGCCCGTTGCCTTTCCGAAATCTCTCGCTCTCTTGACCAAGTCTCCCAACTTCATCTTGGTCCCTATCTCATCTGTCTTTGTTGGTTCTGAGGACTCGTTTGAGATCCTCCTTCTGTATCCGAATCGTGTCATGTGCATCCCTTGCAGCAAATGCCGCAGCGGTCGAGCGTATCGAGGGAGGTTTAACCGTTGTCGGTATTCGTAATGACAAATATCCCATTATTCCAGTCGATTAGAAATCCCAGAGTCCGACGTGCACTTGATGGATGATGATAATCGCGCATTGCCATGGCAAGCAGGGAGTCGGACTGGAGGTTGGAAGCAGAGAACAGCATCCTCCTGAAAGCAGTGTCCCATTGGAGAGAGGAACCGGAGAGATGGTTCCAAGGTTCCTACGATAGATTGTCAGAGACCGTCAGAGTCAATCCTAAGACCGAAGAGAAGGACTGGATCGAGGATTGGCTTTCTGGAATAGGTGCGATTAGAATCCCGTGGTTTTCAGGTCCTGGCAGTGCGTGGGAGATGCCTTTCGAAAGGGGTGCAGCCAGAGGGGAGGTGAAGAGTATCATGACTGCTCTCCATGAAACTGGAAGGATCACTCGGCAAGAGTCAGTTTCGATGCTCCCAGTGCTGGCTCTTGACCCTCTTCCGGGTCAAGTCGTTCTTGACCTATGCGCGTCTCCTGGCTCGAAGACTACTCAGATATGTGAGCATCTTGGCGACTCTGGTGCCGTGATAGCAAACGAAGTAATCAGTGGAAGGGTGAATACCCTGGTAACTAACGTCCAGAGGCATGCATCCAGGACAGCGCTTGTCGTCCAGCATGACGGGAGGCACATCCCTATGGTCCCAGGTTCTGGGTTCGATGGAGTTCTAGTCGATGTGCCATGCACTGGATCAGGAACCACCAGGAAGAACCCTGATGTCTGGGGTAAATGGCGACCATCATCCGGCCGTTCACTCCACTCTTTGCAGTACGATCTACTCAGTAGAGCTATTGCAGTAACCAAGCCCGGCGGAAGAGTCGTCTACTCGACGTGCTCTCTAGACCCAATTGAGAACGAAGCAGTTGTGGCGAGAGTGGTAGCTGGAGGGAAGGTTAGAGTGATCCCCTGCGGAGAGGCTCTTTCTGAGGTTCCCTGCGTACCGGGGATGACAAAATGGCCATTACTGAACGATAGAGGGGATTTGGATGAAGAATCCATATCCGAAGAGTACCTACTACCGACGAAAGAAGAGTCGGTATCTTCACAGTTGAATGACTGTCTAAGAGTCTGGAACGACGAGATTGGCGGTGGCGGTTTCTTCTTGGCCGTTCTGGAGAGAATCCAGGAAGAAGACGGTAGCATGATTTTCGACCCAGTACCATCTCAGAAAATATTTGATGATCCTGAGTCTTTCCCTCAGCCGATAGATGAGAAGCGAGAAAAGGAGCTCAAAGAAGTGTGGGGTTCCGTCCCCTCAAGTATGTGGTCGAGAGGGAAGAGCCTGCTCTGGTCTTCGGACGAAATAAGGAAGATCTGGGATAATGAAAGAACCAGAAAGAGTGGTAGGGAGTTGATTCCAGGAGGAAGGTGGAGGCCGCTCAAGGTGATTCACTTGGGCCTGATTGCAGCCAGGCTGAGGAAAGGTAGCTTAGACAGGACAGTATCGAGAGCAGCCAGGAGACTGAGAAAGGAAATCTCAGGTCCGTTCGTTAATGTTGATGAACATGTAATTGACGACATTCTCAGAGGTAAAGAACCCCTTAGGTCGGACATAAGTTCACTNCAGGNTACAGATNGAGGGAGCCGTATACTCGTTGGGNCCAGTGGTTACTGCCTGGCAGTATGGGTGGGTAGCAGAGTCACNCCCATGGTGAGTCAGTCTGAGAAAATAGTCATGAGGNGCGTTAGANACTTGTCATTTGAGCCTAAAGAAGAAGAATAAATCATAATTTCTAGTCAAACGTTCATTTCTTANTGAGTCAAGATAGAATATGTTCATGAGCCGTGTAATCTGAACATGATGCCNCGGTGAAGGCATGGACGACGTGGACAAGAAGATACTCGGAGTTCTGGAGGCAGACGCTAGGACCTCACTCAGGAAGATCGCAGAGGAGGTGGGGGTTGCTCTGGGAACGGTGAGCAACAGAGTGAGAAGACTGGAGAGTCTTGGAGTCATCAGGGGGTACACAGTTCTGCTAGACCCGGACAAGGCTGGTTGGGNCCTGAGCGTNGTAATAGGGTTGAGAATTGAGAAGGGTCGACTGATAGAGATACAGGAGAAAATAGCGAAGGATAACAGGGTCTACGGCGTCTATGATGTGACTGGCGACTACGACTCAATGGTCCTAGCTAGAGGTAAAGACAGGGATGACTTGGACGACCTAATCAAGAACGTTCTGAGCATGTCGGGAATCGAGCGTTCTGTCACTCACCTTGTCCTTAATTCAGTGAAGGAGATGCCCCCCTCCGTCCCAGAGTGATAGATTATTAGATCTCCAAGACGATCCGTTCAATCAATGGATTCAGAGATGGGGCGTGAGCAAGCAGTGACTCGACAGTCCTCCCCTCCGGTTTCATCGCCCTCATCAGGACATCTCGGAGATTCTCATCGACTGGGCAATCCATAGCCATTAGACGCTCCCTGATCGATGACTGAATCCTACCTCCGGTCCTATCCCAGTCCATCAGCAGAATCACCGAAGGGGAGCCATCAGGAGTTGGTTCCGAGCAGTATTCGGAATGCAGGTAGGCGATTAGCCTTGATCTGTCCCAACCCCTGTTAACCTTCTCAATGGTGCCAGTGAATCCGAGAGCCCTGAGAGTGTCTTCGTCCCTTGTTCCCTCGACTACCACTGGGATTCCGGCACCCCCCAGACTGACCTCCCTGTTCCTGACAATACAACTTGCTAGTGCTTTGGCTGCCTTTTCGAAACGAGCAATTCGATCTGAGCTTCCTGCGATATTGTCTCTCTTTCCCCCCCAATCTGGCAATGAAATATCTTCAGTCATTTCGAAACCCCTGAAAGGTGCTGGGAGGAAATTCTCATGCCTTCTCTTCTAGTAGTTTTGACTAAATGATACCGTCCGCGGCAGAAGACCTACCCGCGACCCTTATCAGGTGATTTTCACCCGAAGATACAGAGATAGCCATGTCAGTGATGACTCCAATCTTCGCAGGCCTGTGGGATCACTATATTTTCTGGTCCTTAATTGTCGGAGGATTTGCTTTCGGGTGGCTTTACCACCACTCCTTCTGGTTCACTTCAAAGGACGGGGAAAAGCTCCCAAACGTTGACGAGATAGAAATCGGGGTTTTCCCGAGGCACAATGACGATATGCGGCTAGAAGTAGCTTGGACGGTCCTCCCGTTCATTCTAATCGTCTGGCTGACCTACTACTCATGGGGCCCACTGGATGCAATGTGGACGTCCGCAGATGGAGGTATTCACGGACATGAGTGCGAGGAAGGACAATTCTCGAATAACACCATGGACAGTTCCGGTATAATCTCCTCAGAGTGCTACCATGTGATAGAAATCACGGGTCAACAGTGGTTCTGGAGCTTTGATTGCCTAGAGCTTGGTACAAGCATCTGCGACACAGGAACTGAAACAATGGAGGTCTACGGAAGTGTTCCCGTGCTAAGTCTGAAGAAGGGCGAGACGTACTTAGCAACCATGACTTCTATAGACGTGACGCATGCACCTTGGTTCCAACATCTTGGGACTAAGGAAGACACGTTGCCTGGCCAACAGACCACTCTTTGGCTCCCAATCCCAGACTCGATGACCGATGAATCCATGGTCCTGTGCGCAGAATACTGTGGAGACGCTCACTCGGTCATGGCGGCCAAGCTGATTGCTCACAACTAAGGTGGAATCATAATGAGAAGTAGAACAAAAGGTGCAATCGCTGCCCTGGTAGTCATTTCTGCGATGCTCGCCCTTCCTTCTGCTCAATCCCTTCCCGGTGGGATCTCTGGAGTTCAGCAATCTGGATGCAACTGCCATGGTGCCGTACCATCTGATTCCGTCGTCGCCTCAATAGAGGGTCTACCAGAGAGTTACAACTACTCCGAGACTTACGACATTACGGTCTCCTTCCAAGGTGGACCCAGTCAAGAAGGGAATGTGAACCAAGGTGGGTTCCACCTTTGGGCTAGCCAAGGTTCCTTGGCAGTGAACGACGCTACAGCCCAATTATACAACGAGAACGAGGTTGGGCACACAGAAGCGGGAAATGACCAGGTCGCCTGGACTCTTACTTGGACTGCGCCTGCTACGGACACGAATGTGGATTTCATCCTGCATGTGAACTCAGTTAACGGGAACGCTGACGGAGCTGGAGGAGGCACTTCAGGAGATATGTGGAGCAAACTCACCGTCACGCTCGGGGGGCCAGTTGAGGTATTGGAGGCTGCAGATCCTTTCGTAGTCCTAGGAGTTCTCATCATCGTCTCTGCGACCCTACTGGCATTCACACTAGTGTTCGTTTTCTACAGGAAGGACCCAGAGGCCTTCGATTGGGATAACTTCGCACCATGGCTAGCAGACTGGCTGACCAGCACAGATCACAAGAAGATAGG
>NZTJ01000001.1 GCA_002697065.1 Methanobacteriota archaeon
CATTACTGGTATCCCTGCAGTGAGGATCCTTTTCACGGAATCTACTATTTCCTTCCCGCCCTCGATTTTTACTGCATGGCCCCCGGACTCCTTCATTATTCTGATAGCGCTCTTCAGTGCAAGCTTCGAATCGCCTTGATAGCTACCGAATGGCATGTCCACAACTACCAGGGCCCTGTCCACGGCATTCACCACACACTGAGCGTGGTAGATCATGTGCTCCAGAGTAATGGGGACAGTAGTATCGTTCCCTGCCATCACATTTGAGGCTGAATCGCCCACGAGTATCACATCCACTCCGGCACCGTCAACAAGTCTTGCTAGGGAATAGTCGTAGGCGGTGAGCATTGCTATTTTCTCATTCGACCGCTTCATTTCCTGGAGTATGTGCGTAGTTACCTTCTTCGCCCTGCTGGAAACCAATAGCTCACCCTGCAGCACCTCCAGTACGGTTGCTGACTTCAACCATACGCCCGAAGTTTCAGCCCTCTGGCTCTATCTCTCGAGCAACATCAAGAAACTCTTGGATACTAATCAGTCCGTCTTTGTCAGCGTCTCCCTTGCTGAAAACATCTCCGATCAACTGGTCCCCTCGACGATTTCTGGTTTTCGAGAGAACTATGGCGTCATCTGGAATGTTTGGACCTCCTCCCTCTATGTATCCTAGGGACTTGAATGCGCCAACGAACTCGTCTAGGTCCAATTGTCCATTGCCTTCCGCGTCAGCCTCGTAGAAGGCTGCGAATAACCTGCGTCTCTCCGCTTCATCTGCATCTGTAATCATCAGCTTTGCAGTATTCCAAGGAGTTATCTGGTCCTCCACCCTGCTCTCTCCGTAGCCTTTGTAGATGATTAATCCCAGAATAATTGCCACCGAGGCTCCGACTAGAGACTTCGAACCCATCAGGTAAAGCAAGCCCCCTCCCCCAAAGATTCCGAACAACTGTACTGCAGGGTATAGTGGCCAAGGCGTCTTCCACTGGGGGTCGTACCATGTGTGGGAGTCCGATGAGGTCCTGAGAACGATTACACACGCATTGATGATCATGAAAATCATTATTTTGAATCCAGAAGCGAGTTCCGCGACATCATGAACCGGGAGGAAGGTTATCGCCAGACCCATCGCTACTCCCGTCCCAATTATTGCCCAATGTGGGGTCCCAAACCTCTGATGGACACTCTCAAGGAAGGGAGGTAACAGATTATCTCTAGACATAGCAAATGGGAACCTCGATGAAGCTAGAATCCCTGCTAGAGCCATAGAAGTCATTGTCACAACAGCAAGAATCGCAGAGATTTTTCCAACCATCTCTCCCCCAACTGCCTCAGCAAAGATGTACACAGGATCCTCGCTAGCACCATGTTCGCCATGCATGTAGTCAGAGGGCGAAACTGCAGCAGCCATTACCAAAGTGACCGTAACGTATAGCAGACAGCTGAAAAGCAGAGAAAGGAGAATCCCGTAAGGAAGATTCCTTTCTGGGTCCTTGATTTCGCCACCTACTGCAGCGATTTTGGTCACACCGGCGTATGATACAAATACGAATGCGGATGTAGCTGCAACGTCTTCCCAACTTCCAAATGAGTCCTTTGAAGAAACAGCACCCCAGTCTAAATCATGGTATGCTAATGCATAAGCGCACAGTGCAAATAGGTAAGCAGCGGAAAACATAACGATTGGAATCTGAATCTTTTTGATCCTCTTAACCCCTAGGATGTTTATTCCAACTATGATTCCCAAGAGTAGAATTGCAGCCACCTCGATATCAATGCCCACTCCCAATAAATCCTCGATTACCCAGAGATAAGCCTTGAAGCCGATTAATGCGAATGCAGACTTTAGCATGAAATTGGCCCACAAGCCCAGACCGGCTATGGTTCCGATTAGAGGTCCGAATGTCTTCTGGACGTAAACGTATGAGCCACCTGAGGTTGGCATAGCTGTTGAGAGTTCTGACTTAGATACAGCACCAGGAATTACAAGAATAGCAGCAACTAGGTAGGCCAGCCAGATTCCTCCCAGTGGATTCTCCCCGCCTCCAAGTTCTAGCATAGCGAGAGCGGGAAGTACGAACAGGCCAGATCCTATCATTGCAGACAGCGAGATTATTATCACCGAAAATAGCCCTAACTTCCGTTCAAGACCATCAGAGTCGGTTTCCTTCGGAGTCAACACTATTCCGACTAGGTCCTCTGGGCCATAGTGACGCATGAATTGGCGGCTCCACACTCCCCAGTTGAAGGTTCTGCATACCCAACGGTTAGATACTCACTCTTAGCCCAAGATGCATGACTGACACAATAGAGCATGGTACAATTGCATCCGTGCATTATACTGGAACCTTCGCAGAGGGAGGCGAATTTGATAGTAGCAGGGGGAAGGACCCACTGGTCTTCATAGTTGGTTATGGGCAGATGATCACTGGCTTCGAGAGAGAAATGCTCGGGGCAAAGGTAGGGGAGAAGAGAGAGTTCACCCTAGCGCCCGAAGACGCTTATGGGGAAAGGATCGAAGACGCTATTCAAAAGATTCAGAGAGAGAACTTTCCGGAGAATATGGAACTAGAAGTCGGGATGGTAGTGGGGGCCCACAGTGATCAGGGCCCAATTCAATTCACCATACTCGAGATAGACGAAGAAGAGGTTACTGCCGACTTCAATCACCAGATGGCAGGCAGAACCCTACGATTCGAGGTTGAAGTCGTAGATGTCCGGGCGGCATCCGAAGAAGAACTGGCGCATGGGCACGTCCATGGTCCCGGCGGAACAAATCATTGAATTATTCAGAAGAGTTATTTCCCTCTCCAATAATTCAATCAGGATGAGGAGGCAAGTAGCGCTCACAGTTACTCTGCTTGTAGTCACCTCTCTTACTGGGTGCTTCGGGGTAGGTTCAGGTAACAATATCTTCGACGAAGAGGTTGAAAAAGAATCTCTTCGGATAAATCACATTCAGATGAAGGGAACACATAACTCGTACCACGTGGAACCACTTTTCTCTCCAACTAGGGAATATATGTACACTCACCAACCGCTTGACTTGCAGGCTTCCCAACAAGGAGTGAGGCAGTTCGAATTGGATGTATGGTGGGACCTCAGAGAGGGTTTGAGAGTCTACCACAACCAGTATGACTCCGGGACAACGTGTCCGACATTCGAGGATTGCCTAGGTACATTACTAGAATGGTCCAACGAGAATCCCATGCATCATCCGTTATTCATCTGGGTCGAGCCAAAGGATTGGCCCGAACAAGCAGCGGATGTGACGACCACTCTGGAAATTTCCGGGCTTCTTGACGACATAGAGGGTGAAATCTCCGATTTCTGGCCTCTGAACAAGACCATCACCCCTGATGTTGTGAGGGGCGATAGCGACAATCTTCGCGATGCGATAGAGGAAAATGGCTGGCCTATGCTGGAGGAGAGTAGGGGGAAGGCAGTCTTTGTGTTGTTAGCGAGGGGGGAGGCCAGAGATCTGTACATCCAAGGTTTTCCTGGATTAATCGGAGCTAGGATGTTCACCCTATCCGAAGAAGGTAGTAACGAGGCTGCAATATTCTCTATCACCGATCCGGTGGGGGGCGGGGAAGATATTTCCAGATTGGTTAGCGAGGGCTACATAGTACGAAGTAGGGCAGACAGTGGTGGCGAGGAGGCAGACAACAATGACACTTCCAGGAGGGATGCGGCGCTTGAAGCTGGTGCGCACAGCATTTCTACGGATTACCCGGCAGAGGTTGATGGGTTGGACTACTGGGTCTCAATTCCAGAGGGCAACCCAAGCAGGTGTAACCCCATATCATCGCCTTCTTGGTGTACTTCTGACAGTATCGAGGACTTAGTCCAATGATTACGCCCTTGCAATGACCTTCAACTCTATGGCAATAGAAGTGGGCAGGGCTTCGACTGAAACTGTCGTCCTCGCTGGCAGAATCTCGGAGAAGTACTCAGCGTAAATCTCGTTGTAGCCTTGGAAGTCTCTTTCCATGTCTGTGAGGAATACTAGGACATCAACGATATTTTCCAGACCGAGCCCGTACTCTTCGAGAATGACTCTGATGTTGCTAATCACTGCATGAGTCTGCGCTCTGATGTCATATTCCAAGGGATTGCCACTCTGGTCCTTTATCGGTCCTCCGGGTATTTCATTCGTTCCAGGCTGACGGGGGCCCATGCCGCTAACGAAGACCAAGTCCCCCACTCTCCGTAAATGAGGGTAAGCTCCTACTGCCGAGGGGCCTCCCTCTGCGATGAAGGCTCCGTCCTCGCTGGTAAGCTTGCCAGCCGCCTTCCGCCCAACTACTGCTCCTAATACCCCTCCAACGGGGCCACCAACCGCTACTCCAGCAGCTGCTCCCAGGGCCCCTCCAGCGGATCTCGCAAGAGACTGTCCGACCTCGTCGTAAACCTTCTCGACCGCATCAGCAGGAGCAGAGACGATCCCTTCAACCATCTTCTTCCTTTTCTCATCGGTCGTCATTCCTTCCTCTTCCATCAGAGGGCCCCCGCGTCCAATACTCCTCGGTCACCGTGGTAATGTTCAACATCGTCCTCGTCGAACTCCTTGTCACCTACTGAGCCTTTAGATGGGGTCAGGACGACAACCGCTCCTCCCGATCCATGTAGAGCCTCATAGGCCAAAACCTCGCCTGTGTAGTTGTTGTGCTGACCCATTGTAGCGGACATCCACCAGGCAGGCTTGTATGCTACGACCTTTTGCACCCTAATCTGCCCATGAATCTCTCGAGAAAGCTGACTTAGGTCCTCAAGCCTGCCGTCTCCGAAGAACTCCAGGATTTTCTTGTTCCACTCGTCATCCTTGGCAGAGTGGATCCTATCCTCCGCAGGATCAATATGCTCGGTGAACATCCTGTTCGAAAGGCTGGAAACTACCACTACCACTGCCTTCTTGCCCTGAGCGCCAATTGCATCACGAGCAGACTTGCCCAGAACAATAGTCTCTGCTCTATTTGCATACATGTTACTGGATACAATGCATGCAGGAATTCTGTTATCCGGGTTTAGGAGCTTAAGCGCGACAATCGAGCCCGTGTCGATCGGGAAACCATCGTAAGACACCGTTCTAGACTGTAGCCCTCTTGACTCTGCAGATTCTCTGAATTTCTCAGCAAACTCTGTGTCCATCTTGAACTTGTATGGCATGCTACCCAGGTAGTGGAAGTCATCGTCCACATGCACCCATTCCGGCTCGGGATGCCCCTGTATCTGGTGGCCAATGATGCTAGGCCAGGTTGTCGAGTATACGAGTATCAGGTCTGCCTCACTTTCCTCGATCCTTTTCCTGCATGTCTCAAATGCATCTCTTAGCTTCCCATATCCCTCACTTGCATCTGGCGATAGAAGTGGCTGTGGGTGGGGTGGACAGTAAATCCCGAAAAGAATCTCTGGATTTGACAATTAATCACCTCAGAGGACAATCTCTCTAGTTGTCTCTAGTGGGTCCCACGCGGCAATCAGGTTACCAGTGCCTATCACTGACTGGTAGCCGTAAATCTCGGCAGGATACTCCGGATAGCCCATTGCTGCCATCATCCAAGTCAGCCCCCCGGCTTCAGTCTCAGCTATCGTCTGCTCCGTGAATTCCGGCATAATGTCGATCACTTCTTTCATCTTACCATCCCTCATCAGGTCTACAAGCTTCATGTCCCAGACGTATTGGCTGTGATTGTATATGTGTTCCCTGCTCATATCCTCGGGGAGCGGGGACTCAGTTACGAAGTGCCTGTGGGATAGGCTATGGCTGCTGATTAGTACCACTTTCTTCCCACTTTCTTCTATTGCCTTTGCACAGGCCTCTCCAAGGGCACTGGCCTGCTCATTCATCACTTCTGGAGAGTAGTAGTGCGCGTTTCTGTTACTACTTATCGTCACCAGTGGCTTGTCCCACTCCGGATTGAGCATGTGACATGATGTGATTGTCCCGTAGTCAATCCTGAAGTCAGGATTCCGCATCATCTTAGTCACGATCCCTGAGTCCCCAGCAACCTCGCACATCTTCTCAGCCAACTCTACATCCACTGAGATGTCGTAGTTGAACCGGAAAAGATTAGGAAAAACAGGATCAACCGACTTTGAATTGAATTTAGGTAGTCCGAGGAAATGAGTTCCGATGTATGTCTGCCAATGAGGCGTGAAGATGACCATTGCATCGTAGTCAATCGATTTCAGTTTTCTTGCGAGTCTGTGGTACCCCCATCTGAGTGTCTCCCAGCCTCCTTCTGCGAAAGCCTCGTTCTGTTCCGGATTCTCCGCATAAACAACATGCGGGGGGTGCGGTGCGAGGCATCCCAACACTATCTCTCCCTTCGCCATAATCCTTCGAGGTCGAGAAATCTAAAGAAAACCTTCCGGCTCTACTAGTAGACTTCATGGCACACCTATTGGACGCTATGCCATGAAGTGGGACGATCCTCCTCTTTGGCCCGTGGCTGTACCTAGCCTAGCCGGATTCTGCGCAGCATGCTTCCCATATGTGGTCCAAAACACTCCTCAGCTTGTAGGTGGAGAACTGACAACTCCATTTATCCTACTAGTGATCCTAAGCCCACTACTATACTTCTCTCCAGAGCCGACTGGGAGGAAACCAGATCTGATAATTGGTGCCAACATTGGGATGTTCTTTGCTTTCCTACCCCAAGCAATCTTCTTCGTCTGGTTCATCATAGTCATCCTGCTTTGGCTATCTCAGTCAATGTATGTATGGAGGGGGAATTACCCAGCTTTCAGAATCGGGACCTGGATTGGATTGGGAGCAGTTTCTGGCCTATTCATCGGAGGTCTTTTTGGACACCTCATCCTTGTCTGACCAGATCATCCTGCCCACTACTAGTCCGGTTATTGCGAAAGACGGGACGGATGACATGACCCCGGTCCAGATGAGTTCCCCATCCACATACTCAATCGTGATTCTGACTTCACCAACCCCCTCTTCCCCTTGATTAGAAACAAGGACATAATGCCCATCGTATACCGTGGGAGTCTCAACCTCTACCTGGTAGGCCTCTTCAGGAGAAAGAATTTGAATTTCCTGATCAGAGAATGCCAACCAGTCGATGCTCCCCCCTCTGGCATGTTCTCCGACCATGTCCCTATGTATGACTAGAACCTGTACTTCCTCTACTCCTACATTTCTTACCTCTACCTCAGCCGGGTGCCACAAACTGTGTACCTCGATTACATCGAGATTAACATCTCCTGGTCCAACTCTCATTGTAGGATCATTTTCATCGGTCCCAGGACCATCCACGATGACAAATACTAGCATCATAGTACCGATTATGGAGAATGCGACAGCGGTGTAAGAAATATTCCTCGGATGAGCGAGGGACCGCAAACCGTTCCCTCTGAGATTCCTAAGCTTGGGCTGGATACCATGGGCGAAAAGTGCACATATTATGGCAACCACCACTCCGGGAATGACGTCCGAAAGCCAATGAATTCCCAGGTATTGTATGCTAAACAAATAGATCGGGATATTTGCTGCTACGAAAAGATCGAACTCTCTATGGCGCCATTCCGAAATTGCGATGCCAAGTTCTCTAACGTGCAGCCGATTGATGATCAAAAGGCCAAGTGGGAGGCCAACATGCAGACTCGGGATGCCGTTGTCCAGTGGGTCTACTTCAGTGAAGAAGAATAGGTTCCATGACTCGTGGTACATGATCGCATCCATGCCAGGTACGAATGAGGATGTCACCTCGACATTGAAGAAGAGGTAAAGTGGAACGGCCAGAACGTAAATTATCGAGTAGTTCAGTACGGCCTTGTCGGCCATGACCTCATCCCTGCAGAGGATGTAGTAAATAGGGCTGAACCAAATCAGGAACAGGTAGACGAATAGGTAGTGGAAGGACAGCACGTCACTAAGCATTTCGTTCCGGAAACTCTCCTGAACCCAGAGAGTCAACTCTCCTTCGATTCCATGAACGTAGTGCGTGAATCCTCCGACTCGGGGTTTTATGGCTTCGTTATGTTGGTCAATGAAGGCTTTGAATCCGTACATAATTACGTAAACAGAAATATGCCACTTGTACCCCTTTTCCTTAATTTCCCCTAATAGATCAGAAAGTGCAACCCTCATCTCGGGCTCATCCCTGGTAAGGATTCTCTGGATTGGAATGGTCAGCAGGAGTATCGCACCCATTACCGTCTCGTACGGTCCGAAAGGCCACTCCATGGTCGAACCGCCTACAATCGAGTCATGAAACTTACAGTCGTTGAGGAATCTCCCACCCTCATTACTTAGTCCCCAACCCATAAGTCGAGATACTCGAGGCGCATTGTATGGATGGGCACGTTCTCTGGCTATCTCAATGCGAACAAATAGGCTTCACACCCGACCCGCGCAAGTATGAGGAGGGTACTAGAACATCGCAGGACGCTGCAGATCAACTGGGATGCGAAGTAGCGCATATCGCCAAATCGATAGTGTTCAGCGGAGAGGATAGAGCCGTAATAGTGATCACATCAGGTTCCAATAGGGTTGAAAGAAAGAGGAAACTGAAGAGAATACTCGGATTTAAGCCCGGGATGGCTAATCCTGAATACGTTCTCGAAAGCACCGGTTACGCTGTTGGTGGGGTTCCGCCATTCGGACACACAAATCCTGTTACAATACTGATGGACGAGGACCTGATGCAATACGACTTGGTTTGGGGCGCGGCGGGAACTCCTCAGACAGTTTTTCCAATCACTCCCAAGAAACTCAGAGAAGTCTCAGGGGCTAAGTTAGGAGATGTGAAGCAGTAGATGGCGCGCGCTGTTTCTGAACTCATTGCTGCTGCTTCCAGATTGAGGGACGATTCCCAATCGATAGCGAGGAGGATGGTCTCAGAAGGAGTTGCCGACCTCGTTTACAATCCCCTCGATTATGCATGGGAGGTGCACAAGGAGTTCATTCTAAGGACCG